>NZ_JCALED010000003.1:0-503218 GCF_059813205.1 Mycobacterium sp. NGS17 | reverse complement strand
AATCTACTGCTTGATGCGCAATGAACACGATGCGCTGCCCGCCACGGGCGCGGCCGAGGGCGGTTTCAACGGCTACTCGTTGAACATGAACACCGAGGCGCTCTCCGGGCTCGGATTGATCGCCAACCCGGTATCCGCGCTGCCCGTCCTCGCGTCGATGGTGGGCGGCGTCGTCGGCGTGGTGGGCGGGGCGCCCAACCCCTACGTCTATCCCGAGAACCTGCCGCGGGTGAACGCGCGCGGCGGCCCGGGCGGTGCGCCGGGGTGCTGGCAGAAAGTCACCCGCGATCTGTGGCCGGCACCGGAGTTGGTGATGGACACCGGCAACAGCATTGCGCCCTACAACCACCTCGACACCGGATCGCCGTATGCGATCGAGTACGTCTGGGGCCGCCAGGTCGGCGACAACACCATCAACCCATAGCAGCCCGTCAGGCGCCGTGAGAATACTTACCCGGCAAGCCAATTCGGTGTGTAGATCAGCCGCTCACGCTTGGGAAGCCGCCTTCGACCGCGCGCTGGATTTCAGGTCACGCCCAGCGCCGGCCGACATCGAGGCGGCCTCCCCGCGAGCCAGACCGACGGTCGCGATGATCACCACGGCCGTCGTCACCGCGATGACAAACCATTCCCAGCCGCCGGCTGCCAAGGTCTCGTTGAGCACGACGATGCCGAGCACCCCACCCACCACGGGCTTCGCCACGATGATCGTCGGCAGCGACGCGGTGAGGGCGCCGGCCCGATAAGCAGACTGGTGATAGATCATCCCGGCCACCCCGCAGGACACCAGCGCGTACAGCTCGAAGCTGTGCCACACCTGGCCGGGATGGCGTTCCAGGATGTCGACGACGCCCTTCATCAGGACCGCGAACACCGCCAGTAAGGTGCCGGCCACCGCCGCCAGCAGCAGAGCCGCAACCGGGCGATCCGCCCACACCCGCGCGCCGAACAAACCCAGCAGCAACAGCGGGACGATCACCACGGCCACCACGATCCACGTGTGCAGCGGTGCCCGCTGCTGGCCGCCGGTCGGGTCTCCGACCGAGATCAGCACCGCCAGCGCCACCGCCAGGACCAGCGCCCAGCTCCATTCCCGGCCGGTGATGCGGTTACCGGTCATCCGCGAATAGATCGGCAGGGCGAACAGCAACGCCGTCACCTGTAACGACATCACCAGCAGCACGGAGCCCTTGTCCAATGCGGCGGCCAGCAGCACGTAACTGCCGATATCGCCCAAACCGCCCAGCCACCAACGCTTGTCGCGCAGCAGCATGCCGAACAGGGTCAGGTGGCCCACCCGTTTGTCGGTCACTTCCTGCGCGGAGCGCTGCCGAACCACGTTGCCGATCGCGGACGCCAGCGCGGCGCACAGGGCGAGAAGGGCCGCCAGATTCGCGTCCGACATGGCATTACCTCCTCGCTGCGTGCGGTTGAGTTACCCAACTAATCTAGCCGCGCCCCGCGTGCCCGGTGCGCGGACGGGGTTGTCCGGGTGAGCGGGTTGAATGCCGGGACCGCTCAGAGCGGGAATTTCGTTTCGGTGAGCCGCTCGGACAGTTCCCAGAGGGCGGTGGCAGTGCCGGCGCGCTTTGCCGGCCAGTTGCGCCATGTCGGCTGGGTGCGGCCGTACAGTCCGAACCGCGGGCCGACGAAGGTGTCGCCCGGCAAATCCTGCGAGGCCGCATACAGCGTCTGGCGGGCGCCGAACTCGGCGTCGGTGGAGACGATCCGGTCGACCGCCAGGACCGCCGCGTCGCCCAGCTTGCGGCCCGAATTGCCTTGCAGGTTCGTGTGCGACCAGCCGGGGTGGGCCGCCAGCGCGCGCACCGATGTGCGGGCGCCGTCCAACCGCCGCTGCAGTTCCTTGGTGAACAACAGGTTGGCCAGCTTCGACTGGCTGTAGGCCAGCCAGGCCGAATACGGCCGGGACTGGAAGTTCAGGTCTTTGAGGCTGATGTAGCCGAAGTGGTGCATCAGCGAGGACACCGTCACCACGCGATCGGTCAGCTTAGGCAACAGCAGGTTCGTCAACGCGAAATGGCCGAGGTGGTTGGTGCCGATCTGGCCCTCGAAGCCGTCGACGGTGACCGCATGTTTGGTGGCCATGATGCCGGCGTTGTTGATCAATACGTCCACCGTGTCGATGCCCTCGGCGAAGCGCCGCACCGACGACAGGTCTTGCAGGTCGAGCTGACGCACCTCGGCCGTCCCCGCCCCGGTGCCGGGCGCTGAAGCGGTCATGCGCGCGGCGGCGGCATGGCCCTTGTCGGTATTGCGGACGGCCAGGGTGACCCGGCCACCGACCCGTACCAACTCGCGCGCGGTGATCTCGCCCAGCCCCGCGTTGGCGCCGGTGATGACGATGCTCCGCCCGGCGAACGAGGGCAGCTCCGCTGCGGTCCAATTCGGCATGGCAAACACCCTAACTTCGTAATTGCGACGGCGGCTGCCGGGCCGCGGGGACTGGCGGAGGCGTGCGGCAGCGTTGCGGGGCAACTCGGACGCGCGGGTATCGTGCCTGGGATGCCCAGCGAAATCCCACCTGAGCGATGGATCGGACGACATTTTTTCGGGCGCGCATGGGGGTTCGCCGGATGTATCTAGGCGTCATCGTCAATCCGAAAGCGCGGAAGAATCGCGCCGCCTCTCGCGACCGCATCGCCGGACTGCGTCGCATCGTCGGTTCGCACGGCGAGGTGCACGAGACCAACTCGATCGAGGAGCTGCACGGCGCCATCCAGCAACTCGCGCCGCGGGTGACCCACCTCGTCGGCGACGGCGGCGACGGTGCGCTGCACTGGTTGATCAACGAGATCGAGCGCTGCATCGATGATCCGCAGCGCTGGCCTTCGTTCGTCCCGACCAACGGCGGCAGCGTCAACGCCGTCGCGCGCAAGGCCCGGGTGCGCGGACGGCCCGAAAAGATCATCCGTGCGCTGGTGTCCGCCGCCGAGACGGATCAACCTCCACCCGACGAGATCCTGGACACACTGGTGCTCGACGGCGAAACCGACGACGGCGCAGCGTTTCACCGGCTCTGCTTCGGGCTGGCCGCCGGGGGCGTCGGGAACCGTTTCTACGACCGGTATTACGACTCACCCGATCACGGTCGGCTGGCGGTCGCCCGGGTGATCGCTCGCAGCTTCGGCGATTACCTCACCTCGAAGGTCGCCCCGAGCCGGGTGAAGACGCCCAACTACGCCTCCATCCTGTTCACACCGACGCGGGCGCGGGTGGTGATCGACGGCGATGAGGTTCCGTCGCGCACGCACAGCTTGTTGCACGCCGGCGCGATCGACCTTCGCATCGGTGGGCCGCTTCGGTTGTTCCCCAAGGCGTCCGAGCCCGGTGCGCTGCATTTCCAGGCCGGAAACCTCCGGCCATCCCTGATCGTGGCGCAGCTTCCGACGGCACTGACCAACGGCATGCTGCGCGGCAACGGGCTGCGCGACGTCAACGGCAAGGAGATGACGATCGAAGCCGAGGACGAACCCCTGTCGCCCATCATCGACGGTGAGCGTTTCCTCGGCATCGTGAAACTGGTGGCGCGCGCGGGACCGCGGATCCGCATCGCCAGGCCCGCGTAGCCGGCTGCGGCCGGCATCCAATCGCCCTTGGCGGCCCACCCGCACGCGCGGTTTCCGGGCTCGCGTTATCCTGCGGATAATTGCGATTTCTATTTGCGATTTGGCCTGTGAGTGCGACGATGGTAAAAGACTTAATTGACTCGGGCGGTCGCTTGACCGTTTATAGTAAATGCGCGGATTAGTAGATACGTACTTCAGTAATTCAGGCCGTGGCGCAGGGATAATACCTGGTCGCGAGCGACTGAGATACTGAAATCCGTAGCCGCGGAGATCAGCATCCGTGCATTTAAATCGGACGGGTATCTGAATCCTGTGAATGCAATGTGTGATGACCATTTAGGCTGTTCAACCCTTTGCTAAGGGCGGGCCGGCAGCGCTACATTGGATTAATAATTACCGACGTGAGTCGTGCTCGGGCCAAGCCAACCTGGAAGGGGGATCACTCCGACATGGAGACTCTGATCGATTACCTACACAAGTGGGAAGCGCAGAAGCCGGACCAGACCCTGTTTCGCTTCGTCGATGCCGATGGCCGGGAACTCGAGCACTACACCTACCAGGGCTTCGCCGAACGCACCCGTGAACTGGCCGCCTACCTGTCCAAGGAGGCCGGCCTCGAGTCGGGCGATCGTGCACTGCTGGTCTACTCGCCCGGACTCGAAATGGTCGCGGCGCTCTATGCCTGCGCCCGCATCGGGGTGATCGCCGTTCCGGTCAGCCCGCCCTTGCCGATGTCCTTCGATTCCGGGCTCGCCAAGCTCAGCTTCATCGCCCGCGATTGCGGGGCCAAAGCCGTGCTGTCGACGAAGCAGTTCGAATATGACTTCCGTCTGCTGCTTGGCCAACGGCACGGCCAGCAACTCTGGGCGGACGAATCCGGCGCCGGCCTGCCCGAGCTGCCCTGGTTCGCCACCGACGGCGCCCAGGACTTCGGCGGCGCGCCCGTCGCGGACACGCCCGGCGAGGTGCTCTTCCTGCAGTACACCTCGGGCTCGACGAGCGATCCCAAGGGTGTGATCGTCACCCACGCCAACATCATCGCCAACGGTTTCGCCTTCAGCGGCGGCGACGTGGTGGTGGCCTCGTGGCTGCCGCAACACCACGACATGGGGCTGATCTCGGCCTACATGTTCGTCGTGCTGTTGGGCGGAAGCACGCATGCGATGTCGCCCCTGGACTTCCTCGCCCGGCCGGCATCCTGGCTTCGGCTGATCAGCGACGTGCGCGCCACGCACACGCCGGGCCCCAACTTCGCGCTCGAATACTGCCTGCGCGAGGACAAGCTGCCCGCCGCCGAGTTGACCGGCGTGGACCTCAGCAGCCTCGAATGCATCGTGGTGGGCGCAGAACCGCTGCGCGCCAACACCTTCGCTCGCTTCCGGCAGCGATTCGCCGAGTATGGCCTGCGGCCCGAGGCGCTCACCGGCGCCTACGGCATGGCCGAATTCACACTGACCGTGTCGATCCGCGGGCGCCAGACCATCGCGGTGAACAAGCGTGGACTGGAGCGCAACGTCGCCCGCGTCGAAAAGGCGCTGCCCGAGAACAGCAACCAGGTCACCTTGGTCAGCTGCGGCAAGCCCATCGAGGATGCCGTGGTTCGCATCGTCGATCCCGAATCCCGGCAGGCGTTGCCCGACGGCCGCGTCGGCGAGGTATGGCTGGCCGGACGCTCCAAGGGTGCCGGCTACTGGAACCGGCCGGAGCTCACCGCGGAGATTTTCGGCGCGCGCGTCGCCGGTGATGACGGACGCACCTACCTGCGGACCGGAGATCTCGGCTTCGTCTACGAGGGCGAGTTGTTCGTCTGCGGCCGCAGCAAGGATCTGATCATCGTCCGCGGCGTCAACTGCTACCCCTCCGACATCGAAGCCGTCGTCGAGCGCACCGCCGCGCAGATCCGCAAGGGTTGCGTCGCCGCCTTCTCGGTCGAGCACGATGAGTCCGAGGCGCTGATCGTCGTCGCCGAGGCGCGCGACGAGCACAGCCTTCCGGACGCCAAGGCCCTGGCCCGCGCGATCCGGCGGCACTGCCACATCGATCCGCACACAATCGTTTTCGCACCGCCGCGCAGCATTCCGAAGACCACTTCGGGCAAGATCCGGCGCTCGTCGACACGCCAGCTGTGGCTGGACGGCAAGCTGCCCACCTTCGCGAGCTGGATCAACCAGTCGGCCAACCGAACTCACGATGGCCTGGCTGACGGCGCGGGTCCGCTGGAGCGCTTCCGCAATCTCATCGAGAGCTACGACCTGAGCGGCGACGAGGACTGCTCGTTCGCCGATCTCGGCATCGACTCGCTGGCGTTGGCCGAACTCCGCACCGACCTGCAGGCCTTGCTGGAGGAGAACGGCGCCGGGGAGTTGGCCGAAGAGGTCAACACCCGCCTGTTGCAGCGGCTGACGGTGTCCGAATTCTTCGGGCTGGTCCGCCAATTCGGTGAGGGGACCGGGCAGCCGCTCGAGGCGCTGCGCCGCGCGCTGGATCAGATCTCCGCCGAGTACGAGGCCTACGAGGCCGCGCAGATGCGGGCCGACGCGGCACTGCCGCTGCCGGAATTGGCACCCGCGCGGCCGGGCGAGCCCACGGATCTGCTGCTCACCGGCGCGACCGGATTCCTCGGGCCGTTCCTGGTGAGCAGCCTGCTGGCGCAAACCTCCTTTACGGTGCATGCGCTGGTGCGTGCCACGGACGCCGCGCACGGCCTGGACCGCATCGTGGCGTCGCTGCGCCGCGCCCAGCTATGGACGCCGGCGCTGGAAGCCGACGTTCGCGCGCGGGTCCGCGTCGTCTGCGGCGATCTCGCCGAGCCCGCGCTGGGCATCGGGGAGGCGGCCTTCCAACAGCTGGCGCAAGACGTCGATGCCGTCGTGCACAACGGCGCCCTGGTCAACTACGTGCGCACCTATGACGCCCTGCGGCCGGCCAACGTCGAGGGCACCCGCGAGCTGTTGCGGCTGGCGATGACCAACCACCGCAAGGCTTTCCATCTCGTCTCCAGCACGTTCATCTACGGCTGGAGCACCGAGCCGGTGGTCGGGGAGTGGGACGCCAACGAAAAGATGGCCGGCCTGGACTTCGGCTACTCGCAGACCAAATGGGTCGGCGAGCAGCTGGCGCTGGCCGCGCAGCGCAAGGGACTCGACGTCCGCATCTACCGGCCGTCGCTGATCTCGCCGACCCGCGCGGGCTTCGGCAGCCAGGACGACATCCTGGTGCGCTTGACGGCGTTCATGATCGAGCACGGCGTCGCCGTCAACGCGCTCAACCAGATCAGCCTGCTGCCGGCGGACCTGATCGCGGATCACATCGTCACGCTGATGGGCCTGCCGGACGAGTCGGGCAGCGTCTTCAACATGACCGCCGACGACTACTACAACCTCACCGACGTCACCCGGATCTTGTCCGAGCGGTACGGGTATCGCTTTGACTACCACGACATCCCGTCGTTCACCGAGCAGCTGAACCGCCGCTGCACGCCGAACGATCAGATGTACCCGCTGGTCGATTTCCTCACCCGGTCGGCGGACAAGATCGCGGCGATGCGGGACAAGCGCTACGACAACACCCAGTACCGCCACCGACGCGGGCTGGCCAAGGTCCGCCTGCGCGAGCCGGCCCTGACCGAGACGGTCGATCATCTGGTCCGGTTCTTGCGCAGCGAGCGTTTGATCACTGAGGTGGAGGACGAGGCGCAGCGCAGCGCCTAGCTTTACGATCTGACGGAAAGGGATGGCGACGATGTTCACCGTCGATGACAAGGCAACCGGCCCGCACGACGCTTCGCTCGACCACGAGCGAATCGTCCTGCAGGCGCGCGACGTCGACTTCGACTGGTCGACGCTGCCGTTCTACTACGTGCCCAACGAGCCCTTCACCACGCACTTCTGCAACGTGCTGCACCTGTTGTTGCCGGCGGGTGAGGAGTTCATCGTCGCCGCTTTCAAGGACACCCTGCCGCTGATCAAAGACGATCAGCTGCGCCGCGATGTGCAGGGATTCATCAGCCAGGAGGCGATGCATTCCCAGGCGCACGCGGGGGTGCTCGGGCACTTCGCGGTCAAAGGCATCGACGTGACCCCGTTCACCGACCAAATGCGTTGGCTTTTCACCCAACTCATCGGCGACCGGCCGCGGTGGAGCCCGCGCCGGCGGCAGAGCTGGTTGCTCGAGCGGGTGTCGATGGTGGCCGCACTCGAGCACTACACCGCCATTCTGGGCGAGTGGATTCTCGACACCCCGCAGCACGACGCCATGGGCACCGACCCGGTGATGCTGGACATGTTGCGTTGGCACGGCGCCGAGGAAGTCGAGCACAAAGCGGTTGCCTTCGACACCATGAAGCACCTGCGCGCCGGGTATTGGCGGCAGGTGCGCACCCAGCTGCTGATCACCCCGGCGCTGCTGTGGTTGTTCGTCCGCGGCGTGCGATTCATGTACTCGGTCGACCCCTACCTGCCCCCCGGCACCAAGCCGCGCTGGCGGGACTACTTCCGCGCCGCGCGCCGGGGTTTGGTGCCCGGCCCGTTCCAATTCCTCCGGGTCATCGGCGCCTATTACACGCCGAGTTTCCATCCTTCCCAGCTGGGCGGGGTCGGGCGCGCGGTCGACTACCTGGCCCGCTCGCCCGCTGCCCGCGCGTCGCACTGACGATGACGAACGAATTGGTGTCAACTACCGTCACCGCCTCCGACGGCGTGCGACTGGCGGTGCATGCCTACACCGACATCGACCCGGGGCGCCCGACGATCCTGGCCATCCACGGCTATCCGGACAACCACCACGTATGGGACGGCGTGGCGACGACATTGGGTCGCCGATTCAACGTCGTGGCGTACGACGTCCGCGGTGCCGGCCAATCCTCAACGCCGCCAGGCCGTTCGGGATACCGGCTGCCACAGCTGGTCGCCGACGTCGGCGCGGTGATCGAGCGCCTCGGCGTGGACGAGGTGCACCTGCTGGCCCACGACTGGGGATCGATCCAGGCCTGGGCGGCGGTCACCGACGACGCCGTGATGGGCAAGATCGCCTCGTTCACCTCCGTCTCCGGCCCGCACCTGAACTACGCGGGCAAGTTCTTGCGGTCGGCCCGCACGCCGCGCGCGCTTCTCGACGTGGTCAAACAGGTCCTGGCCTCGTCATACATCTGGTTTTTCCTGTGCCCGGGCGTGCCGGAGCTGGCGATCCGGGCCCGGGCGACGGTGAAAGTCTTTGAGGCCGTTGAGCGTATCGGCGGATCGAGCGCTCGTAGCCGCGGCGGACGTGGTGCGAATTACCGCTCGGTCGATGACTACCTGAACGGGCTCAACCTGTATCGCGCGAACATGCCCGCACCGATGCTGGCGCCCCCGGCGCAGTTGCCGCGGACCACCGTTCCGGTGCAGGTGCTGGTCGCACGCCAGGATTATTTCGTGTCGCCCGCCCTGCAACGGTTTACCGGCTCCATCCCGGAGGGCGGCAGGGTTGTGCCGATCGAGGGCGGGCATTGGGTGGTCACCGCCTACCCCGACGTCATCGCCCGGCTGACCGGTGAGTGGGTCGACCTGATCGCCTCCTCCGGCGACCGTCGCGGCATCGGCTAGATGTGAGGATGATTGTGGCGCAGACTATTTGGGACAGCGTCCCGGCCGACCTGTACGGCCGTCGCAAGCGTGACCGCATGTACACCGCGTTGTACGGCGTCGGTTCGCTGTTCGGCGGCCTAGCGTCGGCGTCGCGGTGGACATCCGCGCGGGTTCAGTCCGTGCGGCGCACCACCACCGCGGTGGTTGCCAAGCGCGAACTAGTGACGCCCGACGTGGTCGCGCTGACGCTGGTCGACCCCGACGGTGGGTTGTTGCCGTCCTGGACACCCGGCGCCCACATCGACGTTCGGCTGCCATCGGGCCGGCGCCGGCAGTACTCGCTGTGCGGTTCGCCCGGCCGGCGCACTGACTATCGCATCGCGGTGCGCCGCATCGCCGAGGGTGGCGGTGGTTCGATCGAAATGCACGATGCGTTCAAGGCCGGCGACAAACTCGAGTTCGAAGGGCCCCGCAACGCGTTCTATCTCGTCACCGACGAGCGTGAGGTGTTGTTCGTGATCGGTGGCATCGGGGTGACACCGATTCTGCCGATGATCCGCACCGCCCAGCAGCGCGGAATCGATTGGCGCGCCGTCTATGCCGGTCGCAGCCGAGATTACATGCCGCTGCTGAACGAGGTGGTGTCGGTGGACCCGGACCGGGTCACCGTGTGGGCCGATGACGAGCGCGGCCGATTGCCCACCGCGTCCGACTTGCTTGCCTACGCGGGGCCGGGGACGGCGGTGTACGTGTGTGGCCCCACCGCCATGCTGGAATCGGTGCGCATCGCGCGCAACGACCACGCGGACGCGCCGCTGCACTACGAACGTTTCGGCCCGCCGCCGGTGGTCGATGGTGTTCCCTTCGAGTTGGAACTGGCCCGCTCGCGGCGAGTGCTCAGCGTGCCGGCGAACCGGTCGGCGCTGGACGTCATGCTCGACCGCGATTCGACCACCGCATACTCCTGCCAGCAGGGGTTCTGCGGAACCTGCAAGGTCAAAGTGCTTGGGGGACAGGTCGATCGCCGCGGGCGCACCGTCGAGGGTGATGACGAGATGCTGGTGTGCGTTTCCCGCGCGAAATCCGGGCGCGTGGTGATCGACGCCTGAGCGCTCGATGCGCCAGCTAACGGGCGGTAACGCAGGGCAATTCTCTTCGAATACAGTAGGTTTCGAGGACCTACATCGGTCCGGGAAGCTCCCCCAGATCAGACAGCTCGGCGTGGACGGATTCGATGGCGGCCCGGTATTGCTCCTCGCTGAGCGTTTTTGTGTAGTACCGGTTCATCCGGAGCTGGTATTGCTGGTCTCGAAGTTGCCGAATGCGGTCGAGCCGGGCGGTGTCGGTCGCCGAAAGTTTGAATTCCTCGATGCTGATGTGGCCGGCCATAACGTGTTCTATCGGAGAGAGCCGATAGCCGCAATGAGCCAGCATCTCCAGATAGGCCTTGTAATAAGGTCTTTCGCCGACGCGCCACGTGTCGCGTTGGGCTCCCCACTCGAAAGCGGCCAGCACCATCGCCAGGATCACGACATCGGCGCGCACGTCGACGTTGGCCCGCGCCGCCAACTGCTCTCCACTGGATTCGTTGATCCCCAGCATTTCTGCCGCCAGCGTCATGCTGGCGGGACAGTGCAGCTCGGTCAGGTAGTGGAAATTGCGGGCGATGAAGACGTCGATCCACGGCGGCGGCGCCGCTAGCAGATTGGCCCGAACCCACTGGCGCCGCGCATCGGCGACCCCCGAGGCGCGTCGGTCCAGTTCGCGCATCATCACCCAGTCACGCTTGGCATTGGCCGCCGCTTCGGATTCCAGCTTGACCGGTCGGCTGCCTGTGCAAGTGGGGCCGCCCGTCAGCTCGTCCAGTGCCATTGGCCGGGCCTGGTCATGGGTCAGGTACGACACGTATACCTCCAACTCCGGCAATCCCGTCCAACGGGCCAGCTCGCCCAGCGTTCTCTCGCCGGGGTATAACCTGCAGATCTGATCCTGCTGTTTGAGGTCATCGCGGGTGTAGATGAGGCCGACTTGCTGTTGTTCGTCGCCGCGAGTCCCGAGATACACGCGCCACCCGGCCGGTCCGGCAATTCCCGGTAAGAAGTGCGAAGAGATTTCGACCAACAAGTCATCGATCGTGGCCGAGGCGGGGAAAACCCAGAACTCGCGGTGCGAGTCAACATCGTCGCCCATGGCGACCGAGCCGCGGTCGACGGACACCTTCACCGTGTCTGACATCGTCAAGTCCTCACTGCCGCTGGGCCTACAAAACTATCGAAACCGCGCCGCATTGCGGGAACCATTAAGTGCTCCGTTGGGTCATGCTTAGGCAATGCCGAAGAAATCGCTCCTGTCGCTGCAGCCGGAAACCGGCTTGGGGGACCCGACGGTGGGGACGTGGCGGGCCGCCGCGCTGAGCATGGCGGTGATCGCGCCCGCGGCCTGGTACGGGCTGGGCGCGCTGCTCGGGGCGGCGGTGGCGATTCCGGTGATCTACGCTCTAGCGCGGTTGCGTGGCCATGCTCCGGAAGCGCGCAGCACCGCCGAGTTGATCGGCGCCACGCTGGGGCCGCGAGCGGGGGCGGCCGCGGGCATCGTTCAGCTGCTCGCCTACCTGGTGCTGGCAGGGAAGTTCGCTGCGACGCTCGGATTGCAAGCGCTGCAGGTGCTTTCGCCCGGTGACGATCCCGCCGCGATCGTGTCGTGGCTCCCGGTCGCCGCCGCGGCTGCGGCTCTCGTCATCGGGGCCGCGGCCTGTTGGACATCGACTCGTGTCGTGGCGTCGCTGGCGATGCCGCTCGTGGTCGCGGGCCTGCTCCTCTACGTCTGCCTCGCGGCGGCGGTGATCGCCCTCGTCGCGCTGAGCACCGACCCCGTCGTCATCGGGACGGCCGCATCACCGCGCCCGCTGTCCGGCCAGCTCGTCGGCTTCGGCCTGGGCATGGTGGGCGTCGAACTGCTCACCCTCCGCATCACGCGCGTCGCCAGGCCGGGGCGATCCATGTCGCTGGCCGTCGCGCTGGTGGTCGCGGCCGCGGTGGTGTTGTGGGTCGGTGATCACCGTGGCGTGGCGGGGCCGTGGCGATGGAGCGCCAAGATGCTGGCCGAGGCCGTGCCCGAGTTCTACGCCGACGACGGCCGGCGGTGGATGGCGGTGGCCGGCACCGCGTTGGCTGTGGCCGCCGCGCTGGTGTCCGGCTGGGCCGCGGTGCGCGCCGCCTCGGGTCTGGCGGTGATGCGCGGGGCGTCACCGAACGCCGGTCTGCGACTTTCGGTGGTGGGGCTCGTCGCGGTGGTTGCCGTCGTGGTCTCGGCGCAACGCGCTGGCTGGATCGGGCCGGCTATCTTCGGCGCGGTGCCCCTGCTGCTGATGGTGCTGTATGTGTTTGTTACAGAGGCTAATTCGCGGATCCCCGGCGACAGCGTGGTGGCCTGGTGGGTGCGGCTGGTGATGCCGGCGCTTGCCGTGGTGGCGGTGGTCAAGCCGCTCGTGGATTCCGAGTTCGCCGGCGTCCGGGTGGCGACGGTGGTCGCCGCCGCGATCGGCGTGGGCGCCGCGGCCGCTGCGGCGGCGGTACTGCCGTGGCGCCGCGATACACCGTTGAAATCTGAGTAGTCTTACGGATGCCCGCGAACGGTCCACTGCCGCAGAGTCATTGGCATGACCGTTCCCAGCAGCATGTCGAAAACCACCGCCGCCTTCTTCGTTCAGGCCGCTGTCGCGTTCGCGATCAGCTTCGTGGCCGCGCTCGGCGGAATCTACTTCCTTCCGCTTGATCCTTGGCCACGATTGTTTCTCGGCATCACCTTCCTATTCCTGGTGTCCAGCGCGTTCACCCTGGCCAAGGTCATCCGCGACCAGCAGGAGGCCGCGACCGTGCGGGTACGCCTCGACGAGGCCCGCATCGAAAAGCTGCTCGCCGACTACGACCCGCTCAACGCCGCGAACTGAGTAGTACTACTCAGCCTCGACGCGTAGAAGTGCGCAGGCTCGCGCGCGCATCCTCGGCGAGGCTTCTCTCATCGCTTTTCCACCACAACGCATCCGCAGAAGGGCAGATCCGCTCCCATGACAACTCTTGTGAAGTTTCCCGGCGTCGCCGAGGTGGCCGCGAGCACGCCGGCCGATCGCGATCGCGTCCTCGACGTCATCCGCATCACATCGCTGGTCGGCGTGGTGCTCGGCCATACCGTGATGGCGGCCAGCATTATCGAAAACCACGTATTGATCTGGGACAACCTGCTCACCAGCTCGGTGCTGTTCCAGGCGATGACGTGGTTGCTGCAGATCATGCCGCTGTTCTTCTTCGCCGGAGCGGCGGCCTGCGTGTCTACCTGGGCTCCCGGCACCAACTGGGGCGGCTGGCTGATGAAACGCTGCACCAGGCTGTTCCGTCCGGTGTTCTACTATCTTGCGTTCTGGGCCGTCGCGCTGACGGTGCTGTATCGGGCACTGCCGCAACACATCTACGAGCCGATCGCCGGCGTCAGCACGCAGCTGCTCTGGTTCCTGGGAGCCTACGTCCTGGTGCTGGCGGCCATGCCCGTGCTGTACCGCATCACCACGGCCGGGCGCCTGGTTGCCGGTGTGGCGACGGTCTATGGCGCGATCGCGCTGATCGACACGATCCGGCTGCACTGGCCGGCGATGATGCCGCTGGGTTACCTCAACCTGGCCGTCTGGCTCATTCCCGCCATGTTCGGCGTGGCCTACCGCCGCGGGCTACTCGGTGGCCGCGCCGCGCTGGCCGTCGCCGCCGCCTTCTTCGCCGTGGACGTCGCCCTGGTGCACTGGGGGCCGTATCAGATCAGCATGGTGGGCACCGGTGACCACCAGCTGTCCAACACCAGCCCGCCGTCGCTGCTGCTGGCGGGGCATGCAATCATCCTGAGCGCGTTGGCAATCGCGGCCGCACCGACGATCGCGCGCTGGGCGCAGCGTCCGCGGGTGTGGTGGTGGACCGCCATCGGTAACTCCGGCGCGATGACCCTGTACCTGTGGCACATGCCGGTGCTGCTGGGCGTGCACCTGGCCTTCGATTACCTTGGCTGCCCGCGCTTTCTGGGCGAGCAGGACTTCCTCGCCGTCAGCCTCGCGCAAGTGCTCATCGTCGTCGTCGCGGTGGCGGTGCTGTTCGTCGCGCTGCGGCCGCTGGAGAACAACCCGCTGTCCGGTTGGGACGGCGCACCCGCGGTGACGTCACGTGGGCAGGGTCGCGCCATCGGTGCCCTGCTATGCGTGGCCGGCGTGGCCTTGCTCGCCGCGATCAGGTGGGGACTCAAGGACGACGGGCTGGTGTGCATGGCCGTGGTGGTGACCGCGCTGGTGACCGCCCGGATCGTGGCGGGTCACGGCTCTTCGTCCAGGCCGTGCTCGATAGCGTAGCGAGCCAGCTCCACGCGATTGGCGACCTGAAGCTTGCGGAATGTCGCCTGCACATGGTTCTCCACAGTGCGATGGCTCAGCGAAAGCTTGTTGGCGATCTGCTTGGCGGACAGCCCTTTTGCGACATAACGCAACACCTCGGTCTCACGGTCGGTGAGGCTGGGGCGCGCGGGGCCGTCGTCCTTGCTCTGCGCGATGCGCCGATATTCGCCCAGCACCAGCCCGGCCAGGCTCGGGGTGAACACGGCCCGCCCCGCCGCCGTGGCCGTGACCGCCTGCGCCAGTTCGGCTTTCGAGGCACTCTTGACCAGGTATCCCGTCGCGCCGGCCTTGACCGCCTCCAGCACGTCCTCGCGTTCGTCGGAGGCCGACAACACCAGCACCCGCGATGAGGTCGAGACCGCGAGCACCGCGGCGGTCGCCTGCGCGCCGTCGCCGTCGGTCAACTGCATGTCCATCACCACCACGTCGGGCTGGACCGCGGCCGCCCGCCGCTGTGCGGCCGCCACCCCGTCGGCGGTGGCGACCACGGTGAAGCCGTGCTCGGCCAGGTCACGAGCGACCGCGTCACGCCAGATCGGATGGTCGTCGACCACCATCACCGTCGTCGGCGTCCCGTCATCCGCCATGGCGTCCCTCCCCGCGCGGCACGCACAACTCCCACTCGGCGCCTTCTCCGGGCTCGCTGCGCAATTCGGCGCTGCCGCCCAACGACGTCAACCGTCCCACGATCGATTGGGAGATGCCGAGCCGTCCCTGGCGCTTCGCTTCCTCGAGCCGGCCCGGGGTGATTCCCACTCCATCGTCGCGGACACTGACCAGAACTGAATCGCCGAGGTCCTCCAAGAGTACGAACGCGTGCGCATCCGGACCGGCGTGGGTGACCACGTTGTCCAGCGCATTGCCCACCGCTGCGTCGAGTTCAGTTGCCGCCCAACGTGCTAACGGCACCGGGGTGCCGGGCAGGCTGAACGACACCCGATCGGATTCCCGGCATTGGAGCAGCGTGCGCAGGTCGACGGTGGCGCCGTCTGTTTCCTGGCCGATGTCCGTGCACGCCAGCCAGCGCCGCAGCGCGCGTTCTTGCTCGCTCGCCAGGTCGGCGAGTTCTGCTGTGGCGCCGCCGATCTCATGCCCTTTCTTGGCGACCAGCGCCAGCACCTGGATGGCTCCGTCGTGTACCTGCCGCGACAGCCGGTCGCGTTCCTGCACCGCCGCCGTCAACTCGGCCGCTCGTTGTAGCTCGGCGTGGGCGCGGCGCGCGGTTTGCGCGGCCATCCCGATCGCCATGCCGATCGCCAGCTCGATGATGATCGTGGCGTTGTGCCCGAGGTTGAGCGCGAGGTAGTTCTTGACGGCGAAGTTGGTGGCCATCACCGCCAGTCCCGTCAGCATTCCGCCCGCGGGACCGAATTGGATGGCGGCCGAGATCGTGGGATTGCTCGCCCATAACGTCGTCGGCCAGGTTTGGTTCTCGGCCGCCCAGTGCGGGCTCGCAACGAAGTTGTTCGACCACATCAGCAAGACGACGACCACGAGCTCGGCGAGCACCCACGTCGGTTTGCGGCCGAACCCCCGCAGGTAGGCGAACGCGCACGCCGCGCTCCAACCGATCAGGGCCGCGAACAGCACCCAACCCAGCGCGGGCCGAATCAGATCCGGGTTGACCGCGATCTGAAATCCGGTGGCATAGACGCAGCTCAGCAACCGGAACACTTGCGCCGCGCGCCACAGCGGCGTGGTGGGATCGGGGCCGTGATTCGCCATCGTGGCCAGCATAAGGGCGGACGGCGCCGCGGTGGACCGGCCACGAAGATTGGCCGAAAGTCCTTTGATTTAGAGCCGTCGTGCCCTCGTGGCGTCGCCGATGATGCGTGACGGTGATACGAACAGGCGCTAGGAGAGAGGGAGAGCGAGGATGAGCATCCGCTTTCCGGACGCCGGCACGATCCGGACGGCCCTGACTTTGGCATCGCGCGCCCCGTCGGTGC
Organism: Mycobacterium sp. NGS17; assembly: GCF_059813205.1. Lineage (NCBI taxonomy): Bacteria > Bacillati > Actinomycetota > Actinomycetes > Mycobacteriales > Mycobacteriaceae > Mycobacterium > Mycobacterium sp. NGS17. Next base: position 486,693 of record NZ_JCALED010000003.1, on the reverse strand, counting down.
ACAACACCCAGCCATGGCGGTGGCGCGTCGAGGCGGCAAGCCTGCAGCTGTACGCCGACCCCGACCGTCGACTCCCCAACACCGATCCCGATGGTCGCGACCTGATCCTGAGTTGCGGGACGGCGCTGCATCACTGCGTTGCGGCGTTCGCGGCGGTGGGATGGCGCTCCCGGGTGAGCCGGCTGCCGAACGCCGACGACCCCGATCACCTTGCCACCATCGAGCTTTGGCCTCAGTCGGCCGATTTCGTCGACATCGCGCTCGCCGCGGCCATCCCCCGGCGGCGAACCGATCGACGCCACTACAGCTCCTGGGCGGTGCCGATGGGCGATATCGCGCTCATGGCCGCGCGGGCCGCCCGCACCGGTGTCACGCTGTGCCAAGTGGAAGACATCGACAGGCTGCACGACATCGTCGCCGAATCCGTCCGCGATCACCTGACCAACGACTATCTCGCCGAGCTCACGACGTGGAGTGGGCGCTACTTCTCGGTTGCGGGCGTTCCCGCCCGAAATACGCCGATATCGGATCCGGACGCCAAGATACCGAGTCGGCTATTCGCCGGTGCCACACTGCCGATGGCGCCGGATTCGTCCGCGGCCGACGACAACGCCGTGGTTCTCGCGTTGGGCACCCGCCACGACGACCGGCTGGCGCAACTCCGCGCCGGTGAGGCCACCAGCCTCGTGCTGCTCACCGCGACGTCGACGGGACTGGCCAGTTGCCCGGTCACTGAACCACTGGAGACGGCCGAGACCCGCGCAGCGGTGCGCTCCGGCATCTTCGGCGACAGCAACTACGCGCAGATGCTGCTTCGGGTGGGTTGGGCGCCGATCAACGCCGACCCGTTGCCGGCGACCCCGCGACGTGACCTGCGCGACTTCGTCGAGTGGGCCGATTGATCGCAGGCCTAAGCGGTCATCGGACCTGCCCCTGCGGGGGATCGACCCGTCCCGCAATGGGCTACGGCCGCAACGCTATTGAAGCGACATCGACCGAACGTCCTCACCCGCAGGGTCCAAAGTCGTTGAACCAGTTTCTTCTCGACGTCATCCGCCGAGAATATGAGATATTGGGTTGGTCTGCCGCGATGGATAGACCGGCAGGAAAGGGCCCGCCATGGTCAAGGTGTTCCTGGTCGACGACCACGAAGTCGTCCGCCGCGGTCTTTCCGATCTGCTCGCTTCCGACCCCGATCTCCAGATCGTCGGCGAGGCGGGCACGGTGGCGGAGGCGAAAGCGCGGATACCGGCGCTGTCGCCCGACGTCGCCGTCCTCGACGTTCGTCTGCCCGATGGCAACGGCATCGAACTGTGTCGCGACCTGGTGTCGGATCATCCCGACCTACGCTGCCTGATGTTGACGTCGTTCACCTCCGACGAGGCGATGCTCGAGGCGATCCTGGCCGGCGCCAGCGGGTTCGTCGTCAAAGACATCAAGGGCATGGAGCTGGCCCACGCGATCAAAGAGGTGGGCGCCGGTAAATCGCTGCTGGACAACCGGGCGGCCGCGGCGCTGATGGCAAAGCTGCGGGGCACCACCGCGCGCGACGACCCGCTGTCCGGGCTGACCGAGCAGGAGCGAACGCTGCTCGGACTGCTCAGCGAGGGATTGACCAACCGGCAGATCGCCGCGCGGATGTTCCTCGCGGAGAAGACGGTGAAGAACTACGTCTCGCGGTTGTTGGCCAAACTCGGCATGGAGCGCCGCACCCAGGCCGCGGTGTTCGCTTCGAAACTGAATCAGCGGGCCGGCCCATCATCGACAGCGCCGGACTGGTCGGGGTGACCGGCGGCGAAAACGGCTCGGGGTCCACGGAATTCGGGCAGCGCGGGCTGGTCACCAAGATGCACGCCCAGCTCGACGAGTTGCTGGACGCGCGCGATCAGATGGAGCGATTGCTTCGGGTCATCGTCGAGATCGGCGCGGGCCTCGATCGCGACGCCACTCTGCATCGGACCCTCAGTGCGGCAAGGGATTTGACCTCCGCACAATACGGCGCGCTGGCTATCCGCGATCGCGACGGCAACTTGAAGTCGTTTGTCCACGAGGGCATGGACGCCGAGACGGTTTCGCGCATCGGGCACCTGCCGGTCGGCAGGGGTCTGTTGAGCTTGTCACTGCTGGACACGCCCGCGCTGCGGATGGACGATCTGACGACGCACCGCGCCGCCGTCGGTTTTCCCGAGCACCATCCGAGAATGCGTGCCTTCCTCGCGGTTCCGATCACCATCCGCGACACCGTGTTCGGCAACCTGTATCTCACCCACACCGATCCGAAGCGGGTGTTCTCCGAGTCCGACGAGGTTGCCGCCCGCGCGTTGGCGTTCGCGGCCGCCGTCGCCATCGACAATGCGCAGGTCTTCGAACGCGAACGGACATCGGTGAAGTGGATGGAGGCCAGCCGCGAGATCACCACCGCGCTGTTGTCACGTTCCGAACCGCACCACCGCCCCCTGCAACTGATCGCCGAACGCGCGCGCGTGTTGACCGGCGCCGAACAGGCCATCGTGCTGGTGCCGGCCGACACCGACGCGGCCGACGACGATGCCGACACGCTGGTGGTCTCCGCTGCGGTGGGTTTGCACGCCTCCGATGTGCTCGGTCAACGGGTTCCGGTGGACGGCTCCACCAGCGGCGCCGTGTACCGATCCGGCGAACCGCTGATCACCGAGGAATTGCAGTACCCGATCCAGGCCTTCACCGACGTCGGGCAGCGCCCGGCGATCGTGATGCCGCTACGCGCCCGCGACGAGGTCGTCGGGGTGATCGCGATCGCCCGCGGCGCCGAGCAGCCGCCGTTCAACGAGAGCTATCTGGACCTGGTCAGCGATTTCGCCACGCATGCCGCCATCGCGCTGGTGCTGGCGTCGGCACGCGAGGACGCGCGGCAGTTGGCCATCCTGGCTGAGCGCGAACGCATCGCCCATGACCTGCACGACCACGTCATTCAACGCCTCTTCGCGGCCGGGATGAACTTGCAAGGCACGCTGGCAAGGGCGCGTTCGCCCGAAGTGGCCGAGCGGCTCAATCGCACGCTCGACGATCTGCAGACCATCATCGAGGAAATCCGCACGACGATCTTCGCGCTCAAGGACCCGATCGCCGCGAGCGGTGATTTCCGCCGGCGCATCCAGCGGGTGGTGGCCGACCTGACCGAAAACCGTGATCTCGTCGCCACCGTGCGCCTGGACGGGCCGACGACCGCCATCGGTACCGAACTGGCCGACCACGCCGAAGCCGTCGCCACCGAAGCCGTCAGCAATGCCCTGCGTCATGCGGGCGCGTCGCGGCTGACCGTCGACGTCAGCGTCGCGGACACCTTCACCCTGGACGTGGTCGACGACGGATGCGGCATACCGGCCGGCAACACGCGGCACAGCGGCTTGGCCAACATGAAGCGGCGCGCCGAACAACTCGGCGGCACTTGTGAGATCACCAGTGCGCCCGGCGGCGGCACCCGGGTCCACTGGGTCGCCCCGCTGATCGACCACTGAGGGCCAAAGGCGTTGCCCGCCAAAGTTTTACTCGTGGTCGGCGGACGGGTGGACGCGCTCATGCGCGGTCAGCATCAGGTGATCGAATTGCGACTGCGTGTTCAGCGGCAGGCCGGCTCGGCGGAAGTCTTCGGCAATCTGCTCGGCCAGCGGTCGCAGCTTGACATTCGCTTCCTGGGACAGCCACCTGAGCAAATCGAACGCCGCGCTTTCGCTGAGGCCGTAGATCAGCATCAGCATGCCCTTGGCCTGTTCGATGGCGGCCCGATTCTCGCTGATTTCAGCGATTTTCGCGCTCATCTCGTCCTCGCGCGATCGCTCGCGCGGTCCCGAGACGTCGATGTAAAACCCGTGCGTTCCGATCACGTCACCGTCGTCGTCGAAGATCCGGTCGCCGACGACGACGACGTGGCGCACATTTCCCCGGGTGTCGACGATGCGATGCCGAGTGCTGAACGCCTGGTGCGTATGGACTATTTGATCGATGGTGGCCGCGACATGCCCGCGGTCTTCGGGATGCTTGTGCGAGAGCACCAGATCGGTGGTCGGAGTGACGCTGCCGGGCTCATACCCGTGCATGCGTTGCACTTGTTCCGACCATTCCCAGCGTTGGTCGGTGAAGTAGAACCGAAACCAGCCCGCCGGTTGTGCGGCGCCGCCGGCCAACGCCCGTTCGACGTTGGCCGTCTGGCCATCGAGTTCCCATTTCATCTGGATTCGGTCTTCCTGGCGCCGGGCGAGACGTCCGCACCGGTGGTCCGGGGCCGGCGGCGGGCGCTGGTCGGGGGAGTTGACCGCCGCCCGGGCCGCCGGTCGGTCAGGCGTTGATGACCTCGCGCTCGCCGGCGCTGTCCCGGACGGCCCGCGGCGTGTCCCCGCGGCCGACCGTGATCTTGCGCGGCTTCGCCTTCTCGGCCACCGGAACATGCAGGCGCAGAACGCCTTCGGCGTAGGAGGCCTCGATCTTTTCGGTATCGAGATTCTCGCCGAGCACCAGCTGGCGGCTGAAGACGCCGCGCGGCCGCTCGGTGGCCAGCATCTCGCGGTTGGGATCGACGGCCGGCCGTTCGGCGCGCACGGTCACCACATTGCGCTCGATGTCGATGTCCAGCGAGTCGACATCGATGCCGGGCAGGTCGAACTCGACGACGAATTTCTCGCCTTCGCGCCAGGCGTCCATCGGCATCACTGCCGGCCGGGCGGCAGTGCCGAGGACTTGGTGAGCGAAGCGGTCGAGCTCACGGAACGGATCTGAACGCATCAGCATGGTGGTCACCTCTCACTCCAATCTAGGCGGTGGGTCGGCAATTTCCTATGTCTAATGACATAGATTTCATATAGCACTCTCGACAGAATGATGCAAGTGTGCTAGATAGATTTTTTGTGCGGGTGGTTGAAGGAGATGGGTGATGGCCGACTACCGCGGCGACGCGGGTGCCCCCTCGTCCGACCATGGTGTGTACGGCATCTCGGTGGCCGCCGAATTGTCCGGGATCGCGGTGCAGTCATTGCGGCTCTACGAGCGCTACGGCTTGATCACACCCGCCCGCAGCGAAGGCGGCACCCGCCGGTATAGCGCCGACGACCTGATGCGGCTCAGACGCATCAGTGAGCTGGTCGACTCCGGGGTCAACCTGGCGGGCGTCGCGCGCATCCTCGACCTGGAAGATCACAACGCCACGCTGTCGGCGGCCAACACCGACCTGCGGTCCACCAACCGCACCTTGCGGGAAGCCGCAAAAAGGACCAACGCCGTCGAACCGGACACAGCCTGAGCCGTTCCGGATTGCGCCGGCCGACGCCGGGTACCCAACCCGCTATGCCTTTGAGGAGAAGCGATGGGTGAGTTGACGGATACCGGTGCCCAGGTCGCCAGCAGCGCGCGGCAGGAAGCCGATGCCTACCGGGGCGACAACGACCGGCCACTGGGCGGCTACCTGGCGGTGATGTTCGTCTATGGCGTCGTAGTGGTCTTTGCGGTGCTGGCCGCGCTGGCCAGCGGGCGCACACTTCCGACCCGGTGGCGGGTCCAGGACCTCGTCCTGCTCACCCTGGGCACCCACAAGCTGTCGCGCACCTTGACCAAGGACGCGGTGACGAGCCCGCTGCGAGCGCCCTTCACGCACTACGCGGGCACGGGCGGACCGGCGGAAGTCCAGGAAGAGGCCCGCGACCAGAGTCAGCTCCGGCACAGCTTGGGCGAGTTGCTCACCTGCCCCTTCTGCCTGGACATGTGGGTCGCCACGGGATTCGCCATCGGCCTGGTTTTCGCACCCAGGTTCACCCGGCTCGTCGCCGGGGTGTTCACCGCACTGGCCGGCGCGGACTTCCTTCAACTCGCCTACGCGATGGCGCAACAGTCGGCCGAAGGCTGACGCCGGTCGAGTCAACTGGTCTTGGGCATGGGGATGCCCTCGCTGGCGGTGAATTGCGCGTCGTCCTCCGAGGACAACCCGATCGAAACGACCGAGCGGGTGAACAGCAAGTCGGTCAAGTACGCCAGTGACACCGCCCACCGATTGACGCCGCGTGGAATCGCGTACAAGTGGTACGACCTGGTGACGGCCTTGGCGGGCAATCCGGACAAGTGGATGTTGAGCGGGTTGGCCACCGCGTAGCGCGGTCCGAGGTCGACGACCAGGCCGAGGTTGCGGTGCTTGTACTCCTTGCTGCTGCCGTAACCGAGGCTGGCCGCGACATTGCGGGCCAGCGCCTTGCCCTGCCGGGTCGCGTGTTGGGCGGTCGGCGGCGTGACCTTTCCCGGTTGGGTCAAGTCGGGCACCGCGGCCGCGTCACCGGCCGCGAAGACGTCGGGGTGATCGGGCACCTGCAGATCGGGCTGCACGGTGAGCCGGCCTTTCTCCGTCGGTAGCCCCAGGTTCTGAATCAACGGCGCGCCGACTACCCCCGTCACCCACGCGATCGTGCGTGTCTCGATGCGCGAATCATCGCTGAGCACAACGTGATCGGCGTGCGCCTCCTTGAGGGTGATGCCGAGCCGAACGTCGATGCCGCGCTTACGTAGCACCTTGAGCGCGGCGTCACCCAACTTCTTCCCCACCTCGGGCATCACTTGGTCGGCCAGGTCCAGCAGCAAGAACCGCACCTCGGCGGGGTTGAAACCCATCTGCTTGGCCGCGGCATCGGCTAGAGCGCGCAGCTGCGCCACCAGCTCGGTGCCCGAATACGACGCGCCGACCACCACGACGGTGCGCCGGGCGGCGGCCATCCGGGCATCGTCTTCGATGTTGGCCAGCTCCAGCTGTTCCACGAAATGGTCTCGCAGATAGAGGGCTTCGGCAGTGGTTTTCAGCCCGCGCGCGTGCCTGGCGAGCCCCGGTACGTCGAACAACCGCGTCACCGAACCGGGCGTCAGCACCAAACGATCCCAGGACATGGAATGGCTGCGCTCTTCGGGATCGCAATAGGTCAGCGTGTGCCGGGCGAAGTCCACAGCGTCCACGCGTCCACGCACAGCGCGGACACCCTTGAGCGAATTGGCCAGTGGCACAGCGACAAAGCGGGCATCGACGACACCACCGGCGACGTCGGGTAGCAGTGGCGTGTAGAGCATGTAGTCGACCGGCGAGATTATCGTGATGTCGACCGGGGCGCGCCGCCGCCGCAGAATTTTGGCCAGCCGACGGGCGCAGGTGAATCCGGTGAAGCCGCTTCCCACGATCACAATGGAGGTCACCCAGCCGAGTGTAGGCGGCCGTCGGGGACCGGCGCGGTGCCCCTTCGATCCCGCGCTCGCGGTCGACGCGAAAGACGTTGTGCGGGGCAGTTTTTGATGTTACCTTCGCACCGAAGCCCCTCTGTGCGCTGGGTGGGCGGTCATCGCTTGATGGGCATTCGTTGTCCGGCCTTGCGCTTCGCTAAATGGCTCATACACTTGTCAATGCCACTCTGACCCCTGCGAGAAGGGGCTCTGCGGCCCGACAGGCCCGAGGGGGTGATGTTCGATGCGAGATGGACGCGCCACCATCGTCAATCAGCTTGTGGAGCTGGTGACGAACCTGGAGCGGGAGAACGGCGATACCGCGGCCGGGCTGCACGAGCTGATCGATAACGGCGTCGACCACGTGACCGGCGCCAAGTATGCGGGAATCACGTTGGCCGAGAAGAGCCGGTCGGTCAGCAGCGTGGCCGCCACGCATCACTACCCGATGGTTCTTGACGCGATTCAGAACAGGTACGGCGAGGGGCCGTGCCTGGCCGCGGCCTGGGAACACCACATCATGCATATCGCCGACCTGGACGCCGAACAGCGCTGGCCGCGCTACCGGCGGCATGCGCTCGAGCAGACCCCGATCCGTTCCATCCTGTCCTATGAGCTGTTCGTCGACGGCAGCAGCATGGCAGCGCTGAACTTCTACGCCGACGCCCCGCGCGCATTCGGCGGTGAGTCAGTGGAGCTGGGCACGGTGTACGCCACCCATATCGCCTTGGCCTGGACGATGATGCGCCGCCAGGACCAATTTCGCAGCGCCCTGGCCACGCGTGACATCATCGGGCAGGCCAAGGGCGTCATCATGGAGCGCTTCAACCTCGATTCCGTCGAAGCCTTCGGGCTGCTCACCCGTCTTTCGCAGCAATCCAACATCCGGCTGGTGGACGTCGCGGCCGCCCTCATCGACAGCGAACATCCCCTCAAACACCGCCGCGGTTAAAGCCATTCGCGACAGCGGTGGCAAAGCGGTTTCGACGGGTGCGAGACGGGTATCGCCCTCCCATGAAGGCTGTCACGTGGCACGGCAAACGCGATGTGCGGGTGGAATCGGTGCCCGATCCGAAGATCGAGCAATCTACCGACGCGATCATCGAAGTCACCTCGACCAATATCTGCGGGTCCGACCTGCACCTGTACGAGATTCTCGGGGCGTTCATGAACCCCGGGGACATCCTCGGGCACGAGGCCATGGGCATCGTGCGGGAGGTCGGCGGTCAAACGGGTGACCTGCGGGTGGGGGACCGGGTGGTCATCCCCTTCCAAATCTCCTGCGGCAGTTGCCATATGTGCGACCAACAGCTCTTCACCCAATGCGAGACCACTCAGGTGCGCGATCAGGGTATGGGCGCCGCCCTGTTCGGCTATTCGGAGCTCTACGGCGAAGTCCCCGGCGGACAGGCAGAGCTGCTGCGCGTCCCGCAGGCCCAGTTCACCCACATCAAAGTTCCTGTGGGACCGCCGGATTCACGCTTCGTCTACTTGTCGGACGTGCTGCCGACCGCGTGGCAGGCGGTGGCCTATGCCGACGTCCCGGATGGCGGCTCGGTGACCGTGCTGGGGCTGGGTCCCATCGGGGACATGGCTGCGCGCATCGCCGATCACCTGGGCTACCGCGTCATCGCCGTCGACCTGGTGCCCGAGCGGCTCACCCGCGCCGCGAAACGCGGTATCCACACCATCGATTCGAGTCGGCTCGACACCCCGCTGGGTGACGTGATCCGCGACCTGACCGACGGGCGGGGAACCGATTCCGTCATCGACGCGGTGGGAATGGAGGCGCACGGCTCGCCGGCGGCCAAACTGGCACAGCAGGTTGCCGGGTTGCTGCCCGATGTGCTGGGCAAGCGGGTCATGCAAACCGCCGGCGTGGACCGCCTCAGTGCCCTGTACTCCGCCATCGACATCGTGCGGCGCGGCGGCACGATCTCGTTGAGCGGCGTGTACGGCGGGATGGCCGACCCGTTGCCGATGCTCACCCTGTTCGACAAGCAGGTGACGCTGCGGATGGGGCAGGCCAACGTGAAGCGCTGGGTCGATGACATCATGCCGCTGCTGACCGACGAAGACCCGCTCGGCGTCGACAGCTTCGCCACCCACGTGCTACCCCTCGACGAGGCCCCGCACGCCTACGACATCTTCCAGAAGAAGCAGGACGGTGCGGTGAAGGTCATACTCAAGCCGTGATCTCCTATGCGCCAAGGCTTTCCAGTAAGTCGCGGCGCTTTCGGGCGTGACGCACAGTTTGACGGTCCGGTAAGCAGGGTATTGATTGCGCCATGACCACCGCAGACGCTGTCGCTCCCACACCCACCGGAGAGGTGTGGCCGGGCAGGGCTTACCCGCTGGGGGCGACGTACGACGGCGCGGGCACCAACTTCGCGGTGTTCAGCGAAGTGGCCGAGCGCGTCGAGTTGTGCCTGTTCGACGCCGAGGGTGTCGAGAGCCGCGTCACCCTGCCGGAGGTCGATGGCTTCATCTGGCACGCGTACATCCCCAACATCGAACCGGGCCAGCGCTACGGCTACCGCGTGCACGGGCCGTTCGACCCGGCCGCGGGGCACCGGTGCAACCCGAACAAGCTGCTGGTGGACCCGTATTCGAAAGCCATCGACGGCTCGTTCGAATGGAATCAGTCGCTGTTCAGCTACAACTTCGGCGACCCCGACAGCCGCAACGACGACGACTCGGCGGCCAGCATGCCCAAGTCGGTCGTGATCAACCCCTACTTCGACTGGGGTAACGACCGGCCGCCGGACCATCAATATGCCGACTCGGTCATCTACGAGGCGCACGTCAAGGGCCTGACCCAGACCCACCCCGACATCCCCGAGCCGCTGCGCGGCACCTACGCCGCGGTGGCGCACCCGGTGATCATCGAGCACCTCAAGGACCTCGGCATCACAGCCATCGAATTGATGCCGGTGCACCACTTCGCCAACGATTCCACCCTGGTGGACAAGGGGCTGTCGAATTACTGGGGCTACAACACGATCGGATTCTTCGCACCCGACTTCAAGTACTCCAGCGCCACCACGCCGGGCGGCCAGGTTCAAGAGTTCAAGGCCATGGTGCGCTCGCTGCACGAGGCCGGCATCGAGGTCATCCTCGACGTGGTCTACAACCACACGGCGGAGGGCAATCACCTGGGCCCGACCCTGTCGATGCGCGGCATCGACAACGCCGCCTACTACCGGCTGGTCGAGGACGACAAGCAGTACTACATGGACTACACCGGCACCGGCAACAGCCTCAACGTCGGACATCCGCACGCGCTGCAGCTGATCATGGACTCGCTACGCTACTGGGTGACCGAGATGCATGTCGACGGCTTCCGGTTCGACCTGGCCTCGACGCTGGCCCGCGAGTTCTACGACGTCGACCGCCTGGCAACGTTTTTCGAACTCGTGCAGCAGGATCCGACGGTCAGCCAGGTCAAGCTCATCGCCGAGCCGTGGGACGTCGGCCCGGGTGGTTACCAGGTGGGCAACTTCCCGCCGCAGTGGACCGAGTGGAACGGGAAGTACCGCGACACCGTGCGCGACTTCTGGCGCGGCGAGCCCTCCACCCTGGACGAGTTCGCCTATCGACTCTCCGGATCGGCGGATCTCTACGAGCACACCGCCCGGCGGCCGGTGGCGTCGATCAACTTCGTCATCGCCCACGACGGCTTCACGCTGCGCGACCTGGTGTCCTACAACGAAAAACACAACGAGGCCAACGGCGAGGACAACAACGACGGCGAGAGCCACAACCGGTCCTGGAACTGCGGAGCTGAGGGTCCCACCGACGACGAACAGGTCAACCAGCTACGCGCCCGCCAGCAGCGCAATTTTTTGACCACGCTGCTGTTGTCCCAGGGCGTGCCGATGATCTGCCATGGCGACGAACTCGGTCGTACCCAGAACGGCAACAACAACGGCTACTGCCAGGACAACGAACTCACCTGGATCGACTGGGACAGCGCCGACGCCGGGCTGCTGGAATTCACCCGGACGGTGTCGGCGCTGCGCGCCGAGCACCCGGTCTTCCGCAGGCGCCGCTTCTTCTCCGGCAAACCGCTGGGGCGTCGAGGTCAGGACGGGCTGGCCGACATCGCCTGGTTCACCCCGGAAGGCACCGAGATGACCGAGGAGGACTGGGGCGCGGGCTTCGCGAAATCCGTCACCGTGTTCCTCAACGGGCACGGCATCCCCGACCGCGATCCGCGGGGGCAACGGGTGCTCGACGACTCCTTCCTGCTGTGCTTCAACGCCCACTACGAGCCGATCGAATTCACCTTGCCGCCAAAGGAATTCGGCGCTTCTTGGCAGGTTGTGGTCTTCACCGGGCCCGAAGAGACCACACCGGCCGACGAGGTGCCCGGCGGAGGTACTTTCACCGTCGACGCGCATACCGCCGTGGTGCTGCAGGCGCCCGACGGCGGCTGACCACGTTGACACAAACCCGCCCGAACGTTACGTAACGCGCCGCCTGCCGATACGCTGTGGCTGCAGCGGGGTCGTTACAGGAGAGGGCGAATATGTCAAGGACAGTGGTCATCGGCGCCTCCAGTGGGTTGGGGCGCTGCATAGGCGTCGGTCTTGCGCAGCGCGGCGATCAGGTCGCGCTACTCGCCCGGCGCCGGGAGCGCATCGAAGCCGCGGCCAAGGACGCCGGCCCGAACGCGATCGCCGTCGAATGCGATGTCACCGACCAGGGCTCCTGCCGCTCGGCCATCGACCACGCCGCCGACGCCCTCGGCGGCATCGACAACATCGTCTACACACCCGCGGTGGGGCCGCTGGTCCGCATGGTGGACACCGACGCCGACACGTGGCGGCGCATCTTCGACACCAACGTCATCGGCGCATCGTTGGTGACGGCCGCGGCGGTGCCTTACCTCACCGCGTCGGCCGGCAAGGCAGTGTACCTGTCTTCCGACGCCGGCACCTTCGGGCCGCCGTGGCCGGGTCTGGGCGCCTACGGCGTCAGCAAGGCCGCCCTGGAGCGGCTCGTCGAAGCGTGGCGAGCCGAACACTCCGACATCGGCTTCACCAACCTGATCGTCGGGGAGTGCGCGGGCGGAGAGGGTGACAGCCAGACCGGCATGAACGAGGGCTGGGATATGGATCTCGCGATGAAAGCGGTGCCGCTGTGGTCGGCGCGCGGCTGCATGCCCGGCAAGCTGATGCCGGTCGAGGACCTCGTCGACGTCGTCCACACCATCCTGCGCACCAACGCCTCGACATCGATGCCGCTCGTGGTGGCGCGCGGGGCGCCGGCCAGCCCCGCCGCGTTCGCCGAGGCCAACCAGTCTTAACCGCGGCCGAGCTTCTCCTTGGCCAGGTCGGTGAGGAAACGCGCCGTCGACGTGGGCCGGAACGCCAGGGCCGCCTCGGTGAGCGCGTCACGTGATGCGGTGGGCAGTTCGATGTCGGCGGCGGCGACGTTGAACTCGAGCTGCTCGACGCTGGAGGCGCCCGGAATCGCGACGACGCCCGGATAGCTGATCAACCAGGCCAGTGCCACCTGCGCCGGCTTGGCGTCCACGTCCTTGGCGACGTCGCGCAGCAGCTGCAGCAGCGGCTCGACGCGGCGCAGGTTTTCGGCGCCGAACAGCGCGTTCACCGCCCGCACGCCGCCGGGGCGGTTGTCGACGCCGTACTTGCCGCCGAGCAGGCCCTGTGCCAGCGGGCTGTAGGCGATCACGATGCGGTTCTCCCGCTCGGCAAAGGGCACCAGGTCCTTCAGCGCCTTCGGGAAGGCGAGCGAGAAGTGCACCTGGTTGCTGATCACCGGGCGCCCGAGCGCGGCGTCGGCCTTCTGCCAGCGCTGCAGCGAATAGTTCGAGACGCCGGCCGCGCCGATCTTGCCGCGCTCCAGCAGGTCGCGCATGCCCGGCATGATCACCGAATCCGGCACCACCGGGTTGGGCTGGTGAATCTGATAAAGCGGGATCCGGTCCAGCCTCAGCCGCTGCGCGCTGGCGCGGGCGCGCTGCTTGACCACGGCGGGAAAGGGCGCGACCGGCATGATCTTGCTGGCCACCGCGACGTCCGCGCGCTTGTCGCCGAGGGCTTCGCCCAGGATCCGCTCGCTCTTGCCCAGGCCGTACACCTCGGCGGTGTCGAACAGCGTCACCCCCATGGCAAGGGCGCGGCGGACGATGTCGCCGGCTGCACCGGCGGCGTAGCTATCTCCGTAACCCCATTCGCGCGAACCGAACTGCCAGGTGCCCAGGCCGATCCGGCTGACCCGGCCGACCCCGTCGACGTCGACAAATTTCATGGGCTCAGCGTAGTGGCGATCGCGAGCGCGGCGGAGCCGGGCGCTGCGGGTCGCCACGCTCGTGGGTCGCGGCGAACCGTAGCCCGCTCAGCCGGGGATCTTGCCGAGGATGTAGTTGGCGATGCTGACCGCGGCCGCGCGGGGCGGCCCGCTGTCCGTGGTGCCGTTGGCGGACACGCTCAGGTCGATGACGACGTTCGCCTTGGTGGCGATCGCCCGCGCCGAGCGCACCTGAATGGCCTTGGGCGTCAGATCCAGGGTGGTGATGCCGTTGCCGGCGTCGGCGGGCGTGCCCAACGACATCGGGATCGGCCGTCCGCCGGGGGCGGTCACGGTGACGGTGTAGCCGCCGCACTGGCGCCATCCCGACAACAAGCCCGCAAGCTGGGCCTGGGCGGCGGCGGGATCGCGGAACGCCCCCACGCCCTGGATGACCTGCATCGACTTCAGCATGCTGCGCGTATCGGTGAATTGCCCGGCGTGATATCCGGCCAGCGCCCCCGGAGGGTAGGCGTCCGGGCTGCCGGCGGCGATGCTTCCCCAACACTCCGGGCGGTCGATGCTGCCGTCATCCGCGGGTCGGCCGGGGCTGTTCCAGGTCGGTCCGGCATCGAGGTTCGCATCGCCGGTGATGTTCCGCAGGGCGTCGAGCCCGGGTAGCAGCGTGGCGATGGTCTCCGGGGGGACTGTGGGCGGCGGCGGCCCGGCCGCCGTGCTGGACCCGGGAGGCGTCCGGTTCGGGGAGGTCGAACCGGAAAGCGTGGCCCACCCGGCCAGGGCGACGACCGCCAACAGGATGAAGATGTACGACAGCGTCACGCCCACCAGCGCGCGGTCGCGGCCGAGTTCGCCGGTGCGGCGGATCTGCGACAGGCCGAGATGTCCCAGAATCGCCCCCGCCGGCGCGAAGAGGAATGCGAAGACCAGCGACAGCGTCGCCATGGTGTTGACCGGCGGGCGGTAGGGCGCTGGCGGCGGCGTGAAAGGCGAAGGCGCGGTGGGCAGCTCGTCGGGTAGCTCCTCGTCGGCCGGCGGGACGCGGCCGAGCGGGTCATAGCTGAGCGGGTTTTGCCAGTACGGGTCCTGCGGGTTGGTCACCCCAGTGCCTCCTTAGCGGGGAGAACCTGCCCGAAATGTAGCCGACGAGGGCGCTTGGGCAAACCCGTCACAGGCGCGGTTTGGCGATGCCGACCACGTAGGGCGCGTGCGCGAAGGTCAGGTAGACCCGATGCGGCCCGACGGCCATTCCCGAGAGCTGGGCCGCCCGGGCGTCGGGTGGCAGCCCCGACCGGTAATCGATGGCGCGCAGTACCGGGATGTGACCGTCCGGAAAACCGGTGAAGCACGCCGCCTCCAGCGTCACCAGTTCGTGGTCGGTGGCCGCATAGATCCTGGTGTCGTCGGTGCCGAGTTCGCGGATCGGGGACGGTAACCGCGTGCTGGCCAGCACCTCCAATCCCTTTCCGCCGCGGCGCGAGTCGACGGCGCGCAGGGTGTCGTCGTCGCGTCCGGCCACGTAGCTGCGTGTCACCGCGGTGCCGTCGCCCGCCGAAACCGCGACGTCGAAGTCCAGTGATCCGCGTTCCGCCGCGGGCGACGATGTCCCCTGGAAATGGCGGATGCCCGACGAGCCGAACAGGTGGTAGTCCAGCTCGCGGCCGCGATTGGCGCCGTCTATGGTGTCCGCGCTCTCGCCGGTGGTCGCGGTGGGGAGCTTGCGGTAGCCGTACTGATCCACCGGCGTCACCGCCTTCCCATCCGCCGAAAGCGCAAGCAGCATCCGCAATCCCGAATCCTCGGTCAGGTAGGCCGGCGCCGGTCCGGCGTCAAAATCGTTGACCTGGCGCAGGCTTTCCAGGTCGACCTCCGCCACCTTGCCGCGCTCGGGTTGTGGCACGAACACCACCCGCTCGTCTTTTCGGCTGATTTGCAGGTTGCGCCCGGACGCCATGGGCGCGGAAAACCGCGTCTTGGCCCCTGCGCCGTGATCGCCGGCACTGACCTCGGCCAATCGGTGGTCGTCGGTGAGCGCGACCAACGCGTTTATCCGATACGACCACACCGGCTCGTGCAACGCGGCGCCTGCCTGCCAGAGTTCGACGTCGGGCGCGGCTTCCAGCGATGCTCCGGGGCGCGAACAGCCCGTGCTCAGCGCGGCCGTCGCGAGCACGCCGACGACTCCGCAGCGCAACAGAGCCCGGATGCGGTGGCGAGTGCGGGAATCGATTTCGGCATCCATCGACCGCGAGCTCCTTTCGCTGTTTGTCCAGTACATACCCCGCGCGGGCGCGGCCACACTCCGTTTGACGCCCGGATTCGTCGGGTAGCCGTTGACGGAGCGCGCACAGCCTTGCGCGTCGAACCAAAGTAGATGGGAGGGACACTGTGGCAACGAACGCCATCAAGTCGCCCACCGACGTGGTCGACTTCCTCGTCAGTCAGCATGAGCAGATCAAAGCGATGTTCGCCGAGACACTGGCGGCGTCCGGAAAGGCCCGCGAGAAGGCCTTCGTCGAGCTTCGGCGGCTGCTCGCCGTCCACGAAACCGCGGAGGAGGAGATCGTGCACCCCCGCGCCAAGCGCAAGATCTCCGACGGCGCCGCCGTGGTCGACAAGCGCCTCCACGAAGAGCACGAAGCCAAGACCGTTCTGCAGAAGCTGGAAAAGCTTGACGTCGACAGCGAGGAGTTCACTCGCGAATTGACCAAGCTGCGCGACGCGGTCATCGAACACGCCGAGCACGAGGAGTACGACGAATTCGCCAAGCTGGGTGAGGAATTGAGCGGCGAGGAGCTCGAGCGCATGGGGCGCGCCGCCAAGCTCGCCGAGGCGATTGCGCCCACCCGCCCGCACCCCGGAGTGGAATCGCAGGTGGCCAATCTGGCCGCCGGACCGTTCGCGGCGATGCTTGACCGGGCCCGCGACACCATCCTCGGCAAAGGCTGACGCAGCCACCCATGGCGTGGTACCCCCTGCTCGGTGGGGGAGCGGGGGGTACCACGCCCTTCAGCGCACCATGGCCGCAACATCGAACGCACCCGGGGCCGACCGCTACCTTCCGCAGCAGCGGGACCTCGACGCGCTGCGCGACGCGGCCGAAACGTGCCACGGCTGTTTACTTTTCGAAGACGCCACCCAAACGGTGTTCGGCAACGGGAATTCCGGGGCGCCGATCATGTTGGTGGGCGAGCAACCGGGCGACCAGGAGGACCGCGCTGGCGAGCCGTTCGTAGGCCCGGCCGGGCGGTTGCTCGCCCGTGCTCTCGACGATGCCGGCATCGACCCGGCGCTGGTCTATGAGACCAACGCCGTCAAGCACTTCAAGTTCACCCGTAAGGGCGGCAAGCGACGCATCCACCAAAAGCCCGGCCGCACCGAAGTAGTCGCGTGCCGACCATGGCTGATCGCCGAGATCGAGGCGGTGCGGCCCCAAGTCGTCGTGTGCCTGGGTGCGACGGCCGCGCAGTCCTTGCTGGGCAACACCTTTCGTGTTTCCACCCAGCGTGGCCAACAACTGCGGCTGCCGGCGTCCGTCGACGTCGACCTCACACCGGAGCCGATCGTCTTTGCGACGGTGCACCCCTCGTCGGTGCTGCGCGACCGCAGCGACCGACACGATCAGGTGTACAACTCGTTCGTCGACGACCTGCGCAGCGCGGGCGCGAGCCTGGTGAGTTGACCCGCGCGGGTCAACTCTTCTTGTGCGGCAAGAACTCCTGCGCCTTGGTCTTCAGTCCGACCTTGACGAAGCCCACCCGGTCTTCGTCACCGGAGAGCACCGCCGCGGTCGCCGACTTGAACTGTTCCCAGGTGGCGTGCGGGGGGATGGGCGGCATGTCCGGGTCGGTGTGGACGTCCAGCACGGTGGGGCGGTCCGCGGACAGCGCGTTGCGCCAGGCGTCCGAGAGCTCCTCCGGGTCCTTGATGGTCATCGCGTTCAGGCCCAGGCTGGCCGCGAACGCGGCGAAGTCGATGTCGGGAAGATTTTGGGACTCCGCGAATTTCGGCGCGCCGGCCATCGCCCGCATTTCCCAGGTGACCTGATTCAGGTCGTTGTTGTGCAGGATCGCGATGATCAGGCGCGGATCTTTCCACTCGTTCCAGTACCGCTTGATCGTGATCAGTTCGGCCATGCCGTTCATCTGCATTGCGCCGTCACCGCTGAACACGATGACGGGCCGGTCCGGGTGGCCGAACTTGGCGCCGATGCCGTACGGAACCCCCGGGCCCATCGTGGCGAGGTTGCCCGACAGCGAGCCCCGCATGTTGCCGCGGAAGCGCAGATTGCGCGCATACCAGTTGGCCGACGAGCCGGAATCGGCTGCGACGATGGCATTGTCGGGCAACTGCGGCGACAGCTCCGAGAACAATCGCAACGGGTTGACCGGGTGAGCGCTGACCATGGCCTCCTTGTCCATGGTCTCCCACCAGCGGGCCACGGTCTTCTCGATGCCCTCGCGCCACGAGCGGTCCTCTTTGCGGCGCAGGTGTGGGATCAACGCCCGCAGTGCGGTCTTCGCGTCGGCAACCAGGTTGACCTCGAACGGGTAGCGCATGCCGATCATCCGGCCGTCGACGTCGATCTGCACCGCGCGCGCTTGACCGAATTCCGGCAGGAACTGCGTGTACGGGAAGCTCGAGCCGACGGTCAGCAGCGTGTCGCAGTCGCGCATCAACTCATAGCTCGGCCGCGTCCCCAGCAAGCCGATCGAGCCGGTGACCCAGGGCAATTCGTCCGACAACACGTCCTTGCCCAGCAACGCCTTCGCCGCGCCCGCACCGAGCAGGTCGGCGACTTCGGCGAGCTCGTCTTGGGCGCCGCGGGCGCCGGAGCCCACCAGCATGGCGACCTTCTTGCCCGCATTCAGCACATCGGCGGCGCGCGCGATGGCGGTGTCGTCCGGGGCGATTTCCGGATATTCGATGCCGAGGCTGGAGGGCACCATCTTGAACGCGTGTTCGGGCGGAGAGTATGGCAGCTCCTGGACGTCGCTGGGGATGATCAACGCCGTCGGGGCCCGCTGGGTCATCGCGATGCGGATCGCGCGGTCGAGCACGTTGGGCAATTGTTCGGGGACGGTGACCATCTGGACGTAGTCGCTGGCGACGTCCTTGAAAAGGGTCAGCAGGTCGACCTCTTGCTGGTAGTTTCCGCCCATCGCGCTGCGGTTGGTCTGGCCGACGATGGCCACCACCGGAACATGGTCGAGCTTGGCGTCGTAGAGGCCGTTGAGCAGGTGGATCGCGCCGGGGCCCGAGGTGGCGGCGCAAACTCCGACCCGGCCGGTGAATTTCGCGTAGCCCACCGCCTCGAAGGCACTCATCTCCTCGTGGCGCGACTGGATGAACTTGGGTTTGTTGTCCGCGCGTCCCCACGCCGCCAGCAGGCCGTTGATGCCGTCGCCGGGGTACCCGAATACATGTTCAACGCCCCACGCCCGCAAGCGCTCTAGCAGATAGTCGGAAACCTCTTTTTTGGACATGTTTTCGCTCCTCGGCAGACGGTCCTACTGTGCTGGCGGATGGGCGGTGTGGCTATTGTTTGAACCACCTGCGTGGCACCGTTGTCGAGACGCGAACCAGCCGCTAGCGGCCGCCGCTGACAGACGAGACCCACGCAGGCTGCCGCCGCGAGGACGACTTGGGCACTTCCCACACGAGCCCGGTTACCCGGATTCGCCGGTGTTATTCGGCAGGTCAGGCGACTCTCAGCCAGTTTTCAGCTGGCGCGACCGCTCACGCCGATTTGGGCAGCGCCGAGGATCCACCAGCGCTGTGGCCCTTGGCCACTCGCCGGATCAACATGCGGGTGGCCTTGTCCAGGATCTCCTGGGCGACGTCGGGTTTGCGGGCGCGTTCGGCGCGGCGGGTCGCCGCCGCGATGGTCAGCCCCTGCTCGTAACCGGTGACCACGCGGGGGTCGACGTAGGATCCGCGCGCGACCGCCGGAGTGTTGCCCAGCTCCTCGGCCACCTCTTTCATCACTGCGGATTCAACGCGTTTGGCCACCCGGCGAGAGACGGCAGGGTCCGCGTCGGCGAATGCCGCGGCCGCCAGCACCGTCCCATGCCACGTCCGCAGGTCCTTCACGGTGTATTCGTCGCCGACCAGTTCCTTGAATCGCTCGTTCAGGTCGGCGGCACGAACATCGAGCCAGCCGGATGAGGTGCGGCACACCAGCAATCGCTCGGTGCGGTCGGGGCGGCGCGTCAACGCACGCACCGCGCGGACCACGTCGGGATCCTCGATTTCCACGGTGCGCCGGACTCCGCTCTTGGCGGGGAAATCGAACTCGACCGCATCGCGCCGGACCACCACATGCTCACATAGCAGGGTGGACAGACCGTAGGACTCGTTCTCCTCGGCGTATTGCTCGCCGCCGGCGCGAAAGTACCCGCGATCGAGCAGCCGCAGCGCGAGCGCCAGCACCCGCTTGCGGGTCAAGCCCTTGCGCGTCAGGTCTTTGGCAATCTCGGCGCGCCACACCGGCAGCCGCGTCGACAGTTCCAGCACACGGTCGAATTTCTCCTCGGCGCGTTCCTGTTGCCAGAGGGAGTGGTACAGATACTGCCGCCGCCCGGCGGCGTCGACGCCCACGGCTTGGATGTGGCCGTTGCTGTACGGCGCAATCCACACGTTCTTCCAGGCAGGTGGGATGACCAGATCCTTGATGCGCTGCAGGGTTTCCGGGTCGGACAGCGGTTTGCCATCCGGCTGGTAATAGGCGAAGCCTTTACCGCGACGCTTGCGCGCGATACCAGGCTTGCTCAGCACGCTCCGGCGCAGCCGCATTTTCCGCCCTCCAATTCTGGTAGCTGACTGCACAATTACCCGCCGGAGAAGTTGTTCACACGGCCGAACTAGCGCCCCCACATGGCAACGACCCGCCACGGCGCTGTGGCGGGTCGTGTCGTAGCGCAATCAGCCGGCCATGAACTCGTGGTAAGCCGACTCCAGGTTCGGCGGCAGGGCGGTGACATTGCACTGCCGCTCGGTGTCGCCGATTGGCGCCAGAATGCCGCGCAGGTCGTTGTACTCCTGCGGGTGGCCGGTGAAGTAGCCGCGCAGGCTCGATTCGGCCTCCGGCCGCGGCTGCCCGTAGGCGGCCGTCACCACCTGGTTCGCGCCCGGATGCGCCGCCAGATACTGCTGGGCGGAGCCTTCCACCGAGGAAACGGTGTTGTTCACACCGGCTGGGCTGCAGTCGGGCGCTGCGGCCGCCGAGGGCGCACCGATGATGCCCATCGCCATTCCCCCGAGCAGGCAGCCGGCACTGATCCCGGCCGCTTTCCGGCGCGCGACGATACTGCTGATTTTCATGATCTTGTTGTCCTTCGAAACGAAAATGATTGTTTCTGCGAGAGGCTCCCGATCCTCGGAATCCAAAGTAGCGGAAGCGGACGGTGGCAGTATTCGCTGATGTTCGCCGACGACGAACGCTAGCGGTCGTTACCCCCTTTCCGGCGGTCGTTTGCTAAGCGAACGATTAAAGGAGCAACGAATTCTTAAGAAAACGGCCGGGGTCTTAGGGAATCGTCGGCGGGATCGTGACGGGATCGTTATTTACTGGCTGGTCCCGAAGTGCGGACTCGAGCCGTCGGCGCAATGGTGGCCGTTGGTGCCGGGGGGAGCCAGGGTCTGCAGCCACGTGTCGACGCCGGGGCCGACGACGACGGCCTGGCCGGGAGCGAGCAGCGCTCCGGCGCCCAGTGCGGCAACCGCGGGCTGCACGGTTCGCACCTGTCGGCTATCGCCCTGCTGGGCAAGGAGTTTGGATGTGAGATCGGGCAGCCGGATGGCGTCCGGGCCGGTGATGGTGCGCGGTGCGTGTAGCTGCCCCAGGGCCGCCTCGACCATCACGTCGGCGACCGTATCGGCGGCGACGGGTTGAATCAGCCAGTCCTCGACGATGACCTCGTCGGAGTTGCATGTCACCGCGTCGTCGTTGGTGGCGAATTCGAACCATTGCGTCGACCTGACGATCGTGGTCGGTACCGGACCGTCGAGCATGATGTCTTTGGCCCTGCGCTTGGCTTCGTAATAGGCGAAGCCGTCGAACACGGGGTCCTCGATTCCGGCGATCGTCGACACCACCAGGCGCTGAACTTCTTGCGCGGCACACGCGCCCACGATGTTGTGGGAGGCCGCCGCCAGGGTCTGGCCGATGTCGGACCGGCCGTCGGGAGGCACCGGGTTGGACACGTCGATGGCGACGTCAACGTCCTTGAGCGCGCGCGAAAGACCGGGCCCGTCAAACAGGTCGACACCATGCTCACGCGATATCTCTACGACGGCGACATCGCGCGACCTCAGCCGGGCGACAATGCGGGTACCTGCGGTGCCGGTCGCGCCGATCACGGCGATAGTGGTCAGCGCCATCACCCCCTTCGGCGTGGCTACTACCCAAACAGGCCTCGTTCAAACGGACGGATTCGGCGGTCGCGTCGAAGGGTCACGCGGACCGCGCGCGTTTGATGGGGCGTGCGGTGGGAACGCCCTAGGTGCCATGCGAGCGCAAGCTCAGTAATCACCGAGAGGGAGGTTGAACCCATGGGGGATGACAAGAGCGGGCCGGAGGAAGCGGTCAAGGGCACCGTGGAAGGCGTGAAGGGGAAGGTCAAAGAGGTCGGCGGGGCCGTGCTCGGGCGCGACGACTTGCACAGAGAGGGCCAGGCCCAGCAGGACAAAGCCGACGCTCAACGCGATGCGGGCAAGAAGGAAGCCGAAGCTGAGTCGGCGCGCGCGGGCGCCGACGCCGCCGAGGAGCGGCAGAAGAAGAACCAGTAGGTCACCCGCAGGGGGCTCGGTCCGATTGACGGACCGGGCCCCTTTCGCGCGTCGGGTATGGCGGCTGCGCCGACGAGATGCCTTCGGCCGACGGTTGAAATCTCAGGCCCGCTGCAGATCGACCACCAGCGGACGATGGTCGGAAATGGTCATCAGGTCCGATCCCACGACGCCCCCGCGCAGCCGGCGGTCGTCGGTCAAGATGTGGTCGAGCTGGCGATTGGGCGTGTCCGCGGGAAACGTTTGGGCGGTGGCCAACGTCCGCATGCCCGACCACCGGCCCACCGCCTTCGGGGTCATGTTCAAGTCCCCGGTCAGCAGCCGTGGTCCGGGAAAGCCGCGCAGGTCATGAATCAGTCGGCGTAGCTGACGCCGGTTCCAGCCCGGGACGAAGGACAGGTGAGTGTTGGCCACCGTGAGCGCGCCCAGGGGCGTGCGCATCTGCGCGATGACCGCCGCGCGCGGCTCCTCGTTGACGACCATGACCCGGTTGGGTCCCGGGAGGTACATGGGAAACCGCATCGGTATGCGGGGCAGCCGTAGCACCTGCCAGCTGGTGACTGGGTATCGGGACAGCAACGCGATTCCGTATGCGGCGGTGCCGGGTTGCTCGCGGCCCGTGGCGGCCATCCAGGTCGCCCCCGGCGTGCCCGAAATCGCCGCCACGAACCGGTGTTCCACGGCGCCCATGGCTTCGGCCGCCGCTGCGGTCAGGTCGGCGCGCTCGGAGCGCGGTTGGTCGCAGTCGACCTCTTGCAAGCTCAGCACGTCCGGATCGAGGCGTTGTACGCAGTCACGCAGCCGCTGGAGCACCACGCCGTCGCCGACCGTGCGCCCGTGCAGGATGTTGAACGTCGCCACACGCATAGGTTTCCCCTATCACTTTTTTCCCGGTGCAGTCGCCGCCGTCCCCGACGCGCGGGCTCGCTACGACACGAACCGACGGGGGCGCATCCTGATTGGAACACCCGGCGGTCGGTGCGGGTCACCGAAAGACGACCTCGCCCACCGCGCGCAAGCGCGGCAGCACGCAGCCCGGCAACCTGGGCGCGGCGCCGTCGCCACTGCGCTCGAATTGGCTTCGATAACATTGCGCCGCACGCAGTTTGCGTTCCGACGCCCAACTGGGTGCGGGCACCGAGTAGGCCCGGTCCCACGGCACCGCCTCGTCGGCTGGAAATGCCAAGTGCCACATCCACACCGGATATTCCAACAATGTCGTCGCGGTACGCGCACACGCGGCCGAAGCCGCGAGGCCGACGGCTTCGTGGTCGGGATGGCCGTCCCCGCGCCACGTCGCCGCACACCAGGTCCCGGGTCCGGCCTCGTCGAGGATTTCGGTCAGCGTCTCGGTGATACCGTCTTCGTGGTCTGCCAGCTCACCGTCGGGCAGACCCAGCATCAACGGCGGCGGGGCGTTCAAAAGGTTTGTCGCTCTGCGTAATTCGCAACGACGGATGGTCTGCCTGCGAAGCCGCTCCGACGCTGACGTGCCGGGCCGGGCGGCGCCACCGTCGCTGACGCAGACCACTCGAACGCTAACCCCGCGCGCGGTCAGCTGAGCGATTGTGGCGCCCAGCCCGAGGGTTTCGTCGTCGGGGTGAGGAGCCACGACGATCAGCCGTAAACACTCCGTGAGATCCAACGTCGGCAGGGGGCTCTCCGCGAAAGCGGCCAGCCACAACGGCGCTGGCGTGCCGCCGTGGGTGAGCGATTCGGCCGCAAACCGGGTGCGGTTGCCCGCCGACGCGGTTGTCATGGCGCCCGCATCCCCTGCTGTCCCGCCAGGCGTCCGAGCTCGGCCAAATCCCGCTCCGCATGGCTTTGCCGGATGTAGATGCTCAGATCGGCCACGCGTTGCGCGTGCCGGCCGTCCTGGCACAGTGGGCCGGGGCCCAGAGCGCGCCCGGTGCGCGTAATCGCTTCATCGACCGCGTGTTCCACCACCGTGCGGACTCGACGGGCGAGAAGCTGCGCTGTGCCGGCCCTGTCGAAGGGGTCGTCATCGATCTGAGTCGCCGCTGCGGACAGGATCGCATCGCCGGCGGCGAGCGCGGCGTCCACCGCGCCAAGGTGCGCGAGCGAGTACGCGTCGGCCGACTGGCTTGCGGCGCAGCGGTATAGCGGGTCGGCGACCCGCCGCGCACCGCCCAGCCAGCAGGCAGCCACACCGATGGCGCCGTGCCAGAACCCGGGCCGCTCCAGATAGGCGTCGGGATCGCCCACCGCCACGGCTTGGGCATTGGTGAACTGGACCGGCCTGGTATCGCTGCCGGCCATCCCGGCGTTCCACCACGTGCTGGGCAACGCCTTGACGGTGGGGTCTATCGCGGCGACGGCGAACAGCCCGCGCGTTCCGTCGTCAAGGCGCGCGGTGACCAGCGCGTGCGTGCAGAATCCCGCGCCCGCGCACCACACCTTCGTCCCGTTCAGCGAGAACGCGCCGTCGTTGCTGGTGGCCGTCAGAACGGCGTCCGGCGCCTCGGCCGTCCACACCCCCCACAATTGGCCCGGTTCGGGCGGCTTGCCGCCCAATTCGTGAAGTATCGCTACCGCATCGACGTGCGCTTCGGCGATCCTGGCCGCCACGATGTTCTCTTCGGCCAGGCGCGCCAGACGCTGCCAGCGTTCGGCTGTGCGCCCCGATGCGGGAAAGGGCAACTCAAGTCGTCCGGACTCCAGCCAGTGCTCAACAAGGCCCGCCGTCACGCGCAATCACCCGCCGCCGTTCTCCCCAATGGTGTGAGGTAATCGGCGAATCCGTACGGGTCCCGAGCCGGGATTCGCTTCGACGTGATCACCGACAAGTCGGTGTCACGATCTGTGTGGTGGCCGACCGTGTGCGCGCCGGACCTCAGCTGACCGACCACTACAGCGGCAGCGTCATAGGCGCATGGCACGGCGGTTGACATAACCCCGAGATTTCCCAGTTCGCCACAAGTTAAACGGCCTTGGCCGCCTCGCCAGGTTGCTCCCGGGACAGGCCGGGTATGACCTATTCACCATGGCAGCTACCGAAGCCCAGCCCGATCCACCCGCGTGCGCCACGCCGTTGCGGGACGCGCTGCGTGGCGCGGCGTCAGCTCTCAAGGCGAACGGACCACGTTTCGCCCTGGCCGGCAGTTATGCGTTATGGGTTTACGGGGCACCGGAACCCCGTCACGACGTGGACCTGGTGGTGGCGGAGTCCGATGTCGAAGCGGCCGTGACAACCTTGGCCGACGCGGGATTCGTCATCGAGCGTCCGCCGGAGGACTGGCTGTTCAAGGCCCGCAGCGCCGACACGCTCGTCGACGTCCTGCACCGGATCAACGGAGTCCCGGTCGACGCGGGCATGCTGGACCGCGCCGAACAGCAAGAGGTGCTCGCCATCGGCATGGCGGTGTTGCCGCCCACTTTGGTGATCGTCCAGCAGCTACGGGCACTGCACGAGCACCACTGCGACTTCGCCAGGTTGCTGCCGGCGGTGCGCGCGGTACGCGAACGGCTGGACTGGGAGGCGATCCGAACGATGACCAAGGACAACGACTACGCGGTCGCGTTCTTGGTGCTGGCCGAGCGGCTCGGCCTCACCAGCTAGTGATTACGCAGTTTGGCGACCAACTTGTCTTTGGTCAGGCTTGAATAGCCGGACATACCAAGCTCTTTGGCCCGCTTCTTGAGTTCCGCCACGGTCCAGTCCTGATAAGACCCGGACTTGCCGCCCTTACGCGCGACCTTCGACTTGCCCTGGGCGGCGGCCGCGTTAGAGATGCGCGCGGCCTTCTCCTTGGAGTCGCCCTTTTTACGCAAATCCTGATACAGCTTTTCATTCTTGATCGACGAACGCGGCATCAGCGATCCTCCTGTCCACCATGAGACGCCCCGAATCTCGGAGTGCCCGCCCCGGGCGCGGAGAAAACCACGTCTTAGGCAGGAATCGGGTCGGTGCGCCGCTCCCAGCAACGGTGGCGGGCGAGAGCGGCGGCCAGCTCCTCGACGAAGCGGTCCGGCAACTCATCGGCAGCGGCTTTGGTGGTGATGACGGCTTGATCGTTGACGACGTCGGTGTCCTCGGCGAGTCGATTCGTGATGCCGGCCGTGCGGAGCAGGTCGACGCCCGCCCCGTAGGCGCCGATCGGCTTCAGATGTTTGAAGGCCTCGGTCACGAAGTGCACCGCGTAGCCGTCGTCGGACAGGGTCTGCACCGATTGTGGCCCGCACGCCACCACGACGGCGTCATAAAGCACCGATGCCATCGTCGTGAACGATCGGTCGACCGGAAGCTCGCCGCCGGATCCGCCCTCCAACGTGCCACCGGCGACCGGTGCCAACACCTCGACCATGGCGCCGCGTTCGCCCATCTGCTCGATGAGGCGTTGCGTCCCCACCACGTCGACACCGTTGGCGGCCAGGACCGCGATTTTGCGCGAGGTGATGGTGTCGCTGACACCGATCTGGGAGAGCGCCGGCGACGGGGCCACCCGATTGTCGACGGGCTCCTCGGGCGGATCGGGAAGACCCAGCTTCGCCGCCACCTGCGCGGCCAGCCCACTGTCGACTCGCGCGAGTTGTTCCACCACGGCCGAACGGATCTCGGGCACTTCGACCTTGCCGAGCTCGAAGGCGAACGCGGCAACGATGTGTTCGGCTTCGACCGCCGACATGCTCAGCCAGAACATCCGCGCCTGGCTGTAGTGGTTCTCAAACGACTTGGCGCGCTTGCGCATTGTCTCCCCGTCGAGTCGCTCTGTGTAGTGGCGGAAGACGTTCTCATCGGCCAGCGCCGGGCAGCCGCCGCCGATGCTGTTCTTGAAGTAGCTCGAGCGCCCCTGCGGGATCGCGTGCTGTCCGTAGCCGTCATGCTGGTTGGTTCGCACTTCGGCCACCGGCCGGTTGATCGGCAGTTGAGCGAAGTTGGGGCCGCCCAGGCGGATCAGCTGAGTGTCTAAGTAGGAGAAGTTGCGGAACTGCAGCAGCGGATCGTTCGTGAAGTCGATGCCGGGCACCACGTTCGCCGTGTGAAACGCCACCTGCTCGGTCTCGGCGAAGAAATTGTCCGGGTTGCGGTTCAGCACCATTTTGCCCACCGGGCGAACCGGAACCTGTTCTTCCGGAATGAGTTTGGTCGCGTCGAGCAGATCGAAATCGAAGTCGAACTCGTCGGGCTCGGCGATCAGCTGCACGCCCAGCTCCCACTCCGGGTATTGCCCGGACTCGATGGCCTCCCACAGATCGCGGCGATTGTAATCGGGATCCTTGCCGGCGATCTTTTGGCATTCGTCCCAGATCAGTGAGTGCACCCCGAGCCGGGGCTTCCAGTGAAACTTGACGAAAGTGCCTTCCCCGCTGTTGTTTACCAGCCGGAAGGTGTGCACGCCGAAGCCCTGCATCATGCGGTAGCTGCGCGGGAGCGCCCGGTCCGACATCAGCCACATGATGGTGTGCAGGGTCTCGGGCTGCAGCGACACGAAGTCCCACAATGTGTCGTGTGCGGACTGCGCCTGCGGAATCTCGTTGTGCGGCTCTGGTTTCACCGCGTGCACGAAGTCGGGGAATTTGATGCCGTCCTGGATGAAGAACACCGGGAAGTTGTTGCCCACCAGGTCGTAATTGCCTTGTTCGGTATAGAACTTGGTGGCGAAGCCGCGTACGTCGCGCACCGTGTCGGCCGATCCGCGCGACCCGGCCACCGTGGAGAATCGAACGAACACCGGCGTCTGAAGGCCAGGAGTGGTCAAGAATTTCGCCGCGGTGTGATCGGCCAGCCAGTCTTCGTATGGCTCGAAAAAACCGTAGGCGCCGGCTCCACGTGCGTGCACCACGCGCTCCGGGATGCGTTCGTGGTCGAAGTGGGTGATCTTCTCGCGGGCGTGGAAGTCCTCCAGCAGTGTCGGTCCTCGCTCACCGACCGTCAGCGAATCGTCGGTGTGGTCGACGCGAACGCCCTGTTGCGTGGTCAGGTATCCGGTGTCACGGCGGAACCGCGCGGAGTCCAGATCGCGCTGTTTCGGATTTTGATCGGCGGCCATGGCTCGCCTCCTTTCAACCGTGGGGAGTACCACCGTCTGACCGGCGCAAACGGGATGACCGCAGCCCTATCCAGGAGGGAAAGGGTTGCCTACCATCTATAGGGGTAGTCGAAAGTGGTGGTTGAGACGGCTGAAGTCGGCGCCCTGCAAGGTGTGGTAGCGATCGGTGCGTCGGCGGGAGGCGTCGAAGCGCTGTCGAACCTTGCGGCCGGGTTATCGCCGGACGTGCCCTACGCCTATCTGATGGTGCTGCACATCCCCCCCGGCGCGCCCAGCATCTTGGCCCGCATCATCGACCGCAGCGGTCCGCTGCCCGCGGTCGCCGCCGAGGACGGGGCACCCCTGGAACAGGGGCGCATCTATGTCGGGGTTCCGGATCGCCATCTGCTGGTCGCCGACCATCATGTACTCCTGTCGCAGGGGCCAACCGAGAACGGGCACCGGCCTGCGATCAACGCGTTGTTCCGGTCGGTGGCCCTGAACTTCGGGCCCCGCGCAATCGGCGTGTTGCTTTCCGGCGTGCTCGATGACGGCGTGCTGGGAATGGGAGCCATCCGTTCGCGCGGCGGCACCACCATCGCGCAGGCGCCCGAGGACGCGTTGTTCCCGGCGATGCCCACCACCGCCGCGCGGGCCGGCGTGGTGGATCGGCAGTCCCCGGCGGCCGATATCGGCGCGGTCCTCAAAGAGCTGTCGCACCGAGAGATAAGGGATTTTGACATGGAGCGCGACGCCGCCATGGAGCTCGAGAACCGCATCGCCATGATGTCGCGGTTCGCGACCGACTTCGACACCGAAAAACTGGGGCCCCCATCGGGCTACACCTGTCCCGACTGCAACGGCTCGCTGATCTCCATCAGTGAGGCCAACTTTCGCTGCCATGTGGGCCATGCGTGGACGGCCGAGGCGCTGCTCGGCGCGCGGGACGCCGAGCTCGAGGGGGCGCTGTGGATCGCGGTGCGCAGCCTGCAGGAAAAGGCCAAGCTAGCCCGCGACATGGCCGGCAAAGCCGGAACCGGTCCACTGCACCGGCGCTACACGGCAATTGCGGCCGAGACCGAGCGTGCCCTGACACTGCTCAGCGACCGGCTGTCGACCGCTGCCCAGCAGGAGGGCGAAACCGGATGAGTAACGATCGACCGGCGGTCCGAATCGAGCTGGAAACCTCAGAAGACCTACCGATCCTGACCATCGAGGGCGTGCTGGACAGCTCGACCTATCGGACCGTTCGCGACGCCGTCATCAAGGCCGCGATCGACGAGCCCCGTGCGGTGATTGTCGACATCAACCGTCTGCGCGCGCCGTCGGCTTCCGCATGGACCGTATTCACCAGCGCCCGCTGGCACGTCAGCATCTGGCCGGACGTGCCGATCCTGCTCGTGTGTGGCGAGGCGTGGGTGCAGCAGGAGATGATCAACGCCGGTGTTACCCGCTATGTGCCGATACACGCCAGCCTGGAGCTCGCCCGAAATGCCCTGCAGGACCGGTTGTTCCAGGTCCGTCGGCGGGCGCGCGCCAGCCTTGCGCGAAACGTCAGCAGCCTGCAGGTCGCGCGCAGTGTGATCGCCGAATGGCTCACCCAGTGGGACATCAGTGAGGTGATACCGGTCGCTGCCACACTGGCCACTGTCCTCGTCGAAAACGTTCTGGACCACACGGAGAGCGCACCGGTGCTGATCGTCGAGAGCTATCAAGACACAGTCACCGTCGCTGTGGAGGACAGCAGTTCCCACCTGCCGGGGCGGCATGAAGATGCCGACCTCGGCGCGGATGTCGTCTCGGGACTGGCCATCGTCGCCGCTATGTGCCGGGCATGGGGTGCGACCCCGACCTCGTCGGGCAAAACGGTATGGGCATTGATCGGTCGGGAAAACCACTTCTGACGTCGCGAGTAATGTTCAAATCCTTCGATACACCCCTATCGACGGGACTTGGATGGAATCCACGACTGACGAGGCGTTCGAAGCCCTGCTGCGCTATATGCGGGACTCGCGCGGCTTCGACTTCACCGGCTACAAGCGCACCTCTCTGATGCGCCGCGTCCGCCACCGGATGGACCAGGCGGGCTACACCGCATTCGACGAGTACCTCGATTTCCTGCAGGCCAGCTCCGACGAATTCACCGCGCTGTTCAACACCATCCTGATCAACGTCACCTCGTTCTTCCGGGACCCGGATGCCTGGGAGTTCGTCAGCGCGGAGGTCATCCCGCGGCTGCTGGCCGAGCGCGGCCCCAACGATCCGATCCGGGTGTGGAGCGCCGGCTGCGCCTCCGGACAGGAGGCCTACACGCTGGCCATGCTGCTGGCCGAGGCGCTGGGACCCGACGGATTCCGGCAGCGCGTCAAGATCTACGCCACCGACGTCGACGAGGACGCGCTGAGCGAGGCGCGCATCGCCTCCTACGACGCCAAGGCGGTCGAATCCGTACCCGCGGATCTGTTGGAACGCTACTTCGAACACGTCAACGGCCGCTACGTGTTTCACAAGGACCTGCGCCGCGCGGTGATCTTCGGGCGTAACGACCTGGTCAAGGACGCGCCGATTTCGCGCGTCGACCTCCTGGTGTGCCGTAACAGCCTGATGTACCTCAATGCGGAGACCCAACGAAACGTGTTGGGGCGTCTGCATTTTGCCCTTGCGCCGCAGGGCACGCTGTTTCTCGGGCATGCCGAGATGCTGCTGAGTCACGGAGACAGGTTCACCCCGCTGAACCTCAAGCACCGCATCTTTCGCAAGGCGGCCGGAACCCACGGCGGCGTGGATCGCTACGACCCGAACGCGGCGTTCTACGAACGCAACATCGACCTGTCTGGGCTGACGACGGTGCGCGACTTGGCCTTTCGTGCCAGCCCGGTGGCACAGATCGTGGTCACCGGTGAAGACACCGTCGCGATGATCAACCAGCAGGCCGAGTCCATCTTCGGGCTCTCGGCCCGCGACATCGGCCGGCTGCTGCGCGATCTCGAGGTGTCCTACCGTCCGGTCGAGCTGCGCGCGTACCTGGAGCAGGCCAAGGTGGAGCGGCGCTCGGCGCGGATCCAAGACGTCAAATGGCAACGCCCGGGCGCCGAAACGGTGTGGTTCGAGATCCACGTCAATCCACTGGTCGACGCCGAGAACGGTCTGCTCGGCGTGTCGATCGTCTTCTTCGACGTCACCGCGACCCGCGCGCTGCTCGACAAGGTCGTCCAGACCAACCGCCAGCTGGAGGCCGCCTACGAGGAGCTGCAGTCCACCAACGAAGAACTCGAAACGACCAACGAGGAATTGCAGTCCACCGTTGAGGAACTCGAGACCACGAACGAGGAATTGCAGTCCACCAACGAAGAACTCGAGACGATGAACGAGGAGTTGCAGTCCACCAACGACGAACTGCACACCATCAACGACATGCTGCGCGAGCGCAGCCTGGAACTCGACGAAGCCAAGCATTTCCAGGACTCGCTGATCGACTCGGTGCAGATGGGCATGGTGGTGGTCGACCGCGAGATGAAGGTGATCTTGTGGAACCGCGGCTGTGAGGAGCTCTGGGGATTGCGTGCAGATGAGACGACGGGGACCGGGCTGACAAATCTGGACATCGGCCTACCGCTCGACGCTGTGCGGCCGCTGATCGGCAACGCTTTCGTCGACCCGGAGAGCTCCGCGAAGTCGTGGTGGAGGCGGTCAACCGGCGTGGCCGCCCGGCGACCGTGCGCATCACCTGCACGTCGTTCCGTTCGATCGAGGGGACGGTCGGCGGGGCGTTGCTGCTGATGGAGGTGGTGGGTTAGCCGCCCGCAATGGGGTGGCCCGCTGCTGTGGTGGGCCACCGGGTGGTTGCCTCCTCGGCCGCCTGGTGAGCCAGCTGAGCGCGGGACCGCGACTCCTGCGCCCTACGCCGGGCCATGGCGACCGTTTCCCGCGTGGCACCGAATCCCGCCGTCAGCTCCTTGCGGCGGCGTTCGAGCTCCGCCGCGCGCAGCCGGGCGAGCTCGCCCCGCGCCGCCGCGCTATTGGTCGCAAACTTCGGAGGCAGCCGGTCGAGAACGTCGTAGGTGAGGACGGCATCGGGTCGGTCCTCCGGAGTCGGTGCCGACGATTTGCGCCGTGGGGGGAGTGCCGCCCCTCGGACAATGCCGATGAGAACGTCGGAGATTTCGGCGACGTCCAACACCAGGTCGGCGCCGGCGCGGGCGGCAGCGATCGGCATTGACGGGTACTGCGCCGTCTCCGGGCTTTGGGCGATGACGGCGGCGCCGGCCAGCTTCATCGCGACGGTGCCCGCCGCGCCGTCATGTCCGGAACCTGACAGCACCACGGCGACGCTGCGCGGGCCGAACGAGCCGGCGACCGACGCCAGCAGCACGTCGAACACCAGCGCCTGATGCCTCTGGGCAGTCTGCAGGCGGCAGCGGCCGTCGGGGTCGAGTTGCAGCAGTACCGTCGGTGGGCAGACGACCACCTGCCCGGACCGCAGCACCATTCCGTCCTGCGCCCAGCCGATCGCACGTCCCGTGTGCCTGTGCAGGATCGTGGTCAGCAGACTGTGGTGACCGCCCAGGTGTTGTTGCACGACGACCGCGGCGGGAAAGTCGGAGGGCAAACCTCGCAATACGGTCGACAGCGGTTCCAGACCGCCTGCCGACGCCAGCAGGACCACCAGCTCGACGCCTCGGCCATGCTCGTCAGTCGTCACCTCTCAAGTCTCCTCCTTGTGCAGAGGCCGTCATAGTGCTGCGGCGGACACAAGGGTCGACCGGCGAAAGCTGGGCCAGCCTGCGAAGATGCGCTCGCGTCGTTTCGCGAGTATCGGGCAGGGTATCTCAATCTAGTGTTGGCGGATGGACGATGGGCGCGGAGGGAATTGCAGTTGAAGATTGCAATTGTCAGCGGCGACGACGTTGTCGGGGACGACCCGGAGCAGCTGTGCGCCGCCCTGGCAGCCCAGGGGCACGACGCGACGGCGTGCCTTCGGCGAGCCGGTCGACGCGCGGGACAGGCGGCGGCCGAGGACCACTACCGATGCCTGTCGATTCCCGTGGGCCCGCGCAGGGCCGCACCGCCCGTCGAGGTCTTGCCCTATGTGGGGGAATGGGCCGCCAAACTCGAGCGCGCCTGGTCCAGAGAACAACCCGACGTCGTGCACGCCTATGGCTGGCTGGCCGGGGTGGCTGCTCAATTGGCGGCTCGTCGTCGGCGCATCCCCGTGGTGCAGACATTTCTGGGTTTGGCCGCGACGTCGCGCGGACAGGCCGACGCGGAACATCACAGCGAACGACTGCGCCTCGAGCCGCTCCTGGCGCGCAGTGCGGCATGGGTAACGGGCGAGAGCAGCGACGACGTCGACGCGCTGGCCCGGCTGCGGCATAGCCGCGCCCGAGTGTCCGCCCTGACCTGCGGCGTGGACGCGTCGCGCTACTCGCCCATCGGTCCGATGGCCTCGCGCAACGGCCTGCAACGCATCCTCTGCGCGACACCAAACCCTTTGCGGTGCAACGGTATCGATATCGCCATCCGTGCCCTGCCTAACGTGCCTGGTGCGGAGCTGGTGATCGCGGAGAATGACGCCACGAACGGTGTCCACAACGACGCGCGGGCTCGGCTGCGACATCTTGCTGTGGAGCTGGGCGTGGGCGACCGCATCCGCTTTGCCGGAACCGTCAGCGATGACGAACTGCCGAAGTTGATGCGGTCCGTCGACGTCGCGGTGTGCACGCCTCGGCAGCCACCACGCGCCACCGCCGTGTTACAGGCCATGGCCACCGGGATGGCGGTAGCCGCGGCCACTGTGGGAGTCCTGGCCGACGTCGTGCTGGACGACATCACCGGCGTCATGGTGTCGCCGGAGAACCCCGCGGCCTTGGCTGTGGCGTTGAGAAAGCTTGTGAGCCAAAGATTTCAAAGCGAGAGCATGGGCGCGGCGGGCCGAACCCGCGCCGTGTCGCGCTTCGCGTGGGAGCGAATAGCGCTCGATGCGCTGAGCATCTACGGAAGCATCGGGTCGCCGGATCGGGCAGGTTTGCGACCGACGGCGGCGCGGTGATGCGAGCGCACGCGGTCCTTGTGCAAGGCCGGCCATGACCATCGCGACGAGCGGGATCGACGGCAAAGCCGCCAGGGTCGTCATCGGTTCTGCCGGCGAGTCGCCCGACGGGCCTCGATCCGACTACTGCCCGAATCGTCCCACGCCGGATGCCGAGCACGGGTTCCGTCCGGTTGTCGTGCAATACAAGCAGTTTCGCACCGCCGATGCGCAAGCCGCGCGGCGGTTCTTCGCCGGCGCGTATCAGCCGGGCTGGCGCATCTCCGGGCTTACCGGCCACGTTGCGGTGTCGCACCGGCGCAGTGAAGCCGGCTCGATGATGGTCGACGAGGTGATGATCCAGGGGCGTGTGACGCTCGAAATCCCGGCCGCCGACACCATGGTGATCCAGCCGCGCGCGGGATCGTTGAGTGTCGCGGGCGGCCCCGTTGCTGATGCGGACTTCCCGATTCTCGTCGCTCACGGGATGCCCTGCGTATTGCACTGCAATGGCGCGCGGTTCGACGCGGTGACCGTCGAGGCTGACGTGCTGAACAAAGTCGCCGCGGATTGGCAGACGTCGCTAGGGCAGCAGACTCAGTTCGTGAATTGGCGGCCGCGTTCCCGTGCCGCCGTGCGGGCCTGGCACCGAGCGCTGGATTACGTGGCCGGCACCTTGGCCTCCGCTGACATCGCGCACCAGCCGCTGATCGCGGCAGGCATGGCCAACCTGCTCGCCGGTGCGCTGCTCGAGTGCTATCCGTCCAATCTCACCGAGCAAGACCCGGCCAGTGATCTCGCGCTGCCCGAGACCCTCAAGGAGGCGGTGTCTTTCATCCATCGCCACACAGCAGAGGACATCGGCATCAACGAAGTCGCCGCCGCCGTGCATCTGACGCCCCGGGCAGTCCAGTACCTGTTCCGCCGGCAGCTCGACACGACGCCGACGGAGTACATGCGCCGTGTCCGGCTCAGCCACGCCCATCAAGAGCTGATCGCGGCGACAAGTACTACGGCGACGGTCACCGAGATCGCGCAGCGGTGGGGATTCGCCCACACCGGACGGTTCGCGGTGCTCTACCGGCAGACGTACGGCCAGAGCCCGCACACCACGCTGCGGCAGCAGGTCTAAGCATTTCTTAAGAATCGGTTGCCGGATTCGCCAAAAGCGGACCGACTCCAGGCATAAGATCGTCTCATCCTTAGCTGCGGCAATGGGGCCGCGTTCGAGGGGGGAGCGGAAACATGAGTGCTCGACGGTCGGCTCGCCCAGTTGACCCGTTCCCCGACCGGCTGCCGCCGAGTGAGACCGTGGCTGTTAGGGCCGCCGACGGCACCCGGCTGCACGCGGAGGTGTTCGGGCCGCCCGACGGTTATCCGATTGTCTTGATCCACGGCATCACCTGCGCGATACGGGCGTGGGCATATCAGATCGCCGACTTGTCCAACGACTACCGGGTGATCGCATTCGATCATCGCGGCCATGGACGAAGTGGCGTACCGGGACGCAAGGACTACAGCCTCAAACATCTTGCCTCCGACCTGAATTCGGTGCTGGATGCGACCCTGGCGCCGCACGAACGGGCCGTGGTGGCGGGTCACTCGATGGGCGGCATCACCATCGCCGCGTGGTCTGAGCGCTACCGCCACAAGGTTCCCCGGCGCGCCGACGCCGTCGCGCTGATCAACACCACCACCGGTGACCTGATCCGGCAGGTGCAGCTGTTGCGGGCGCCCTACGGGTTGTCGCCGGCCCGGGTTCTCGCCGGGCGCGCCCTGATCAACGCGTTCGGCGGGTTCCCGCTCCCGCGTGCGGCACGTATCCCGAGCCGGTATGCGGTGGCGATGCTGGCCACCGGACGAGACGCCGACCCGAGTGTCGCCAGGCTCGTCTGCGAGCTGTTCGAGAACACCTCACCGGCGGGACGGGCCGGGTGTGCGCGGGCGCTGGTGACCGCACTGGGGTCGCGGCATTTGAATCTGGACGGGCTGACCGTGCCGACGTTGGTCATCGGCAGCGCACTCGACCGGCTGACCCCGATCAGCCAGTCCCGCAGGATCGCTCGCTGCGCGCCCAACCTGATCGAGCTGGTTGAACTGCCCGGCGGCCACTGCTCGATGCTGGAACACCCGCGTGAGGTGAATCGCCACTTGCGCGGACTCGCCGAAATGGCGGTCCACAACGCGGCCACCCGCCGTATCAGCTCATAGCAGGGCGGTGATCTCGGCGGCGGCGCGCTGCCCGGAGCGGATCGCCCCGTCGAGAAACCCGGTCCACTCGTCGGCGGTTTCGGTGCCGGCCCAGTGAATCGGCCCGACCGGTTCGCGCAGCCACGGCCCGAACCGCGTCCACGACCCCGGCGGGACCGCGGCGGTTGGGCCGCCGGGCGCGAATTCCTCCGCCCCCCAACGATGATCGACATAATCGAGGGGATTGAGCGCATCATCGCCGAAAAGCGTTGCAAAGCAGCGCAATGCGTCACGGCGGCGCTGATCGCCGGGTAGCGAGTCGAACGCGCGGGCGTCGACGAAACCCATCAGAATTCCGGGACCCTCCGGATGCGGACTGACGTCGAAGGTGATGAAGACGGGACCCTCGTCGGACAGCGCCTGTCCGGAAAATCCGTTGGTCCGCCAAAACGGCGTGGAATAGGCCGCGTACGCCTTGCTGAGCCGGCCCTGCGGCCAATGCAGGGCGAGTTGCTCGTATTCGGCGGGCAACGGGGGCGCGAACTCGATCGAGGCGCGGTGGGCGGGCGGGATCGCCACGATGACGAATCCCGCCTCGGTCGCGCCGAGATCGGTCGTCACGGTCACGCCCGCACCGTGCCGTTCGATTCGGCGAACCGGAGCGTTGAGGACCACCCGGGCGCCCAGGTCGGCGGCCGCGGCCTCGGCGATCTGTTGTGTGCCACCGGGAAAGCGATCTTGTTGGGCACCGTCCTTCACGTCGAGCAGCCGGTCCAGGCCACCGGCCGCGTGCGCGTAACGGGCGGCGTGCAACATCGACACGTCGTCGGGTTCACACCCCCACGTCACCCGCGCCACGATCGCCAGCAGGTCGTGCGACGAGGCGGTCGCGCGCACGGAGCGCAACCAGCCGCCGAGCGACAAGCCGTCGAGTTCGCGGGCACGGCGGGCATCCCACGGCGCCGCCAGCGGGATGCTGCGGGCGATCCGGTCGAACTGCCACCGCAGCCGGCCGATGTCCAGCAGCCCGGTCAGCGAAAGCTTGGGGATGGTGCCGTGATAGGCGTGCGTCCACCCGCGCCAATGGATGAGGTTCTTGCCGTCATCGTGGGTCGGCGTGGTCGGGACGTCGAGTTCGGCCGCCATCGCCAAGACCGCGTCCTGGGTCGGCCCGACGAAAGTGCCGCCCAGATCGGCCGGCAAGCCTGCGACGCTGCCGGTCAGCGACCGCCCACCGACTCGGTCACGCCCCTCGAAGACCACCACGTCGTGGCCCTGTTGAGACAGCTCGCGGGCCGCGGCGAGTCCGGCAAAGCCCGCACCGACCACGACAATGTCGACAATCCGCGGGGGTTTCGGCACGCGGTCCAGTGAACCGCATTTCGACGGATTTCACCGCAAATTGTGCAAGCTGTCGGAGCGTCTCCCGGCCTCGCCGCGGCCACCCTGCGGCTATGGCGCGACCGTCAGCCAATCTTTGAATCCAGAGGGATCGTGCCGGCCCAGCGCACCGTGTTCGTAGAGGCCCCAGCCCTCGACCGGCTCGCGGTCCCCGTCACGGCAGACCGCGCGGCCGACGTGGTCGATCACGCCGAAGCCCGCTCGCCCGATGATGGCCGGATCGGTCATGTCGTAGGTCAGGCGCTCGGCAAACTTCTCGCCCTTCCACATGCCGTGTGTCCAGTCGGAGTCACCGCCATAACCGCCGCCGACGTGAATGGGCACCGGCAGTTTGGACTCGATGTCGAAGTGCACCGGGGTGCCGTCTGGGGTGGTGGCGTCGACGGTCGCGCCGGTCGGGACACGGGTGCCGGAGCGGTAGTGGATCTTGACCCGCGGCCAGCCCAGCTGCTCGACGCGGCCGTCGCGCCAGATCCGGGTGCAGTCGTTGAGCGAGCGGAACCCGTTGGGCTCCTCCTGGATGATCAGCACGATCGCGAAATCGTCGAAAGCCATTGGTACGTACAGCCACCACATGCCCTCGAAGGGCGGATCCGCGGGACGGCCCGCGGGCTCGGCCTCGCCGATCGGACGGATGCCCCAGGACCGATCGCGGCTGCCCAGCCACGTCTTGGGATCGACGGCGATTTCCTCACCGTCGACGATGATGTGTCCGCTCCAGCTGCCCAACTGTGCAAAACGTTGCGCGTCCAGCGTGACTCGGTTGCCCGATCGCAGGATGTGCGGCTGCTCCTGAACGACGTCGAAAAGCCCCTTCCAGGTGAGATCGGCTGCGATGCCTTCGGTTTCGTCGAGGACGATCCGTAGCTGGTGTAGCGGCTCGATGACGTCGACGCGGTAGCCGTTGACGCGTTGGTTGAGCCGGTCTTGGTCGATGGCGTCGGAAACGTGTACGGCGGTCTGGGTGTCGCCGCGCCTGATGAGCAGGAACGCATCCTTGACCCCGAGGTTGGGGTAGTAGCCGATGCCGCTGATCACGAAGATGTCTCCGGTGCGGTCGTGGGCGTTGAAGTAGGAGCGGTCGTAGAAGTTGCGGTCCGAGGAGCCCGGCCACGCTATCGGCTGGGGAATCTGATGTACCGGGAACTCGTCGAGCGGTCCGAGCATTACTGGTCCTCTCCGATCAAGCGCCGCATCAATCCGGCGTGGTAGAACAGCGATTCGACATCGCCGGGCTTCTCGGTCTCGCCGAAGTGCACCCGCCGAGCGCCGGTGCGCATGAACACGCAGGCCCACATCACGCCCGAGTACACGTAAAACCAGTGCAAGTCGCCGACTTCGACGCCGGCCAGCCGCGCGTAGGTGGCGCGCACGTCCTCCTCGCGCATCACCTCCGGCAACCCCGGCAGCGTTGCCAGGCCGGCGAGTTCTTGAAAAACCATGTGTGCGAATATCATCCACGCCACATCGAGCTCACGCGGTCCCAGTGTCACCATTTCCCAGTCCAGCACCGCGACCGGCCGGAAGTCGCTGTACAGCACGTTGCCCACCCGGGCGTCGCCCCACAGCAGCACGGGCTCGGTGGCCGCCGCCTCGGCCGGCCAATTGGCTTCCAGCCAGTCGAAGGTCCGCTCGAGCAGCGGTGATCGCCCGATGTCGGGTACCGCGAAGTCGTACCAGGACCGCACCCAGTTGAAGTGCTTGCGCAGGGCGGTGTCGCCGGATTGCCCCTCGGTGAGGAAGCCAAACGTGCTCTGCGCGTTCGGGATCGAATGCAGCGTGGCCAGTACGCCGACGGTGGCGTCCTGCAGTTCACGCTGCCGCTCGGCGGGCGCATCGGCGAACCAGTTGCCGCCGAACGTATACGGCATGACGTCGGGCGGCACCTCGCCCTCGACGTAATCCATCACGAAGAACGGTGTGCCGAGGATTTCGCCGGTGTTCTCCAGCCAGCGCACCCGGGGCACGGGCACGTCGGTCAGCTCGCCTACTTTCCGGATGACGTCGAATTGGTGGTCGAGCCGATAGGTGGGGAAGACCTGCACGTCCTCGGCCGTCGGCGCCACCCGCGCCACCAGCTTCTGTTCGGTCGGTCGCCCGTCCTGCTGCCAGCGCGTCGTCAGGATGATCGTCTCCGAGGACATGCCCGTCGAGTCCACGCCGCTCTCTACGATCACCTCGGGATTCGCGTCGCCCGGCAGTACGGTGGAAAGCCAGCGTGACAGCACCGTCGGCAACGTCGTGACGTCGCGGCTGGAGCGCTGGAGCCGGTCGATGTTGTCGACCGCCGGTTCTGTTGCCATAAGGTGCCTCCTTCGTTGAGGCAATTACGATACGGTAGGTAGCGTTATGAAAGCAGACCCGTCCGGCCTTGACAAGGCCTCCGGCGCCGGCCGCCCGCGCGATCCGCGTATCGACTCGGCGATCCTATCGGCGACCGCCGAACTGCTGGTCAAAACGGGCTATTCCAACATCAGTCTGGCGGCGGTCGCCGAGCGCGCCGGCACCACGAAATCCGCGCTGTACCGGCGCTGGTCGAGCAAGGCTGAGTTGGTGCACGAGGCGGCCTTCCCGACGGCCCCGACCGCGCTGGAGTCGCCGGCCGGGGATATCGCCGCCGACATGCGGATGATGATCGAGGCCACGCGCGACGTGTTCACCACCCCGGTGGTGCGCGCCGCGCTGCCCGGTCTGGTCGCCGACATGACCGCCGACCCCGCGCTCAACGCGCGGGTGATGTCGCGATTCGTGGACCTGTTCACCGCGGTGCGGGTGCGGCTGCGCGAGGCGGTCGACCGGGGCGAAGCCCATCCCGATGTGGATCCGGACCGACTGATCGAGTTGATCGGGGGTGCGACGATGCTGCGGATGCTGCTGCGCCCGGAAGAAGAACTCGACGACGCGTGGGTGGAGCAAACCACGGCGATCGTCGTGCACGGGGTGCGGCGATGACGGGACGGCTGGCGGGCCGCGCCGCGATCGTCACCGGCGGTAGCCGCGGCCTGGGCCGGGCGATCGCGCTGGCCCTGGCGGCCGACGGCGCCGCGGTGGCGGTCGCCGGGCGGACCGAAGAGGTGTGGGACGAACGGCTACCGGGGACCATCGGTGACACGGTCGCCGACATCGAGGCGGCCGGCGGGCGTGCGGTGCCGATTCGGGCGGATCTGACCGACCGCGATCAGGTCGCCGGGCTGGTGGAATCGGCGCGACAGGCGTTGGGCCCCATCGGGATTCTGATCAACAACGCGGCCTTCACCGCCCCCGGGCGGCCACCCGCAAGCAGCGACCAGCCGCGCGACAAGGCCACCAAAGCGGGTGCTCACGCCAAAGCGGGTGCCGCCGTCAAACCCGGCTGGCCCGGGTTCGTCAGCACGCCACTGCATGCGTACCGCAGGCATTTCGACATCGCGGTGTTCGCGGCTTACGAGCTGATGCAGCTGGTGTGCCCCGACATGATCGAGGCGGGGGGCGGCTCGATCATCAACATCACCTCGGTCGCGTCGCGGTTGCCCGGAAACGGCCCGTACGCCGACCGCAGCGGCGGGGTGCTGCCCGGATACGGCGGATCGAAGGCCGCGCTCGAGCACCTCACCCAGTGCGCGGCCTTCGATCTCGCCGGCCACAACATCGCGGTCAATGCCCTATCGCCCTCCAAACCGATTCTCACGCCAGGGCTTTCGTACTATGCCCGCAACTTCGATGAGACCGCGTCGCAGGACGAATTCGCCCGCGCGGCGGTCGAATTGGCCCTGGTCGATCCCGCCAGGGTCACCGGGCGCACCATCGGTCACCACCAGGTGCTCGACGGCAGCTTTCGTCCCTTCGCGACGGACTAGGCGGGCAGCTGGACCTCGACGTGGGCTTGTTGCCACGTAAGCGCGTTCGTGAGCCGCCGGTGCGCGCGTCCGGAATGCCCTGCAAAACGGTCCACTCGGCGTGGCGAAATGTAACAATGCCCCTACTCGAAGGACGCATCCTCTTACGAAGTTGGTGACCTTGGGCCAGAGCCACGTTAGTTCCGTCGAAGGGCTTCAGGGACAGCGCTCGGCACCGGCAAGTTTTCGGTCAGACATCGAGGGCTTGCGCGCGGTCGCGGTGTTGGGCGTTGTCCTTTTTCACGCTGACGTGCCCGGTGTCGGTGGTGGGTACGTCGGCGTCGACGTGTTCTTCGTGATCTCCGGCTTTCTGATCACGGGGCTGCTGTGGCGCGAGGTGAGCACCGTCGGCACCGTGCGGCTGCGCCGTTTCTACGGGGCGCGTGCCCGCCGACTGCTCCCCGCGTCTGCCACGGTCGGCGTCATCACGGTGATCGTCTCGGCGATCGTGTTACCTCCGTTGCAGGCCCGTACCGTTTTTGGGGATGGCATCGCCAGCGCGCTGTATGTCGGGAACTACTGGTTCACTCTGCAAGCCGTTGACTACTTCACCGCTGTCTTGCCCTCGCCGTTCCTGCATTACTGGTCCTTGGGCGTAGAAGAGCAGTTCTATTTGGTGTGGCCGCCCATGATCATCGGTACGGCATGGCTCATCCGGCGCGTGCGACGCCGCAGCAAGGCTGAGGCCCCCTCGTCGCAACGCCCGTATCTGGCGGTCCTTGCGGTGGTCGCGGTCGTGTCGTTCGCGCTGTCGCTGGCGGCCACTTACGTGGTGCCTTCCTTTGCGTTCTTTTCGCTGCCCACCCGTGCATGGCAGTTGGCCGCAGGCGGTCTGGTGGCTTTGACGGCGGGCCACTGGCGCCGGCTTCCGGCGACGCTTGCCGCGATTGCGGGATGGGCAGGGCTGGCGATCATCTTGCTGACCTGCACCCTGCTGAGGACGACCACGCCCTATCCGGGGACTGCTGCCCTTTGGCCGGTGCTGGGCGCGGCGCTGGTGATCGGCGCCGGCTGTGCCGCGCCCTCCTATGGATGCGGGCGCGTCCTGGCATTGTCGCCGATGCGGGCGATCGGCAGGGTGTCGTATTCGTGGTACCTGTGGCACTGGCCGGTGCTGGTGCTCGCGGCGCCGTTGCTGGGCCACTCACTGGGCTTGGTCGGCAGGTTGGCGGCGGTATTCGTCTCCGGCGGGCTGGCAGTGCTGACACTGCATCTCATCGAGAACCCGTTTCGATTCGCCGCCGCCATACGCCGCTCTCCGCTTCGTAGTCTCGCGCTGGGCGCCGGCGCCACCGCGCTAGCGGTCTGTGTGGGCGTGGCGCTGCTGGTATGGATGCCACTTCCGGTCGGCCGGGGTGCACCAGCTCCGGCGCCGACCATCAACGCATCGCCCCCTCCAACGGGGCGCAACATCGACGCTTACAACGCGGCGGTGCAGCGCGCGTTCGCCCAAGTGCAGACCGCGCTCGCGGCATCCGCGGACCTGAAAGCCGTACCGTCGAATCTGACCCCGGCGCTTGCAGA
The DNA here is from genome assembly GCF_059813205.1 of Mycobacterium sp. NGS17. NCBI lineage: Bacteria > Bacillati > Actinomycetota > Actinomycetes > Mycobacteriales > Mycobacteriaceae > Mycobacterium > Mycobacterium sp. NGS17. The sequence continues at coordinate 443,401 of NZ_JCALED010000003.1, read as the reverse complement.
TGCGGAAAACCAACTCAGAGCCATGACCCTCGACAGCTGCATGCGCGATTTTTTCCAAGTCGACCAACCCGAATGCGCGACCGGCGATACCACCTCCACCACCACGGTGGCCCTGGTCGGCGACTCACATGCCATGATGTGGAATCCCGCATTCCGACAGCTGGGCACCCAGCGGCGCTGGCGCCTGGAGATGCTGATGAAGGCGGGCTGCCCGTTGATGGACATACCGATCGGAAACACGCGCAGTTTGCACTGCGACCAGTGGCGCGATCGGATCATCGCCCGCCTGCGTGCGGAGCGGCCGCGACTGGTCGTGGTGAGCATGTGGCGGGGGTATGAATCCAGCTTCGGTTGGGTGCCCGATTTCAGGACATATGACTCGGCGTGGATGGGCAGCTTGACCCGCCTCGTGCAGCAGCTGCGCGGCATCGGTACCCAAGTCTTGGTGCTCGGGCCGATCCCGGATCCCCATGTGGTGGTTCCCGTCTGCCTGTCCGGGCATCTCGATGACGCGACAGCCTGCTCGCCGCCACGATCGCGGGCGGTGAACGAGTCCGGCATCGCGGGTGAGTCGGCCGCCACCAAAGCCGCGGGCGGACAGTACGCCGACGTGACCGATCTGTTCTGCACCGCTGACCGCTGTCCCGTCATCGTCGGCAACGCCCTCGTGTACGCGGACTGGAATCACCTGACCGGCGATTATTCCCGGCTATTGGCTCCGGCGATCGGGGCGCTGGCCGACCGCGCGCTCGCCGAGAGCTGATTTGCACATCACTCATCGTCTCTATCTTTTGCAGGGCAAGCACTTTCGTGACTAGGCAGACGAGAAGCGTCAGCCAGGAGGTATCGATCGGTCTTTCGTCAGGTCACCCTTGAGGGTGGGCTCAAGGGCCAGACGCATGTGTCGTTCGTTCGCCGGCACATGCCGGTAATCGCGATTTTCCCTCCGCAAGTGGCGATTTCATATGCATCGACGTATCGGAGGCTAGGCTGTGCAAATGATCGAGGCGCGGATGTTGGCGCTATGGCGGAAATACATACAATCTCTCCGGACCGATAAGGAACACGTCGGTGTTGCCGAGCGCCTCATGCGGGGATTGCCGGTAGTAGTGCCGTACTACGTAGTAGCTTTGGTGCTCTTGATCCGCGCCACATTGTTGCGGCCGCTGACCGTCGATCACACCACCGAAGACGGCATCCATTTTCGATGCCGTCTGCCAGACGGTGTCCAGACGTTCGTGTACTTATTCGGAACGTGGGAACCCGACCTCACGGCATTCCTGCGGCGCCGATTGCGGCCCGGCGACACCTTCATCGACGTCGGTGCGAACGTCGGGTACAAGAGCGCGATGGCCAGCAGACTAGTCGGTCCGCGCGGCGTCGTTGTGGCCATAGAACCGGCTCCCATCGCGAACACCGCACTACGGCAAACGATTGCGATGAACGATCTCGCCAACATACGCCTGGTCAGTGCCGCCGTCTCGGATCGCGACGAGGAACTTCCGCTGTTCGTCGGACCCAGCTTCCTGTCTCTGGGCCGCTCCACGACGGTCCCCCGAGCGGCTCAAGGTCACCCTCTACTCCGTGAACACGGCCGCGTGCGTGCCGCACCGCTCGGATCACTGGTGACTCGCGAGGAACTGGCCACCACGCGCCTGATCAAAATTGATGTGGAGAGCGCCGAAGACCGCGTGCTCACCGGCATGCTGACATCCCTCGATCAACTCGCATCGGAGGCGGAAATCTTTGTCGAGGTCGAGGCAAAATGCTGGAGCGATCCGCGGCTGCGACCCATCGATGTGCTGCGGCCCTACCTCGAGCGCGGTTACCACGTCTACCTGATGCCGGCCAACTACTGGCCGTGGCGCTACCTGTGGTCAAAGGATGTTCGCGCCCCGAAGCGGCTTCGCGACCTCGCGCGATTGGAGCGCCGCGACAGATTTGACATCGTGCTGTCACGCATTGACGCCGACGAGCTGTGACTTGGTGTCGGTGCACGCGGCGATTCGCGGTGCCACCCACGGCGGCAACAGGGCGGCGTCGATCGTCTCGACGGGGATAGGCAAGATCCGACCGGCGGACCGGCGACGAACCAGGACGAATCGCCAATAGTCGAGGACGCGAGCGCCCACCGCTTCTTTCCTGGCGTCATGCTCGTCTGACGTGCAAGTATGAGGAAAGCCAGTGCGCAAAAACCGATCGAGTGGCGTGCCAATGCCTGGTATGGACAAGCCGACAGGGCGAGTCGTTGCCCTGATCGTTCTGCTGTTCGTGGTCGCCGCCGCCCTGCGCGGCTACCTTCCGGCTCGGCACGATGCGGCGCGCAGCGAGTCGGGCGGCCGGGCGGCGCTGGCCTTCGTGGTAGCGATTCTCGCCGTGACGCTTGCGTTGATCGCGGTCGCCGTGGTCGCGCGCTTGCGGGACCCCCGTACTTCCGCGCCGAGTGCTGGCCAGCTGTCCGACATGCTGGGCACCGGCAGGGGACGACCCAGCTGGCGCGTGCTGTTGATCGGACTCGCCGTGATCGTGGCATGGCTGGGGGTCGTGATACTGCTGACCCGGTATCTGCCCCACGGCGTCGCGCCCGGCCCGTCACCGCGCGACAGCGGCGCAGCGCCGTCGACACAGCCTCCCGCACAGCCACCGTCGCAGCAGCATCCGAGCCGTCCGCGCGACGCATCGCAGAACATGCTGGGAATCCTGCTCGCCTGCACCGTCGCCATGTTGGGGATGTTCGTCGCCGGGACGGTCGCGTCGGCGCGGCGGCGCTGGCGTCCGGCGGTTCCGGGCATCGCCGACGAGCCGGCGGAACCCCCGCCGCCCCCGGCACGTTCGGAGTCGCTGGCGCGAGCGGCCGAGCGTGGATTGGCCGAGATGACCGACCTGAGCCGAGAGCCGCGTGAGGCGATCATCGCCTGCTACGCCGCGATGGAACGTGAACTCGCGCAGGTTCCCGGCGCAGTGCCCCAGGAATTCGATACTCCGACCGAGGTGTTGGCCCGCGCGGTGGAGCACCACGCTTTGCACGCCGACAACGCCGTCCAATTGGTGAACCTGTTCGCTGAAGCGCGGTTCAGCCCCCATGTGATGAACGAGGGCCACCGCGACGTTGCGGTGCGCGTCCTTCAATTGGTCCTCGACGAGCTGGGCTCGCGGAGCGTTGCATGAAAAAGATTATCTCCCTGGGCATTTGCCTGATCATCGGCATAGAACTGTTGGCACTGTCCCAGCATGATCGACGATGGGTGTTGGCGGCCTCCGGTCTAGGGCTGGCTCTGGTGCTGCTGAGCCTGCGTCGTGCGCTGGCACGTGGATTCGATGCCGACGCGGAGCCGGACGTTGACGATCTCGGGGATTCGTTGCGCCGCTGGCTGTCCAACACCGAGACGACGATTCGGTGGTCGGAGTCCACCCGGGCCGATTGGGACCGGCATCTGCGCCCAATGCTCGCGCGCCGCTACGAGATGACGACCGGCCAAAGGCAGTCCAAGGATCCTGTTTCCTTCCACGCGACCGGCCGGATCCTCTTCGGTCCGGAACTGTGGGAGTGGGTCAATCCCAACAACGTCATTCGCAGCGGTGACCGCCAACCCGGCCCGGGCCGTGCGGCGCTGCAGGAGATTTTGCAAAAGCTGGAGCAGGTATGACAGGAGGCGCGATCCCAACATGACGCTGCCGGCCGCAACCACGACCGCCCACTGCGAGGCGATTCTCGACGAAATAGAACGCGTGGTGGTGGGGAAGCGGTCCGCGCTGCGGCTCATCCTCACCACGGTCCTCGCGCGCGGCCACATCCTCATCGAAGACCTGCCCGGCCTGGGCAAGACGCTGATCGCGAGATCGTTTGCCGCCGCGCTGGGGTTGCAATTCACCCGGGTGCAGTTCACCCCAGACCTATTGCCGGCGGACCTGCTCGGCTCGACGATCTACGACATGCAGTCCGGCCGCTTCGCGTTCCGGCCCGGCCCCATCTTCACCAACTTGCTTCTGGCCGACGAGATCAATCGCACACCGCCCAAAACCCAGGCGGCGCTGCTGGAGGCGATGGCCGAAGGCCAGGTCAGCATCGACGGCGAAACACACCAACTGCCAGAGCCTTTCATCGTGCTGGCCACCGACAACCCGATCGAGTACGAGGGCACATACCCACTACCCGAGGCGCAACTCGACCGGTTCGCGATCCGGCTGGAACTGCGGTATCTCAACGAGCGAGACGAGACCTCGATGCTGCGCCGCCGCCTCGAACGCGGTTCGGCGGAACCGACGGTCAACCAAGTCGTGGACGCACACGACCTGCTGGCCATGCGTGAATCGGTCGAGCAGGTGACCGTGCACGAAGACGTCCTGCATTATGTGGTGTCGCTGGCCAATGCGACGCGACACCATCCGCAGGTTGCGGTGGGTGCCAGTCCGCGCGCCGAACTCGATCTCGTGCAACTCGCCCGCGCCCGCGCGCTGCTGCTCGGCCGCGACTACGTCATCCCCGAGGACGTGAAGGCGCTCGCGATTGCGGCGGTCTCGCACCGGATCACCCTGCGCCCCGAGATGTGGGTACGAAAGATCCAGGGCGCCGACGTGATCGGGGAGTTGCTGCACCGCCTACCCGTGCCGCGAACCGGTGCCGGCGGCGGAGAGAACCCGGCATGATATCCAGCGTGGCAGTCGAGTTCCGCTGGCGCGCATCAGAATTGACACGGGCGATCGCGACCTGCGCGGGGTTTGCGATGGCCGCCGCCGTGATCGGCGCCCGCTGGCAGCTGCTCGCCTTCGCGGCACCGCTGCTCGGCGTGTTGTGCTCGATCAGCTGGCAGCGGCCGGTCCCGACGATCCTGGTGCATGGCGAGCCCGACGCCCAGCGTTGCTTCGAAAACGAGCAGGCGCACATCAGGGTGTGGGCAACCGAAGAAGACGGGACTTCTGCGGTACAGGTCACGGTCCCCGACATCGCGGGCATGGAGCTTGGAATCGCCGAATCCGATGCGGCTCAGGAGAAAACCGTCACGGCGACCGCGCGGCGCTGGGGCCGGTATCCGATCGGGGTTCGCATCGACGTCGTTGCGCGCGGTGGGCTGCTCACCGGGACGGCCACCGTCGGGGCCGCCGAGGTCATCGTGTTTCCCTTGACGCCGCCACAGCAGACGCCCATTCCGCAGACGGAGCTGCTCGACCGGTTGGGTGCCCACCTGACCCGCCATGTCGGTCCGGGAGTGGAGTACGCCGACATTCGCCTGTATGTGCCCGGCGACCAACTGCGCGCGGTCAATTGGCCGGTGAGCGCGCGTCGTGGCCAATTGCACGTGACACAGCGATTGACGGACCGCGCCGCCGATGTGGTGGTCTTGATCGATGGGTACCGGCAGCCCGCGGGTCCGGCGACCGAGGCCACCGAACGCGTCGTGCGCGGAGCGGCGCAGGTGGTGCAAACCGCGTTGCGCCACGGTGATCGCGCCGGCATCGTCGCCCTCGGGGGTAACCGCCCGCGCTGGCTCGGCGCCGACATCGGGCAGCGTCAGTTCTATCGGGTGCTCGACACCGTCCTGAACGCCGGCGACCGGTTCGAACACACCACGGGCACATTGGCGCCGCGCGCGGCGGTTCCCGCGGGGGCGATCGTCATCGCGTTCTCCACCCTGCTCGACACCGAATTCGCCTTGGCCTTGATCGATCTGCGTAAGCGCGGCCATGTCGTGCTGGCCGTCGACATTCTCGATCGTTCGCCGTTCGAAGACGAACAGGATCCCCTGGTGGATCAAATGTGGGCGCTGCAGCGCTCCGCCATGTACCGGGACATGGCCACGATCGGGGTGGACATCGTGTCGTGGCCGGGCGATAGCGGTCTGGAGCAGTCCATGGGCGTGCTGCCGGATCGCCGCCGGCGAGTGCGGGGGAGGCTTCGTGGATAACGGAACGAGCGCGCTGACGCGGGTGGGAGCGCCCGCGTTCGCGACGGGCTTCGGTCTGCTCATGGTGGGCCTGGCCGCCGACGGTTGGCATGGCGCGGCGGTGTCCGCCTGGGTGGCGGCGCTGATCGCGGTCGCGGTCGGCATTGTATTTCGCCCCGCCGCAACGGTTGCCGTGCTGCTCGCGGCGGTCACCGCAATGCTGTCCAACCCGCCGGTGATATTCGTCGCGCTGTCCGGTTTGTCCGGCGCCGCCTACCTGGTATGCCGCCATGCGGCCGGCGCGTCCGCCCCGGTGGTGCTGGACAGCTGGCCGACGGCGGCCGGCGCCGTGGGGTTTACGTTCGCCGGGCTGGTCGCGATGTCGTTTCCCTTGCAGCTGCCGTGGTTGCCGCTGGTGGCCCCGCTGGGGGCGTTGGTGATCTACCTGTTGGCCATCCGGCCGTTCATGAGCTGACCGGTGATGCCGGACGCAACGGAGGGGCACCAGAGCACTCCGACGATACTAAAAGCTGAACCTCAGGATGCGCGCAGACCGTGCGGTCGACTTGCTCCACCCCGCCATCCGTGTCGAGATTCGCAACCACGTCGGAAATAGGTCCACCTCGGGCACACTCGTCAGGCTGGTCTCCTCGACGAGCTTGAGTTTGGGGTTCCAGCGTTCCGGCGTGTGGGGGTCGTTGTAACCCTCGAACGCACGGAGCTGGTTTACCTTCTTGAACATCTGCTGCGGGAACAACTTTGAGATCCACACGCCAATCACCATGCGTCCGTAGTCGTTGAACGTCAGTTGTCCGGCGGGGAAGTGGTCGGTGATCGCGCGCATCACCGCGATGATCTGCTCCTTGTTGAGGAAGGGGAACAATCCGTCGGCGACGACGATCGCGGGGCGGTTCGCCGGAATCCCCGATATCCACTCAGGGTCGGTCACGGAGATTCCGATGGTGTGTTCGTGAGGTCCCGGTGGCATCACTTTGTCGCGCAGGGCGGCCAGCCCGGGCAGCTCGACGCTGTACCAGTCGATGGTGTCCGGTGGATCGACACGGGCGTACCCGTCGTCTAGCCCCGCGCCCAGATCGACCACCACGGCGTCGGCGTACTGGGCGATGAACGCGCGCACTCGGTCGTCGAGAAGTTTTGCGCGCAGGGATGTTTGACAAACCACGGGCGTCACGAGCCCCAGGCCGTCGAAGTCGTAGTCGATCTTTGTCACAGCATCGGCGGCACCTGGGTCGGGCAGGATGGGGCGTGCCCATCCGTTGTTGATCGCGCGTGCCTTCAAAGTCAAAAATGCGGTCTCTTCCTCCGCGGTGATGGCGCTGGTGTCAATGCCCATAGCCGTGCCTCCTTGAACTTCGATCGTCCTCGACTATACAGCTGTGTATTTTATTGTCCAGACGTGTAGTCTGTGGCGATGACCACGACGGATCCTGCCGATCTCACTGCCCGCGCCCGTATCAGGCATGCAGCGCTGCGCGAGTTCGGCGAAAAAGGATACGAAAGGGCGACTATCCGCAGCATCGCCGCGGCGGCAGGGGTGTCGTCCGGGCTGCTGCGGCACCACTTCGGTTCCAAGCAGGAGCTTCGTCAAGCGTGCGACGATTACCTTGTCAAAACCATGCGCGACCTCAACGCCCAGGTGCAGGACAACGCCAAACACGGTGACGTGCACTATGTTTCAGCCCGCATTCCTCTTGGACAATACCAGGACTACATCACCCGTGCCCTGGTCGAGGGCGGAGCCGGTGAGCTGTTCGACGCACTGGTGTCGATGACCGAGGAATGGCTTGCCTCGGCCGATGAACATCGTGCCGAGCCCGCCGATGTCGACGCCAAGTCGCGTGCCACGCTCATCACCGCAATGGCTCTTGCGGTGCCGTTGCTCCACGATCACATATCGCGCGGCTTGGGCGTGGACATCAACGCCGCGGAGGGCGATCTGCGGGTCGCGGCCACCTTGGTCGACATCTATTCAAATCCGCTGCTGACGCCCGAACAGGCCAAGTCTGCGCGCGACGACCTCGCGCGCAGAACTGGGTAGCAGGCGAGCACCTGCAGCCGTCAGTGAGAACACAGTTCTAGGAATTCGGCCGGCGCGTCAGTGCAGCAGCTCGGCGGCCTGGTCGGCGAGATCGAGCAGCGGCTGCGGGAAGATGCCCAGTGCCACCGTGATCGCGGCACACACCGCGATGGCGGCCTTGCTCAAGATGCCCGGCGCGACCACGTGCGGTGTATCCTCGGTCGCCTCGGTGAAGAACATCGACACGATCACCCGCACGTAGAAGTACGCGGCGACCCCGCTGGCGACCACACCGACGATCACCAGGGGCACCGCACCGCCCTGCGCGGCCGCCTTGAAGACCGCCAGCTTGCTGACGAACCCACTCGTCAGCGGGATGCCGGCGAACGCCAACAAGAACATCGAAAACATCACGCCCACAATGGGTGAGCGCTGCCCCAGCCCCGCCCAGTGCGAGAGGGTGGCGTCCTCGACTCCGTCGGCGTCGCGGATCAGGCCGACGATCGCGAACGCGCCGACGGTGCTGAAGCTGTAAGCCAGCAGATAGAACAACGTGGAAGACAGGCCCGTGTGGTTGTCGGCGACGACGCCGGTGAGGATGAATCCGACATGGGCGACCGACGAATAGGCCAGCAGGCGTTTGACGTCGGTCTGGTTCACCGCGGTGATGGTGCCGACTGCCATGGTCAGGATCGAGATGGCCCACAGCACCGGGCGCCACTGATCGTGCAGCGGCGGCAGTGCCACATAGATAACCCGAAGCAGCGCACCGAAAGCCGCGACCTTCGTGGCCGCCGCCATGAACCCGGTGATCGGCGTCGGCGCGCCCTGGTACACGTCGGGAATCCACGAATGGAACGGAACGGCACCGACTTTGAACAGCAGGCCAACCGAGAGCAGTGCGACACCCACCAGCGCCATCGAAGTGTCGCCGTGCGCGGCCAGCGCATCACGGATGCCCGTCAGCAGCAGCGTGCCGGTCGCGCCGTAGAGCAGGGCGACGCCGTAGAGGAAGAACGCCGACGAAAACGCGCCCAGCAGAAAATATTTCATCGCCGCTTCCTGCGAGAGCAGGCGGCGATGACGGGCCAGTCCGCACATCAGGTACAGCGGCAGGGACAACACTTCCAGCGCGACGAACATGGTCAGCAGGTCATTGGATGCGGGGAAGACCATCATGCCGCCGACCGACAGCAGAGCCAGTGGGAACAGCTCCGTCTGGGCGGCCCCGGCCCGCTCTGCCTCGCGCTCGGCGTCGCCGTCGGGCACAGCCGATGCATGTGGCGTGAACGAGTCCAGGCCGCCCGAGCCGGCCCTGCCGACCCCGACGGACACCTTGCTCTCCGCTTTGGGCTGGGCGCGCTCGGCGATGAAGATGACCGCCATCACTGCGACCAGCAGCACCGTGCCCTGCAGATACAGCGTCGGGCGGTCAATGGCCATGGCGCCCAAAACCGCTACCCGGCCCGGGATCTGGACCGAGCGGCTCACGGCGATGACCGCCACGAAGGCGGCGACCAAACCGGCGAGCGAGAGTGCCACCTGCGCGGTGTAGCGAATTCGCCTGGGCAGGAACGCCTCTGCGAGGACGCCCACCACGGCCACGCCGAACACGATAAGCGTCGGGCAGAGCAGGAAGTACTGGATGCTCGGGGTAGGCAGGGTCATCGCGGTCCTTCGGCGGTCCGGTGTGCTTCGGCCGGTCTGGGTGTTCCCACCGGGACGGTCGGCTTGGGGTCATGCTGACCCGTGGTGGTCATGGTGTTCTCGACGGCGGGGTTGATGATGTCGAGCACGGGCTTGGGGTAGATGCCGAGCACCAACAGCAGCGCGATCAGCGGTGCGACCACTATCAATTCGCGCGCGCGCAGGTCGCCGATCTTCTCGTTGCCGCTGACGACCGGCCCGGTCATCACGCGCTGGTACAGCCACAACATGTAGACCGCCGAGAGCACCAGCGCGGTGACCCCGAACGCGGCGGCCAGCCAGTAGCGGTTGAAAGTGCCCAGCAGCACCAGGAATTCGCTGATGAACGGCGCCAGGCCCGGCAGTGACAGGGTGGCCATGGCCGAGACCAGGAAGGTGCCCGCCAATACCGGCGCCACCTTCTGCACGCCACCGTAGTCGGCGATCGCCCGGCTGCCGTGCCGCGATATCAGGAATCCGGCGATCAGGAAGACCGCGGCCGTGGACAGGCCGTGGTTGAGCATGTACAGCGTCGACCCGCTCTGCCCCTGGCTGGTCATCACGAAGATGCCCAGAATGATGAATCCGAAGTGCGAGATCGACGTGTAGGCGATCAGCCGCATGATGTCGGTCTGGCCGATGGCGACGATTGCGCCGTATACCACCCCGATGACCGCCAGCACGACGATCAGTGGGCGGAAATACGTTGAGGCGCCGGGGAACAGCTGGAGGCAGTACCGCAGCATGCCGAAGGTGCCGACCTTGTCCATCACCGCCATCATCAGCACCGCCGTGGCAGGGGTGGCCTCGACCGCGGCGTCGGGCAGCCAACGGTGGAACGGCCACAGCGGGGCCTTGATCGCGAACGCGAACATGAAGCCCAAGAACAGCGCCTTGAACACCGCGGAGTCCGCGCCGTAACGACCGGAGGCGACGCCGGCCACGATCTCGCGGAAGTCGAACGTGCCCGAACCGTGTTGCGAGGTCACCACATACAGCCCGATCACCGCGGCCAGCATGATCAGGCCGCCGAACAGGTTGTACAACAAGAACTTCACGGCGGCACGCGACCTGCCGGGGCCGCCGCCGAAGCCGCCGATGAGGAAGTACATCGGGATGAGCATGGCCTCGAAGAAGACGTAGAACAGCAACACGTCCAGGGCGACGACCGAGATCAGCACCATCGACTCGATGGCCAGCGTCAAGGCGATGTAGGCCTGCACCTTTCGTGACGATCGCGCGCTCGGCGAAGCCGAGCGCGCGGGGTCGTCAGCGTCGTCCCCGTCGTTCCAGCCGGCCACCTGCAGCACCGGAATCAGCACCGCAGTCAGCAGCACCAGCACCACCGCGATGCCGTCGACACCCAGGGTGTAGCCGGCGCCGAACGCAGGGATCCACTGATGCTTTTCGACGAATTGGTAAGGCGCGCCACCGGTCTTGAACCCGACCGTGACGACGATGGCCGCCGCCAGGGTCAGGATGCCGAAGACCAGACCGGTCCACTTGGCGAGCTGTCGAAGTCCGGGCGGCATCAGGATGATCAGCACGGAGCCGGCCAGCGGCACCAGCCACAGCACGCTCAGCCATGGAACGCTATTCACCAGCGCCGCTCCCTTTCATCGCCTGCCACCGGATCGTCGCCGGCACGAATCACCACAGCCGCACCGCCAGGATGAGCGCGACCACCAGCACCGCGCCCGTCAGCATCGACAATGCGTAGTTGCGGGCGAAGCCGGTTTGCAACCCCCGCAGCCGATTTGACGTCGAGCTGACCAGCGCGGCCAGCGCGTTGACCGAGCCGTCGACACCCGCGTTGTCGACGTCGACGAGCGCGCGAGTCAGTTGCGCGCCGGGGCGCATGAAGACCTCCTCGTTGAAGGCGTCGCCGTAGAAGTCGCTGCGTACCGCCGTCGTCAACGCCGACACCGACAGCGGGGCCACCCGCGGGATCGGAATCTTCGCGTACAGCCGATAGGCCACCGCGATGCCGATGATCACGACACCCAGCGCCAGCGCGGAGCTGACCCAGGCCGGGAACGCGTGGGTCACTTCCTCGTGCTTTCCGACGACCGGTTCCAGCCAGCTCTGCAGGGTGCCGCCCACCGCCAGCAGGCCACCGGAGAACACCGAGCCGACGGCGAGCAGGATCATCGGCCACGTCATCAGGGCCGGCGCCTCATGTGGATGGGCGCCTGGGCCCCAGCGCTTTTTGCCGAAGAAGGTCATCAGCATCACCCGGGTCATGTAGAACGCGGTGACGCCGGCGCCCAATAGCGCGGCGCCACCCAGCAGATAACCCTGGGTGCCACCGGCGGCCAGCGCCGCCTCGATGATGGCGTCTTTGGAGAAGTAGCCAGCGAAGGGCGGCACGCCGATGATCGCGAGATAGCCCAGCCCGAACGTGACGAACGTAATGGGCAGCGCCGCACGCAAACCGCCGTAGCGGCGCATGTCCTGTTCCTCGTGCATCGCGTGAATCACCGCGCCGGAGCCGAGGAACAAACCGGCCTTGAAGAAACCGTGGGTGAGCAGGTGCATGATCGCGAAGGCGTAGCCGGCCGGGCCCAGGCCGGCCGCCAGCACCATGTAGCCGATCTGGCTCATCGTCGACGCGGCCAGCGCCCGCTTGATGTCGTCCTTGGCGCAGCCGATGAAAGCTCCGAGCAGCAGCGTGACCGCGCCCACGATGACCACGGCCAGCCGCGCGTCCGGGGACAGGTTGTACAGCGGGTTGGACCGCACGATCAGATACACACCGGCGGTCACCATGGTGGCGGCGTGGATCAGCGCCGACACCGGGGTGGGACCCTCCATGGCGTCACCCAGCCACGCCTGCAGCGGGACTTGGGCGGATTTGGCGCAGGCGCCCAGCAGCAACAGCAGCCCCATGGCGGTCAGCGCGCCGTGATTGGCGGCCGGTGCGGCGGCGAACACGCCGGCATAGGACAGCGTGCCGAAAGTGCTGAACATCAAGAACATTCCGAGGGCCAGCCCGGCGTCGCCGACCCGGTTCATCACGAACGCCTTCTTGGCCGCGGTGGCCGCCGTCGGCTTGTGGTACCAGAATCCGATCAGCAGGTAGGAGGCCAGGCCCACGCCCTCCCAGCCGACGTAGAGCACCACGTAGTTGTCGGCGACGACCAGCAGCAGCATCGATGCCAGGAACAGGTTGAGGTAACCGAAAAACCTTCGACGGTCTACGTCTTCAGCCATATAGGCGACCGAATAGATGTGGATCAGTGATCCGACCCCCGAGATCAGCAGCACGAAACACACCGACAGCTGGTCGATCTGCAGCCCGAGGTCCACTTGGAGCTGGCCGACGGGGATCCAGCTGAACACCTTCTGGTGGATGACGCGGTCGTCGGCGGCGCGGCCGAGCAGTTCGCTGAGCAGGCTCAGGCCCACCCCGAACGCCGCGAGGGCGGTGGCGCAGCCCAGCCAATGCCCCCACCGGTCGGTGCGTCGCCCGCCGAACAGCAGGATCGCGGCGCCGGCCAATGGCAGCGCCACCAGCAACCAGGTGTATTGAGTCATGTTGGCGTCGTCAGCCTTTGAGTAGGTTCGCGTCGTCGACGGATGCCGATTTGCGGGTACGGAAGATGGTCATGATGATCGCCAGGCCGATGACCACCTCGCAGGCGGCGACCACCATCGTGAAGAACGCGATCATCTGCCCGTCCAGATGCCCGTGCATCCGCGCGAACGTCACGAAGGCGAGGTTGACCGCGTTGAGCATCAGCTCGACGCACATGAACATGACGATGGCGTTGCGGCGCAACAACACACCGGAGGCCCCGATGGTGAACAGCAGTGCCGAAAGGTACAGGTAATTAGCCGGATTCATGACGTACCGCCTTGGGAGAGAGTCGGGCTCGGCTCGGTGGACGGGGTCCGCTTGCCGTCGGCGCCGCGACTCCGCAGCAGCGGCGACACCGAAAGCTTCGAGTACGAGCCGTCCGGCAGCAATGCGGCCACGTCGACGGCGTTGTGGCGTGCGTATACACCCGGGTTGGGCATCGGGGTGGGGTGCCCGCCCGCCTGGAATCGCTCCTGGGAGAGCTCGCGCTGTGTCTTGCGGCGCTCGAAGCGCTCGCGGTGTGCCAGCACCATCGCACCGACGGCCGCGGTGATCAGCAGCGCGCTGGTCAGCTCGAACGCCCACAGGTAGCGCGAAAAGATCAGTGCCGCCAGCCCTTCCACGTTGCCGTTGGCGTTGGCGGTGGTGAGTCCGGCGAATCCGCCGGTGCTCAGGTTGCCGATGGCGGCGATCAGCAGAATGCCGAACCCCATGCCCGCCGCCACCGCGGCGATCCGCTGACCGCGCAGCGTCTCCTTGAGCGATTCCGCCGAGTCCACCCCGATGAGCATCAGCACGAACAAGAACAGCATCATCACGGCGCCGGTGTAGACCACCACTTGAACCACGCCCAAGAACAGCGCGTCCTGAATCATGTAGAAGACCGCCAGGATGATCATGGTCATCGCCAGGAACATCGCCGAGTACACGGCGTTGACGGCGGTGACCACCCCGATCGCGCCGAGCACCGCCAGGACGCCGAGCACCCAGAAGGCGACCGCCTCGCCGGTGGACGTGCGGACGATGGTGTCCGGCGCGAAATTCGACGCCACGACGACGGCGTGGTCGGCCAATCCGGTCACCGGGATTCTCCGGCCTGCTGGGTTTCCCGCAACCCGTGCGCGGTCACATTGCCCTGGTAGTAATCCTTGTCGGTGGCGCCGGCGGTCCTGGGGTGCGGCGGCGCGAGCATGTCTTGCAGCAGTGGCGCCAGGAGCCGGTCCTTCTCGTAGATGAGGTCCGCACGGTTGTCGTCGGCCATCTCGTAGTCATTGGTCATGGTCAGCGCCCGGGTGGGGCACGCCTCGACGCACAGTCCGCAGCCGATGCACCGCAGATAGTTGATCTGGTAGACCCGGCCGTAACGTTCCCCGGGCGAATACCGGAGTTCCTCGGTGTTGTCCGCTCCCTCGACATAGATGGCGTCGGCCGGGCATGCCCAGGCGCACAATTCGCACCCAATGCATTTCTCCAGACCGTCCGGGTAGCGGTTGAGCTGGTGACGGCCGTGGTAGCGCGGCATGACGGGGCCCGGCTTCTCCGGATACTCCTCGGTGACGTTCTTTTTGAACATCGATCCGAACGTCACGCCGAATCCGGCAACGGCGTCCAAGAATTTAGCCACGTGCTTCCTCCTTGCTCGCCGCCGCCAGGGACTTCATCGGCAGCGGCGGTGTCGGGAATACCGGGGTGGGGCGTTCCGCGGCCGGCAGCTTCTTCGCCTCGCGGCGCATCTGTTTCTCCAGCGCGCGAATGCCCGGTGCGCTGAACGGCTTTCGCAGCAACAGCACCAGCGCGGTGGCGAACACGACGCTGCTCGCCACCAGGACCGGGGTCCAGTGCTGGAAGCCCTGGTTGCGCAGCGTGCGAATGACGGCGGCGATCAGCACCCAGACCAGCGAGGCCGGGATCAGCAGCTTCCAGCCCAGCCCCATGAACTGGTCGTAGCGCAGCCGGGGCAGCGAGGCCCGCAGCCAGAAGTAGATGAACAGGAAGGTCCACATCTTCGCGGTGAACCACAGCACCGGCCACCAGCCGGTGTTGGCGCCCGCCCACATGTTCAGCGGCCACGGCGCGTGCCACCCACCGAAGAACAACACAGTGGCCAGCGACGACACCGTCATCATGTTGACGTACTCGGCCAGCATGAACATCGCGAACTTCAGCGACGAGTACTCGGTGTGGAATCCCGCGACCAGCTCACCCTCGGCCTCGGGCAAATCGAAAGGCGCACGGTTGGTTTCGCCGACCATCGAGATCAGGTAGATCACGAACGAGGGCAGCAGCAGGAACACGTACCAGACCCGGTCCTGGGCTGCGACGATCTGCGACGTCGACATCGAGCCGGCGTAGAGGAAGACCGCCGCGAAGGAAAGCCCCATCGCCACTTCGTAGGAAATCACCTGGGCCGTGGAGCGCACCCCGCCCAGCAGCGGGTAGGTGGACCCGGAAGCCCAGCCGCCCAGCACGATTCCGTACACGCCGATCGCCGACAGCCCCAGGATGAACAGCACCGCCACCGGCAGGTCGGTCAGCTGCAGCGGTGTGCGGTGCCCGAACACCGACACGACCGGACCGAACGGGATGAACGCGAACGCGGTGAAGGCCGGGATCGTGGAGATGACCGGCGCCGCGAAGTAGACGAACTTGTCGACGCCGCCCGGGGTGATGGTTTCCTTGAGCGCCAACTTGATTCCGTCGGCCAGGCTCTGCAACGCACCCCACGGTCCGACCCGGTTGGGCCCGGGTCGCAGCTGCATCCAGCCGAGGATCTTGCGTTCGAGCAGAATCGCCACCAGCACGTTCAACATGAGGAACGCGAAGATCGCCAGCGCCTTACCGAGCACCAACCACCAGGTGTCGTGCCCGAACGCGGTGAACGCTGTCATGAGCCGACTCCGATCTTGACTGTGCTACCGACCGATACGCCGAGTTGGCGGTGCACCGCCGAACCGGGTGAGTTCACCGGAAGCCACACCACCCGGTCGGGCATGTCGGTGATCACCAGCGGCAGGCTGATGGATCCGTGCGAGGTGCTGACGGTGACGGCGTCGCCCTCGGCAGCGCCGATCTCGGCCGCCGTATCGGCGGACAGCCGGGCGACGGATGCGCGCGCGGTTCCCGCCAGATGCGGCTCGCCGTCTTGTAAACGGCCGTTGTCCAACAGCATTCGCCACCCCGCCAACACCGCCTCGCCCGCCGCGGGTTGGGCCGCCTCGGCGGCCGCGACGTCCGGGCTCGCGGCGCGCTTGCCGTCCCACCCCCGCAGCGCGGCCAGTTCTTCGCGGGCGCTGGCGGCGGTGGACATGCCCAGGTACACGCCCATTTCGTCGGCAAGCGTGTCGAGCACCTGGTGGTCGGATTGGCTGGCGTCCTGAGTGGTGCGCAGCGCGGCCTCGAACGGCCGGAAGCGGCCCTCCCAGTTGACGAATGCGCCGGCCTTCTGCGTCGTCGACGCGACCGGGAACACGACGTCCGCGCGTTCGGTGACCGCGCTGTGCCGCAACTCCAAGCTGACCACGAAGCCGACGCCGTCCAGCGCCGCCAGCACCGCTTGGGGGTCGGCGAAGTCGTTGGGCTCGACACCGCCTACGAGCAGGGCCCCCAGCGTGCCGTCGGCGGCGGCGGCGACGATTGCGTCGGCGTCACGTCCACTGCCGGAGGGCAATTCGGAGACGTGCCATGCCTGGGCGATTTGCGCCCGGGCGGTGTCGTCGTCGACCGGCCGGCCACCGGGCAGCAGCCCCGGCAGCGCACCGGCTTCCAGGGCGCCCCGCTCGCCTGCGCGACGCGGCACCCAGGCCAGGCGGGCGCCGGTGGTGTCGGCGAGCCGGGCCGCGGCCGACAGTGCGCCCGGCGCCGTGGCCAGCCGTTCGCCGACCATGATGACCGCCCCCGCGGTGGAGAGCAACTCGCCCACCTCGCCGCTGGCCAACCCGTCCAGTGCCGAAGCTTCGGCGCCGGGAACGGTTTTGATCAGCCGCCCGGACATCTTGGTCAGCGCGCGGGTGGCGAAAGGCGCGATGGCGTAGACCGGCAGCCCGTGCTTGCGGGCCGCCTTGCGCAACCGCAGGAAGACGATGGGCGACTCGTCTTCGGGCTCGAATCCGGCCAGCACGACGACCGGCGCCCGCTCCAGATCGGCGTAGCTGACGGAAATCGGTTGGCCGGCGATCCGGGCGGCCAGGAAGTCGGCCTCCTCGGCCGAGCTCGGACGCGCGCGAAAGTCGATGTCGTTGCTGTCCAACACGATTCGCGTGAACTTGGAGTAGGCGTAGGCGTCCTCCAAGGTCGCCCGGCCGCCGACCAGGACGCCCGTGCGGCCACGCGCCGCTTCGAGGCCCTTCGTCGCGACGGCGATCGCGTGCGACCACGACGCCGGTTGCAGCGAGCCGTCGGCGTCGCGGATCAGCGGAGTGGTGAGCACGTCGGCCTGGGCCGCGTAGGTGAACGCCCACCGGCCCTTGTCGCAGTTCCACTCCTCGTTGACTTCGGGGTCGTCGCCGGCCAACCGGCGCAGCACCTTTCCGCGGCGGTGGTCGGTGCGCTGCGCGCATCCGGAAGCGCAGTGCTCGCAGACGCTTGGGCTGGAGACCAAGTCGAACGGACGGGCCCGGAACCGGTACGACGATCCGGTCAGCGCGCCCACCGGGCAGATTTGCACGGTGTTGCCCGAGAAGTAGGAGTCGAAGGGTTCGTTCGCGTAGATGCCGACCTGCTGCAGGGCGCCTCGTTCCTGCATGTCGATGAAGATGTCGCCGGCGATCTGCTCAGAGAACCGGGTGCAGCGCGCGCACAGGATGCAGCGCTCCCGGTCCAGCAGGACCTGCGACGAGATGTTGATCGGCTTGGCGAACGTGCGCTTGACGTCGGTGAAGCGAGAATCGGCGCGGCCGTTGGACATTGCCTGGTTCTGCAGGGGGCACTCGCCGCCCTTGTCGCACATCGGGCAGTCCAGCGGGTGGTTGATGAGCAGCAACTCCATCACACCGTGCTGCGCCTTGTCCGCGGCCTCGGAGGTGAGCTGGGTGCGTACCACCATGTCGTCGGTGGCGACGGTGGTGCACGACGCCATCGGCTTGCGCTGACCTTCGACCTCGACCAGGCACTGCCGGCACGCGCCGACCGGTTCCAGCAGCGGGTGGTCGCAGAACCGAGGGATCTGAATGCCCATCAGTTCGGCGGCCCGGATCACCAGAGTTCCCTTGGGAACGCTGATCTCGTTGCCGTCGATGGTCAGCGTCACCATTTCCGGCGGACGCACCTCGTCGCCGGTTTCGGTTTTGGCCGCGCTAGTCATCGAGTCCTAACCTTTCGCGCCGTCGCGCTCCGCCGTCAGCATGGAGTCTCGTGGATCGAAGGGGCACCCGCCGCCCTCGACGTGCGCGACGTATTCGTCGCGGAAGAACTTGATCGACGACATCACCGGGCTGGCGGCCCCATCGCCCAAGGCGCAGAACGACTTCCCCAGGATGGTATCGGAGATGTCCAACAGCTTTTGGATGTCTTCGTCGGTACCCTTGCCGGTTTCCAGCCGCTCGTAGATCTGGTCCAGCCAGAAGGTGCCCTCGCGGCACGGCGTGCATTTGCCGCACGATTCGTGCTTATAGAAGTAGGTCCAGCGCCGCACGGCACGCACCACGCAGGTGGTCTCGTCGAAGATCTCCAGCGCCTTCGTGCCCAGCATCGAGCCGACGCCGCCGACACCCTCGTAGTCCAGCGGCACATCGAGGTGCTCGTCGGTCAGCAGCGGGGTGGACGACCCGCCGGGTGTCCAGAACTTGAGCCGATGCCCGGCCCGCACGCCGCCGGCGTAGGCGAGTAACTCCCGCAACGTGATTCCCAGCGGGGCCTCGTACTGACCGGGCCGGGCGACATGGCCGGACAGCGAATACAGCGTGAAGCCCGGGGATTTCTCGCTGCCCATCGAGCGGAACCAGTCCACGCCGTTGCCGATGATCGACGGCACGCTCGCAATGGTCTCGACATTGTTGATCACCGTCGGGCAGCCGTAGAGTCCGGCCACGGCCGGGAACGGCGGGCGCAGCCGCGGCTGACCGCGGCGGCCTTCCAGCGAATCCAGCAGCGCGGTTTCCTCGCCGCAGATATAGGCGCCGGCACCCGCGTGCACCACCAGCTCCAAATCGAAGCCCGAGCCGTTGATGTCACGGCCCAGGTAGCCGGCGGCGTAGGCCTCGGCCACCGCGTTCTGCAGGCGGCGCAGGACCGGCAGCACCTCCCCGCGCACATAGATGAACGCATGACTGGCCCGGATCGCGTACGAGGCGATGATGACGCCCTCGACGAGGACGTGGGGCGTCGCCAGCATCAGCGGAATGTCTTTGCACGTACCGGGTTCGGACTCGTCGGCGTTGACCACCAGGTAATGGGGTTTGGCGGCCGCGCCGGTGTCGCCCTGCGGGATGAACGACCACTTCGTCCCCGTCGAGAATCCCGCGCCGCCGCGCCCGCGCAGCCCGGAGTCCTTCACCATCCCGATCACCGCGTCGGGCTCCATCGCCAGCGCCTTCTTCATCGCCTCGTAGCCGCCGTGGCGGTGGTAGGTCTCGAGGGTCCAGGATTCGGGATCGTCCCAGAACCGGCTGATGACCGGAGTCAGCGGCGTCGCCTGATTGTCAGAAGTCGTTGTCATTACTGGCCTTCCGGCGCGCTGGGCGCCTCCATGCCGAGTTCCTGGGCGACCTTCAGGCCGGCCAGGGTGGCCGCGCCGGCGCCGCCCTGGCCCTGGTCGGGGCGTTCGTCGGGCAGGCCGGCCAGGATGCGCGATGTCTCGCGGAAGACGCACAGCGGGGCGCCACGAGTGGGTGACTTCGGCTCACCGGAACGCAGCGAGTCGACGAGTTCGCGCGCCGACTCCGGCGTTTGGTTGTCGTAGAACTCCCAGTTCACCATCACCACGGGCGCGTAGTCGCAGGCGGCGTTGCACTCGATGTGCTGCAGCGTGACCGAGCCGTCGGCAGTGGTCTCGTCGTTGCCGACGCCCAGATGTTCCTTCAGGGCATCGAAGATGGCATCGCCACCCATGATGGCGCACAACGTGTTTGTGCAGACACCCACCAGGTATTCGCCGGTGGGGCCGCGCCGATACATGGTGTAAAAGCTCGCAACCGCGGACACCTCTGCCCCGGTGAGCCCCAGCTGCTCACCGCAGAAATCCAGGCCCGCGGGTGTGAGATAGGAATCCTGGGCTTGCACCAAGTGCAGCAACGGCAACAGCGCCGAACGCTTGTCGGGGTAGCGGCCCATGATCTCTTTGGCGTCGACCTCCAGCCGGGCCCGCACCTCGGGCGGATACGTCTTGGGCGCGCCCTCGACGACGAACGCGTTGGGCTCCTCGGGCGGTGGGCCGAGCCGGATGAAGACCGGCTGCCCCTGCGGCCCGGTCATCGGTCCACCCCGCCCATCACCGGGTCGATGCTGGCGACCGCGGTGATCAGGTCGGCGACCATTCCACCTTCGCACATCGCCGCGACCGCCTGCAGATTGGTGAACGAGGGGTCTCGGTAGTGCACTCGGTAGGGCCGCGTGCCGCCGTCGCTGACCATGTGCACGCCCAGCTCCCCGCGCGGCGATTCGACCGCCGTGTAGACCTGGCCTGCCGGGACCCTGATGCCCTCGGTGACCAGTTTGAAATGGTGAATCAACGCCTCCATGGAGCCGCCCATGATCTTGGCGATGTGTTCCGGCGAGTTGCCCAAGCCGTCGGGCCCCACCTTCAGGTCGGCCGGCCAGGCGATCTTGCGGTCCTCGACCATGGTCGGGCCGGGCTTCAGCTTGTCCAGACACTGCTCGACGATCTTGATCGACTCCCACATCTCGTTGACGCGAATCATGTAGCGCCCGTAAGCATCACACGTGTCTTCGGTGATTACGTCGAATTCGTAGTTTTCGTATCCGCAGTACGGTTCGCTCTTGCGCAGATCGTGGGGCAGTCCGGTGGCGCGCAGGATGGGGCCGGTGATGCCCAACGCCATGCAACCGGTCAGATCCAGATATCCGACGTCCTGGGTGCGGGCCTTCCAGATGGCGTTCTCGTTGAGCAGACCGCCCATGTCGCGCAGCACCTGCCTGAGTTCCTTGAGACCTTCGACGATCTCGGCTTCCGCGTTGGGCGGCAAGTCCTGCGCCACACCCCCGGGGCGGACGTAGGCGCTGTTCATTCGCAGGCCGGTGATCGATTCGAACAGGGTCAGGACGATCTCGCGTCCCCGGAATCCGACGAACATCGGCGTCATGGCGCCCAGTTCCATGCCGCCGGTGGCCAATGCCACCAGATGCGACGAGATCCGGTTGAGCTCCATCATCATCACGCGGATGACGTTGACCCGCTCCGGAATCTGATCGGTGATACCGAGCAGCTTCTCCACACCCAGGCAGTAGGCCGTCTCGTTGAAAAACGGTGCGAGATAATCCATTCGGGTCACGAACGTGACACCCTGGGTCCAGTAGCGGTATTCGAGGTTCTTTTCGATGCCGGTGTGCAAATAGCCGATGCCGCACCGGGCGTCGGTGACCGTCTCGCCCTCGATCTCCAGGATCAGCCGCAACACCCCGTGCGTGGAGGGATGCTGGGGCCCCATGTTGACGATGATGCGTTCGCCGGGATCGACAGCGCGGGCGGCTTCGACGACCTTGTCCCAGTCCTGGCCGCCGGCGACCACGAAGGTCTCGCCGGCGCCGTCGTGCGTCGCTTCGGTGGTAGTGCTCATCAGTTGTACGCTCTCCGCTCGTCGGGCGGGGGTATCTGCGCGCCTTTGTATTCGACGGGAATCCCACCGAGGGGGTAGTCCTTGCGCTGGGGATGCCCGTGCCAGTCGTCCGGCATCTCGATGCGGGTCAGCGACGGGTGCCCGTCGAAGATGATGCCGAAGAAGTCGTAGGTCTCCCGCTCGTGCCAGTCGGTGGTCGGATAAATCCCGAACAGCGAGGGAATGTGCGGATCACCGTCGGGCGCAGACACTTCCAGGCGGACGCGGCGATTGTGCGTGATCGACTGCAACGGATATACCGCGTGAAGTTCGCGTCCCGTCTCGTGCGGGTAGTGCACCCCGCTGACGCCCAGGCACATCTCGAAGCGCAGTCGCGGGTCGTCGCGCAGCCGGTGGGCGACCTGCTCCAGCGCTTCGCGCCGGACGTGCAGGGTCAGTTCGTCGCGGTACACCACCACTTTTTCGATGGCCTCGGTGAATTCGACGTTGTCCTCGCTCAGCGCGGCGGCCAATGTGTCGACCACCTCGTCGAAGTAGCCGCCGTACGGTCGTGGGCTGCTGCCCGGGAGCAGGACTTCGCGCACCAGCCGCCCGTATCCGGACGTGTCACCGGAGCCCTTGACGCCGAACATGCCGCGGCGCACGTCGATGACTTCTTCGTCGGTGCGGCTGAGTGCTTCTTTGGGGTCTTGGTCAGGTGAGCTCATCGCAGCAGTCCGCGCATCTCGATCGTGGGCCGGGCCGACAGCGCCGCCTGCTCGGCTTCGGCGATGGCGGTTTCGCGGTTGACGCCCAGCGGCATCTCCTGAATCTTCTCGTGCAGCTTCAGGATTGCGTACAGCAGCATTTCGGGTCGCGGCGGGCAGCCGGGCAGGTAGATGTCCACGGGAACCACGTGATCGACGCCCTGCACCACCGCGTAGTTGTTGAACATCCCGCCGGATGATGCGCACACGCCCATGGCCAGCACCCATTTCGGCTCGGCCATCTGGTCGTAGATCTGGCGTAGCACCGGAGCCATCTTCTGGCTGACCCGCCCGGCGACGATCATCAGGTCGGCCTGCCGGGGCGTTGCCGAGAATCGCTCCATGCCGAACCGGGCGAGGTCGAATCTTGGCCCGGCCGTTGCCATCATCTCGATGGCGCAGCAGGCCAACCCGAATGTCGCCGGCCACAGTGAGTTCTTGCGGACGTAGCCCGCGACCTTCTCGACAGTGGACAGCAGAATCCCGCCGGGCAGCTGTTCCTCAAGACCCACGTCCTACCTCAATCCCACGTCAGGCCGCCGCGGCGCCACACGTAGGCGTAGGCCACGAAAACCGTCAGCATGAAAATCACCATTTCGACCAGAGCGAAGGTGCCCAGCGCGTCATAGCTGACGGCCCACGGATACAGGAACACGATTTCGATGTCGAAGACGATGAAGAGCATCGCGGTGAGGTAGTACTTCACCGGAAAGCGCTGCCCGGCCGTCGCATGCGGGCCGCTCACCGACGTCTCGGTGGGTTCGATTCCACACTCGTACGCCGACATCTTCGACTTGTTGAAACGTGACGGGCCGGCCAGGCTCGCGATCGCCACCGAGCCCACGGCAAAGGCAGTGGCAATGGCGCCTAGCACCAGGATGGGTATGTAGACGTTCAACTCGCTCCATGATCCGTCGTACGAGCCGCCTGCAGCGGCCAGGCGGTAACCGGGCTGCTGTGACGAACCGGGCCGCAGGCCCGTCACAGTGATTTACAACATAGCGGCGCGGGCCGCAGCGCGCTTGCCCGGGGTACGCGTTTCCAGCATCGGCGGCGCAGCGTCGCGCTGTGCCGCGCAAACTCGATAGCCGTTGCAACCAACGCTCGCCGGCGCACTCGAGCTGCCGCACCGGCTGCTCGGTCAACACCAGCAAAGGCGCCGCTGCGCCGATCGCTGCGGCGGTCAAGATCAACGGCGTCGCCAGCGCGGATGGCCCGTCGTCAGCAACGTCGCACCGGCGACGGTCGGCTGGTCGATTGGGGCCGGTATGTCAGCACTGCCGCCTTGAACGGGCGGAAGTGAACGCCCGCGGCAAAGACGCGGCGTCGACTAAATCAGCGAACCGGGGCCCGCAGCAGGTTCAATACCGTGCGGCCCAGCAGGATGGGGTCGATGGGATGCGGCACCGCGCCCTCGGCGCGCGACCAGGAGGCCAGCCACGCGTCGTCGGGCCGCCCGGTCAGCACCACCACGGGTGGGCAGGTCTCGAGTTCGTCTTTGAGCTGCTTCGCGATTCCCATGCCGCCGGTCGGGGTGGCCTCGCCGTCCAGGATGGCCAAGTCGATGCCGCCCTTGTCCATCGTCGCAATCACCATGGGCCCGGTAGCCACCTCGACATAGCTCAGCTCGGGCAGATCGGGGTGTAGTTGCTTGCCCAGCGCCCGCATCACCCGTTCGCGGGTTTGCACATTGCTGCTGTAGACGAGGATCCGCAGGGCGACGGTGGAGTCGGACACGGTGCAGATGCTACTGGTGCCATACCGGGTTCAGCGGGGTGCCCGCAGAAATGTTCATTGCGATACCCGCACGAAGATGGCATCCGCCGCGACAGTCGCCGTCGAGCTCATCATGCCGGCCCGGTTCCAACCCAGGCCGAACCGGTTCCGATCGAGCTTCGTTTCGCCGGTGATTCGGATCGAGCCGTCGTCGAGCTCGGAGATCGTGACGGGCAGGGGGATCTCCGCGGTGACGCCCTTGATCGTGAAGGTGGTGTGAAGGTCGGCGGACTTGCCCTTCGTCGGGTGCACGGCGGTGACGACGACCCTGATCTCCTTGAAGCGTTCGACGTCGAAGAAGTCGGCCGAGCGCAGGTGCTTGTCGCGACGGCCGATGCCGGTGTTGAGCGAAGCCGCCGGGATGTCCACGCGGCCGAAAACCGCTCCCTGGCCGCTCAGTTCGCCCTCGCCGGCGAAGTCGGTGAAGCGGCCTTTGACGTTCACCAGGCCCCACATGTTCCTGATCTTGAACGTGATGGCCGAGCGATCCGGGGCCAACTTCCACACGCCGGCCATGTCGGGATCGTGAAGCAGTGTCTCCAACGTCGTCATCGTCACCCCCAATGTGTCGTGGCGAATGTAGCGCTAGTTCATCAGCGGCGCGATCCCGGCGGGATCGAAGTATTCATCGATCCGCTCGATCAGGCCGTCCGCGCCCACCCGGATCACGATGCAGACCCGCAGCGAGATCGACTGCCCGGCATGTCCGGTGGCGTGCAGGATGTGCTGCTGAACGAAGCCGCGGGCGGATCCGTCATCGAAGAGCTGCCGGTCCAGGATCTCGTAGCGACGTTGCGTGGTCACGCCGATGAACCAGTCGATGACCCGCATCGCGCGGGTCTTGTCGTCGTCGCGCCGCGAGCCGACCCGCCACACCGCGATGTCGTCGCTCCACATCGCGTCAACCGCGGCGACATCGCTTCGCTCGATCGCCGTGAACAGCCGATTGGCCGCATCGAGGACCGTCTCGGTGCTGGAAGCGGGCATGTCTGGCTCCTATCTGATCGCCGAGCTATTCGCTGTCGTATCCGGGGTGGGCGACGGCCAGCCGGCGTCGCACCAGGATGCGCAGGCAGGCGGTGACCTGCTCCGCTCGCCCGTCCATGTCGCCGGCCCGGATCGCGGCGGCCAGCTGTTCCTCGTCGGCGAAACCCATGGCGGCCAGCGCCGCGCGGGACTCCGCCTCGCTGTCGTCGAGGAGCTCACGCTCGACGATGCGCAGCGCGTTCGCCGCGACCCGGGCGTGGAAGTTGACCTGCCCTTCGGTCGCACCGCGCACGTCGTTTTCGAGGAATTCGGCGACCGCGGCAACGAGTTCGGCGGCCAGCGGGCGGCCGTATGCGCCTTTCACGGGGCCGCCCGGCCCCGATTGCCCGCCTCCTCCTCGCGCCGCCGCGCGGCGCGCATCGTCGGCGGGCGCGAGTAGGTTGAGCAGGTCCCACTCCGTTTCGCAGACGCGACGTCCGATGGTGGCCAGCTCGACCGAGCGGTTATGCCCGCTCAGGTGCCGTTCGGCCTGGAAGCGGCAGATGACACCCCAGCGCAAGGTGGACAGCACCAGCCACCAGTGAAACGCCACTCGGTCGACCGTAGTCGCGCTGGCCTGCTCGTAGGCTCGCAGGAAGCTTTCGATGCTGCCCAGGCCGCCGGCGCCGAGGCCGGCCGGTGCGCCGAATCGCCAGGCGCGGATGCAGAACCACGCCAGGTCTTCGTACGCCTGTCCGACGTGCACCAGCTCCCAGTCCAGCACCGCGGCCAGGTTGGATCCGTCGACGATGAGGTTGCCCATCCGAAAGTCCCCGTGTACCAACACCGTCGGCAATGGTTTTGGACGGTGGGCGGCCAGCCAGCGGAACCCCCATTCGAATGTTGCGGTGGTGTCGCCCATGTCGTCGAGGCGTTGACGCCATTCGTCGAGTTGGTCTTCGTGGGTCAGGTCCGGAATGCCTGTGTCGGCGCGGTGAATGGCGGCCACCGCCTGCGCGCACTGCTGCAGCAGGCGCGCGCGGGCCGGGTGTCCGCCGGCGGCGTCGAGCTGACGCTGGATGCGCCGCACGATGGTCTCGCCCTTGATCTCGTCACAGATCAAGTACGGGTTACCCAGTGCGGCAGGGGAATTGTCGGCGATCAGCACGTGGGGGACCGGCGCCCCGGCGGCAGCCGCGGCGGCCTGCGTCCTGGCTTCCAGCTCCATGCCGGCGTGTACATCGTCGGGTGGGCCGGTGCGCAGGATCAGTGCGCGACGCTGCGCGTCGGTGACGGCCTCGAATGCCCAGGTGGTTCGGCTGGCGCCACCGGTCAACGCGCGTAGGTTCTCGACGGCGGTGTCGGCGCCGAGGGTCCCGGTGAGCACGGTGGCCAGTCTGGCGCCCAGTTCCGCCGAGTCGGTGTCCATCACTTGTTGCCGAATTTGAACAGGCGTTGCGCCACCCGGCGGATCTGAATCTCCTCCGCTCCCTCGGTGATCCGGTAGCGACGGTGATGGCGGTAAATGTGTTCGAACTGCTCGTGGCGGCTGTAGCCGAGGCCGCCGTAGACCTGCATCGCCCGGTCGGCGGCGTCGCAGACCAGCCGGTTGGCGCGGTAGTTCGCCATCGAAACTTTGTCGGAGACCTCCATGTGGTGGTCGCGGTCCAGATGCCAGGCGGCGTACTGCACCAGCAGCCGCACCATCTGTGCTTCCGTCGCCAACTCGGCCAGCGGCCACTGCACGGCCTGATTGACCGACAGCGGCTTGCCGAACACCTTTCGGCCTGCGGCGTATTCCGCGGCGCGGTCGATGCAGTACTGTGCCGCGCCCAGGCTGCTCGCCGCCTGCCGAATCCGGTTCTCGTGCAGGAAGGTTTGCGCGACCTCCAGGCCCTGATCCACCTCGCCGAGCACCGCGTCGGCGGGAATGCGAACGTCGGTCAGCTCGACTTCGCCGTGGTCGGTCGGCATGTTGAAGGTCCACCAGTAGTAGGGGACGTTGAATCCGGGCGAATCGGTCGGCACCAGGAACGCGGTGATGCCCCGCGCGGCTCCCGGTTCGCCGGAGGTGCGTGCGAAGACCAGGTCGTGGGTCGCACGGTGCACTCCGGTGTTGAACCGCTTGGAGCCGTTGATCACCCAGCTGTCACCGTCGCGTTCGGCGTGCGTCTCCAGCCAGGTCGCATCCGATCCGTGCTGCGGCTCGGTCAGGCCGAACGCCATGGACCGTTCCCCGGTGATCAACGCTTCCGACCACTGCTTGCGCTGCTCCTCGGTGCCGAACCGCTCCATCATGATCACCTGCGGGAAGTTCCCGACGATCGACGATTCGTTCTGCAGGTCGTTGTGCAGGCCAAGGCCCTTGTGCGCCAGGTGCTCCCGGATGACGGCCATGTCGACGTTGGTGCCGTCGCGGCCACCGAGTGACGCCGGCAATCCGTAGCGCAGCCAGCCGGCCTTGTCGGCTCGCCTGCGCATCTCGGCGAGCAGATCCTCCCACTCGCGCGTCGGGATGCCGTCGTTCTCCCAGTCGGTGCGCGCGTGCTCGCGACGCTGATCGAAGTACTGCATATTCTCGCGTTCCAGCGGCTTGATCTCGGCCTCGATGAACTCATCCATCTCGGCAAGCAGGCCGGGAAGGTGCTCTGGCAAAGTGAAATCCACGGTCATCTCCTCGCGATTCTCGCGTTACGCACCATAGACAGTCTTCTTCCACACCGTCGATAGCGTGGCGATGGCGTCTTCGTCGCTGATCTCCATGCCGAGACCCGACTGCCCGACGAAGACGGTGGTGAAGTTCTCGAACAGCAGCGCGATGGCCGCCGCCGTGTGTTGCGGGTTGAGCTCGGCGCCATAACCCTGCTCCTGCGCGCGCCGCACCGATGCGGCCACGATGTCCACGCCGAAGCGGCGAAACTCGTTCTGCACGGCCGCGAACCGCTGTTGGGTGGCGGCCAGCTGGGCCACCGCGATCATGATGCCGATGTTCTGCTTGAACATGTTCCAATAGCCGGTGACCACCGAGGTGAAGAACGCGTCGTCGTCGGGCGAGTCCGGCAGGTGCACGCTCAATCCGGACGGCGTCACCACCTCGTGCAGGAACGATTCGGCCAGGGCGGCCAGCAGGTCTTCCTTGTCGTTGAAGTATCGGTAGAAGACCGCCGGCGACTTTCCCGCGGCCGAGGTGATGTCGGCCAGGGTGGTGCCGTGAAAGCCCCGTTCGGCGAACAGCTTCCGGGCGGCCTGCTCGATGGCCTGCCTGGTCTGGCGGCCTTTGGCGGTCAGCTCGCGATTCGCCTCCGGGGCGGACATCAGTTCCGCATCCGGTCACCGGCACGCAGCAGGGCGCTCGGCAGGTCGTGTCCCACCAGCGACTTCGCCACCTCGGCCGCGCCGATGGCGGCCTGCAGGTCGACGTCCACGTCGAAACCGCTGTCGCGCAGCAGGTATACGAGGTCCTCGGTGGCGATGTTGCCGGTGGCGCCGGGGGCGAAGGGGCACCCGCCCAGGCCGCCGACCGAGGCGTCCAGCCGCGTCACCCCGGAGTTGACCGCGGCGTAGGCACTGGCCAGACCCGAGCCTCGGGTGTTGTGGAAATGCCCGCCCAGCGGAAGGTCACCGAGCACCGGACGGAGTTGTGCGACAAGCGAACTCACTCGACCCGGGGTGGTGGTGCCGATGGTGTCGGCGATCGACAGGCGGTCGGCGCCGCGGTCGCGGGCGGCCGCGGCGATCTCGAGCACCCGCTGCGGCGGGGTGGGCCCTTCGAAGGGTGAGTCCCAGGCGGTGGCGATGACGACCTCGACGGTGACGCCGCTGTCGTGCGCGATCGCGACGATCTGGTCGATCTGGTGGGTGGCCTCGGTGCTGGTGCGCCCGACGTTGGCCTTGCTGAAGGTGTCGTCGGCGGCCACCACGTATTCGATGGAGCGCAATCCCGCGGCGACGGCCCGCTTGGCGCCATTCGGGCTGGCCACCAGCGCCGAGAATTCGATGTCGGGGTAGTCATGCAGATGAGCGGCCAGCTCGGCGGCGTCAGCCATCGACGGCACCTTGGTGGGGGAGGCGAACGCGGTGACCTCCACCTCGCGAACGCCGGTTGCCGCCACCGCGGCCAGCAGTTCGAGCTTGCCAGACAACGGGATTGGCGCCTCGATCTGCAGACCGTCGCGCAGGGCCACTTCTCGAATCTCGATGTGTGTCACAGCACCTCCTCGGCGCGCAGCTCTTCGAGCTCCTGGGCGGTCTTGCCCAGCAGCCCGATGTAGACGTCGTCGTTGTGCTGGCCCGGCCGCGCGGGACCGGCATTGCGGACTCGGCCCGGCGATTCCGACAGCACCGGCACGATGCCCGGTCCCAACACGTTGCGCTGCACGCGCTCGTCGTGGTGCTCCACCAGCATGCCGCGCGCCCGCAGCTGCGGGTCGTTGACCACTTCGGCGACCGTGTTGATGGGGCCCGCGATCACCCCTGCGGCGGAGAGGATTTCGATGATCTCGCCGGGCTGGCGTTCCGCGGCCCACGCCCCGATGATGTTGTCGAGTTCGTCTTGATTGCGACCCCGGGCGACGTGTGTGGCGAACCTGTCATCGGTGGCCAGCTCCGGGCGGCCCATCGCCTTGCACAGCCGGGCGAAGACCGTGTCCTGGTTTGCGGCGATCACCACCCAAGAGCCGTCGCCGCTGCGGTAGATGTTGGACGGGGCGATGCCCTCCAGCCGGGTGCCCGAGGGTCCGCGCACCACCCCGCCGGCGTCGTAGTCGGGAATGGTGGATTCCTGTACGGCCAAACACGATTCGGTCAACGCGACGTCGACCACCTGGCCGCGCCCGGTGACGCTGCGTCGGTACAGCGCGGCCAGCGCGCCCTGCGCGCCGAACATGCCGGCCAGGCTGTCACCGAGCGACAGGGCCAGCCGGGGCGGCGGTCCGCCGGGAAACCCGTTGAGGTGCCGCAACCCGCTGGCCGCTTCGGCGACCGAGGCGTAGCCGGCCTTGGTGGCGTCGGGACCGGTCTGCCCGTAGCCGGACACCCGGACCAGGATGATGCCCGGATTGCGTTCGGACAATACGTCGTAGCCCAGGTTCCACTTCTCCAGGGTGCCCGGACGGAAGTTCTCCACCACGATGTCGGATTTCTCGACGAGATCGCAGAACAGTTCGCGGCCGCGGGGATGCCGCAGATCCAGCGTGATCGCCTTCTTGTTCCGCGCGTGCACCGTCCAGAAGACGTGCTGCCCGTCGATTTCGGCTTGACCCCAGGTGCGCAACGGGTCCGGCGCCTTGGGCAATTCCACCTTAATGACGTCGGCGCCCATGTCGCCGAGGAGCCGGCCCGCGAAGGGCCCGGCGATCAGGGTGCCCAGTTCGAGCACCCGAACGCCGTCCAGCGGACCGGCTACATCGATGCGCCGCTCCTCTCCCCCGCAAGCGGGAGGTACCCCCACATCGCTGCGCTCTGCATCGTCGCCGGCGGAAGTCATTCTTGGTCCGCGAAATCGTGCCGGATCAGCCAGTCGGTGACAATAGTGACTGCGGCCCGCAGCGCTTCGCGCTGGTCCGGGCCCGCGTAATAGTGTGTGGCGCCGGGGATTTCGTGCATCTCCTTATCGTCGTGTCCGATCGCCTCGAACAGCCGCCGGGTGTGGCTGGGCGTGCAGGCGTCATCCGCGAGGTTACCGATCACCAGCGCGGGGATCGCGATATCGGGCCCGCAGGCCACCGCGTCGCCGCGGGCGTCGTCGTAGCTCCACTGCGACAGCCAGCCGCGCAGCGTGGAGAACCGGGCCAGCCCGACCGGACTCATGTTCACCACCTGAGGATCCCCCAGGTAGCAAGTGCCGGGTTTGCGTTCGTTGGGATCGACGGCCGGATCCAGCCAGCGTGGGTCGGCCATGGTGCCGTGCACGACGAAACCGAACTCGTCGTCGGGGCGGCCGGCGGCTTTCAACTCGCCCAGCTTGCCCTTGACCCATGCGGTGATACGGCGGTTGCGGTCGATCTGCGCCTGCCGATAACGGTCCAGGAATTCTTGGCGGTAGGGCGGCTGATTGGGGTTGTCGGGGTTGTACAGGTCCAGCTCGGGATCGCGCTGGGTGGGGTCGGTTTCGTCGAGGATCGACGCGTCCAGCCATTCGGTCAGCGTGCCGTGGCGGCTGATGTGCGCGGCCAGCAGCATGATGCCGTCGGCCGCGGGCAGGTCGAGCTTGGTCAGGTCGGGTCCGTCGCCGGTCGGGCTGGATGTGATGGTCGGGTTCTGCGCCTGCTGCTGGTAGAACACCGACAGCGAACCGCCTCCACTCCATCCCGCCAGCACCACCTTCTGGTAGCCGAGCCGCTTCTTGGCGTCCTTGATGCACTCGCCGAGATCCTCGACGACCTTCTCCATCAGCAGTGCCGAGTCGGTGCCGCGGAAGCGGCTGTTGCAGTAGATGACGTGATGGCCGGCCCGCGCCAGCGCGTTGATCATCGGTAGGTAGGCGCCGCCGCCGATGGGATGCATGAAGACCAGCACGGTGTCCGACGGCTTGTCCTTGGGCTTGAGCAGGTAGCTCTCCAGCACGGTGATCTCGGCCAGGCCGCCGTAGACGTCTCGGACCTCGGAATTGTTCTGGAAAGCAACGAGATAGGGGATTCGCTCGTATTCGTGCTTCATCAGTGTTGTCCTAGGTCGTGGGCCAGCACTTCGGCCGACGGGGTCAGTCGCCGGCGAGTGTCGATGGCGATCACCTGCCAGTCGACGCGGGAGTAGTCATCGAATTTGCGACGCGCCCGTTCTCGCGCCTTCTCCGGCGCGCCGTGATGAACTCCTTGCGGCGCATGCGAAATCAAACCGGGCGGCATCGGGATGCCGTAGAGCGAGCCGCCATGGAAGAAGGCGATCTCGTCGTAGTCGACGTTGCGGTGATACCACGGCGTGCGTTCGGTGCCGGGGATCCCCTCGGCCGGCTTGGGCAGGAAGTTCATCACGTAGACACCGGTGGCCTGCATGAAAAGGTGGACCGTCGGCGGCAGGTGAACACTGTCGGAGGTGACCACGTTGTAGTCGGCGATGTTGAAAGTGAACGCGAAGTTGTCGCCGCGCCAGCCCTCGACATCGAGCGGATTGTGTTGGTAGAAGAGCGTTGTCGGGCCGCCCTGGTGGATGAGCCGGACCTCGAAGTCGCCGTCGGCGTCGTCGGCCGGCGCCGGCTCGGGGATGACGACCTGCGACGGGTCGAAGGGGAAGTGGCGACCCAGCGCGCCCGGCGGCGGCACCCGGAATTCGTCGGTGGCCTCGATCATCAGCATCGTCGTCGCACTGTCGGGGAACTGGCGCCAGGTGCATGCCTTCGGAACGTACAGCCAGTCGCCCTCCCGATAGCGCAGCGGCCCGAATTCGGTCTCGGCCAGGCCGCTGCCCTTATGCACGAAGCACAGCAGGTCGCCGTCGACGTGACGGACGAAGAACGGCATCGGCTCGTGGCGACGGCTCAACAGGATTCGGCAGTCGTCGTTGCTGAACATCAGCAGCGGCCCGCCGTGCGCTTCGGTGGCATCGCTGGGCTTGAGCTCGCTGGACAGCACGTCGATGGGACGCAGCGGCCCGACCGATCGATAGGCGGTGGGGTCGTGGCGCCGGTAGAGGTTGGCGGTGCGGCCGGTGAATCCGCCCCGGCCCAACTCGTCGTCCTTGAGGCCGTCGAGGTCGGCGTGCAGGCGGCGCGGCGTTCGGCCTTTTCGCAGGTGCACAAAGGATTCCATGGACGGTTCCTCCGGAGGGGATCACTGGGTGGCGATCTTGGTCGACAAAACTG
Organism: Mycobacterium sp. NGS17; assembly: GCF_059813205.1. Lineage (NCBI taxonomy): Bacteria > Bacillati > Actinomycetota > Actinomycetes > Mycobacteriales > Mycobacteriaceae > Mycobacterium > Mycobacterium sp. NGS17. Next base: position 410,200 of record NZ_JCALED010000003.1, on the reverse strand, counting down.
AAAGTGACATTACTTTCTCTTTTTGACAGGCACAAGGCCCGACGGGCGGGCGCCTACCGTCTCCCGTTACGCGTTCGTCACAAGCGCCATACGCGCCTCCGCCGGACGGGGCATGCGTTGCGCTGACCTCGCAGCGACAACACCCAAGCGCACGTATCCGAGACAAGACAGTCGCTACGAGGCGGGCAAACGGTCGAGTGCCTCGCGGCGAAACCGCTGTGGCGGCTGGGACGAAGCGCGGCGGCTAACCCCGGACGCGCAGCACGACCTTTCCCTTGGCGCTGCGGTTCTCCAGCGAGGCGACCGCGGTCGCGGCTTGCTCCAGCGGGTAGGTGATCGGCTCGGGCGGGGCCAGCTCCCCGGAGGTGAGCAATCGCTCGAGTCCGGCCCACTGCTCGTCCAGCGCGCCGGGATGCGTCCCCGCCCAGGCGCCCCAACCCACGCCAACCACGTCAACATTGTTGAGCAGCAATCGATTTACCTTGACAGTGGGTATCTCGCCGCCGGTGAAGCCTACGACCAGCAGGCGCCCGCCGGGAGTAAGCGAGCGCAGGGAATCGGTGAACCGGTCGCCGCCGACCGGGTCGACGACGATGTCGACGCCACGGCCATGGGTCAACTCCTTCACCGCGTCCTTGAAACCGTCGGCCAGGACCACATCGGTCGCGCCGGCCGCCGTGGCGATGTCGGCCTTGTCCTGCGTGCTGACCACGGCGATCGTGCGGGCCGCGCCCAGCGCCGGCGCCAGTCGCAGCGCCGAGGTCCCGATGCCGCCGGCCGCGCCGTGCACCAGAACCGTCTCGCCGCGCTGCAGCCGACCCCGGACGGTCAGCGCGAAGTACACCGTCAGGTCGTTGAACAGCAGGCCGGCGCCGGCCTCGAAGCTGACATTGTCGGGCAGCTTGAACACCCGGTCGGGGGCCAATACCGCGACCTCGGCCATGCCGCCCGACAGCATCGTGAGGCCGACGACCCGGTCTCCCTCGCGCACGTTCGCGCCATCGGGTGCCGACCGGACCACGCCGGCGATCTCGGCGCCGAGCACGAACGGCAATTCCGGGCGGTATTGGTAGAGGCCGCGGGTGAGAAGGGCGTCGGGGAAGGCCACCCCGGCGGCGTGCACGTCGACGACCACCCCGTCGCCCGACGGTTCGTCGATCTCGGTCAGCTCGACCGCGTCTGGGCCATCGAGCCGAGTCACCTGTACCGCGTGCATGCCACCAGAGCCTACTGGCCGCTCAAAATCCGCCGGCGACCCGCACCACGGCCCGGCCGGAGAATTTGCCGGCGCGCACTTGATCGATGACTTCGACGACGTCCTTCACGTCGACCTCGCTGACCAGCGAGTCCAGGTGAGGTGGCCGCAAGGAATCGCCGAGCCGGGCCCACAATTCGCGGCGCGGTCCGATCGGCATCAGCACCGAGTCCATGCCCAGCAGCGCGACCCCGCGCAGGATGAACGGCAGCACCGTGGTGTGCAGGGCAGGACCGCCGGTGAGGCCGCTGGCCGCCACGGCCCCGCCGTAATCGACGGTGCTGAGCACGTCGGCCAGCGTCGCACCGCCCACACAGTCCACTGCGCCGGCCCACCGCGCCTTCCCGAGCGGTCGTGGCTTGGCGTCGGGATCGGCGGGCAACCGGCCGATAACCTCAGCGGCGCCAAGGGCTTTGAGCCGGTCGGCCGCCTCGGCCTTGCCGCTCGACGCGACCACCTGATAGCCGGCGGCCGCCAGCAGGTCCACGCTGACCGAGCCGACGCCGCCGGTGGCTCCGGTGACGACAACGGGACCGGCGTCGGCCGCGATGCCCCAGTCGATCAACGCCTGAACGCTCATCGCGGCGGTGAAGCCGGCGGTCCCGATGGCGGCGCCCTCATGCGGACTCAGCGCGCCGAGCGAGACCACCTGGTCGGCCGGCAGTCGCACGTATTCGGCGTAGCCGCCGTGGTGACCGGTGCCGATCGCATACCCGTGCGCCAGAACCCCATCGCCCACGGCGAAGTCGGAAGACGTCGAGTCCACGACCTCACCGGTCAGGTCGATGCCCGGCACCACCGGGTAGTCGCGCACCACGCCGCCACCGGGCGTCAATGCCAGCGCGTCCTTGTAGTTGACGCTCGAATACAGGACCCGGATGGTCACCTCGCCGGGGGGCAGGTCGTCAGGACGAAGCGTCTCGACCGACGCGGTTATCCGGTCACCATCTTGTCGCGCGACGAGCGCCTGAAAAGTGTCCATCTTTCGACGCTAACCCGACCGCCGACCAAAGCGGCACCACCCGCCCTCGCCGAACGTGTACTCACGGCGAGAAATCAGCAGAAATCTCGCCCTGGTTGCACGTTCGGCGCGGAACGCCGAAGCTCGCGAGTCACTTGAGCTCGGATGAAGACAGCCCCAGCAGGCGGCGGGCGACCACCAGCTGCTGAATCTGTTGAGTGCCTTCGAAAATGTCCAGGATCTTCGAGTCGCGCGCCCACTTCTCCAGCAGTAACTGCTCGGAATAGCCTGCGGTGCCTGCCAATTCGACGGACTTGAGCGTGACGTCGGTGACCATCCGGCCGGCCTTGGCCTTGCTCATCGAAGCCTCTTTGGAGTTCGGGATCTTGTTGTCGGCCTGCCATGCCGCCCGCAGGGACAGCAGGTAGGCGGCCTCCCAATCGGCTTCCATGCGGATGAACTCCGCCGCGGCGGCGCTCTGGGTGTGTGAAGGCTTGTCGTAGGAGATCTCCACGCCGGCCTCGGTGAGGACCTTGCGGATCTCCTCCAGGGCGGCGCGGCCGACGCCGACGGCCATGGCGGCAACGATGGGCCGGGTGTTGTCGAAGGTCTCCATCACTCCGGAAAAGCCCTTGCCCACCTCGATTTCGGGGTTGCCGAGCAGGTTTTCCTTGGGAATGCGGGCATTGTCGAACCGGATGACCGCGGTGTCGGAACCCTTGATGCCGAGCTTGTGCTCGAGCCGTTCGACCGTGACACCCGGGTGCTCGCGCGGCACGACGAACGACTTGATCGCCGCGCGGCCCGCCGCCTTGTCCAGCGTCGCCCACACCACGATGTGGGTGGCGCGCGATCCGGCGGTGACGAAGATCTTCTCGCCGTTGATCACGTACTCGTCGCCGTCCAGGGTGGCGGTCGTGGACACCGCCGCCGAGTCCGATCCGAAGCCCGGTTCGGTGATGGCCATCGCCGCCCACACCTTGCCCAGGCGTTGCAGCTGTTCCTCGTTGGCGACGGCGGAGATGGCCGCGTTGCCCAGTCCCTGATAGGGGACCGACAACATCATCGCCAGGTCGCCCCAGCTCGCCTCCAGCGTTTGCAGCAGCGCGGCCATGTTGGCGCCGTTGTGGTTTTTGTCCCGCTCTTCGTCCTCGCCGCCCAGCGCGTTCGCTCCGGCGAATTCGATTGACTCCGAGGCGCCTTCGAAGAGGCTGAATAGCGTGTCCAGCTCGACCGGGTAGGCGTGCTCCTTGAGGTCGTACTTGCGGGCGATCGGGCGCATCAACTCCGCGGCGCCCTGGTGCGTCTTCGTCGTCACCGCCTGCATCTTGCGGGGAAGTTCCAGATTGATTGCCATGATTGGACTTTCAGCTCGAATTGAATAACGACTCAGATGACGACGACACCCTCGGCAACGCCGATGGCCCGCAGGTCGCGGTACCAGCGTTCGACCGGGTGCTCTTTGGTGTAGCCGTGGCCGCCGAGCAGCTGAACGCCGTCGAGGCCGATCTGCATGCCCTTGTCGGCGCCGAGCCGCTTGGCCAGCGCCGCCTCGCGGACGAACGGCAGACCTTGCTCGGCACGCGCGGCGCCGCGCCAGGTGATCAGCCGCAGCCCGTCCAATTCGATGGCGATGTTGGCGCACATGAAGGCGACCGCCTGGCGGTGGGCGATCGGCTCACCGAAGGCCTCGCGTTCCTTCACGTACGGGACGACGTAGTCGAGCACCGCGTGCGAGGTGCCGACGGTGAGCGCGGCCCAGCCCAGTCGGGCCAGCGCAATCGCCTCGGAGTAATCCTCGTCGGTCGCCTCGTCCTCACCGAGCCGCGCGCTCAGCGGCACCGTCACCCCGGAGAGTTCGACGTGGCCCAGGGCAGCCGCACGGATCCCCATGCTGGGATCCGCCTTCACGGTAAGGCCTTTCGTCGAGGACTCGACGATGAACAAGGCCGGCTTACCGTCCAGCTGTGCGCCGACGATGAAGAGCTCGGCATCGGCAGCGGCCGGGACCAACGACTTCACCCCGTCCAGGCGGTAGCCGCTCGGTGTGCGCACCGCGGTGGTCTTCAGCCGGGTGGGGTCGAAGAGCGGTTGCGGCTCGGCGATGGCCACGCACGCCTGGGGCACGTTCTCACCGGCGAACTCGGGAAGGTAGGTGGCCTGCTGGTCGGCGCTGCCCCAATGGGTCAGCGCCGAGGCCACGCCGCCCGGGGCCAGCAGCGGTAACGCCAGACCCATGTCGCCGTAGGCCAGCGCCTCGGCGACCAGCACATTGGTCACGCTGGACCGGTGTGCGGCGATGCCGTCGAAATCCTCGGGGATGTTGATCGCCGTGATGCCCAGCTCGGCGGCCTTGGCGATCAGCTCGTGCGGGTAGGTGATCGCTTCGTCTGCATCGTGCGCGGCGGGCCGCAGCACTTCCTCGGCGAACTCGTCGACAGTTTCGACGATCATCTTCTGCTCGTCGTCAGGCGTCAGGTCGAAGTAGTCCTTGCCGCTGGACTTGAGCCGGGTTGGTCCGCCGCGCAGGTTCTGGATGCGCTTGAACTCCCGAGACGAGGTGGCGGCGGTGGAGAAGACAGTCTTCGTGCCGTAGCGCAGCGCGCGGTTCAGCGGGTCACGCAGCTGATATTTGTCCAGGAACTCCTGACCGACGAGCGGGGTGATCAGCGCGATCGCGATGTCGACGCCAGTGCGTTTGTGCGTTTGCAGGCCGACAGCGGACTTATGGTCGCGCCGTTTGGCGCGGGAGCGGGTGGGTGTCTGTTTGGAACCGGAACCGGTCATTTTCAGCAGCCTCAGGTCGTTGGGCGTTGCGGATACCGCCGATCTTACTCCGGAGTAAGATCGGAGAGAACACTTGTTAACTAATTCACAGCGAGGCTGTCGAGCACCTGCTGCTGCAGCAGGCCGTTGGTGGCCACGGCGCTGCCGTGATGCGGTCCCGCGGTGCCGTCCAGGGCCGTCAGCGTCCCGCCCGCCTCGCGCACCAGGATGTCGAGCGCAGCGAGATCCCACACCGACACCTCCGGTTCTGCGGCGATGTCGACCGCGCCTTCCGCGAGCAGGCAATAGGACAGAAAGTCACCGAAGGCGCGCACCCTCCAGACGGTGTCGGTCAGCGCGATGAATCGATCCCGAACGCCCAGCTGGGCCCACCCGGACAGGCTGGAGAACGAGAGACTCGCCGAATTCAGTTGTGCCACTGAGGAAACCGAGAGCCGGCGCGGAGGAGCATCGTTGACCGCGGCGAAAGCGCCCCGGGCGTGCGCGGCCCACCACCGCCGCTGCAATGCCGGGGCGCTCACGGCGCCGACGACGGGAACACCGTCTTGGAGCAACGCGATCAAAGTGGCCCACACCGGAACCCCGCGGACAAAATTCTTGGTGCCATCGATCGGGTCGATGATCCACTGACGGCCGGTGAAGGTGGTGTCCCCGCCGAACTCCTCGCCGACGATGCTGTCGTCCGGCCGTTCGCGCCCGAGCTCCTCACGCAGCTCGGTCTCCACTGCGCGGTCGGCGTCCGTCACCGGCGTCAGGTCGGGTTTGGTGTCGACGCGCAGGTCCAGCGCGCCGAATCGCGCCGAAGTCAACGTATCTGCGCGGTCGGCCAGCGTCAGTGCCAGCGCCAGATCGTCCTGGCTTATCTGCACCGCTCCTCCTCATCGCTTCGTTCTGCATCGTCGTCGGTGCGGCTCATGACGCAGTCTTATCACGGCCCTACCATGGCCCCGTGTGGGAATTCGGACTGTTGCTCTTGCTGATGGCCGTGCTGGCCGTGTTTCTCGTTCAACGGTTCGTCCCACGCGGCCCGCGGGGCGAGGTGCTGAGCGGCACGTTGCTGGTGACCGGCATAAGCCCCCGCCCCGACGCCACCGGCGAGCAGTTCGTCACCATCGCCGGCGTGATCAATGGGCCCACCGTCAACGAGCACGCCGTGTATCAGCGCCTGGCCGTCGATGTGAATCAATGGCCGACCATCGGCCAGCTGTTCCCGGTGGTGTATTCGCCGAAGAATCCGGACAACTGGCGATTCGCTCCCGCGGAACCGCCTGCCGCGCCCGGGCCGCCCGCGCCACCCGAATCGCCGCAGCCGCCCGCCCGCTAGCGGTCAGCCGGCCGCGGGCGGGCGAGTCGTCACCATGATCCGCCTGCCGTAGCGGGGGACCACAAGCGCGGCCCGCCTGACGGTCCCTCCCGGTACCCCGGGTATGCCGGGCGTCCCGGACCCGGATCGGGCCGCCGCTTCGGTCGTCGCCAGGCCGGACATGCCGCTGCCCGTCGATGCCGCGACGGGGTTGCCGGTCGCGGCGGCCCAGCCGGCGGGCACCGACATCGAGCCGATCCGTCCGGCACGGGCGAGCACCGTGCTGACGTTGCCAACGCCCGACTGGGCGCCGCTGAGCGCAGGCGCCTTGGTAAGCGCGGACGGGACCGCCGCGACGTTCGGCAAGATGCCCAAGTTCTTGTCGGCCTGGATGATTCCGGCAGCGGTCCCCTCCGAAGTGAAAAGGGATCTGAACGCGGTTGAGGTCCCCTGGATGGTGTCAAAGATCCGGAACAGTTGGTCTTGCCTCGAGAGAACAATTCCCCCAGGCGATCCCGATTTCGCGCTCGAGATCGAGGCGTTGGCGGTGGCTCGAGCGACGGCGTCTCGCTGAGCCCTTTCCCCATCCGGAGTGGTGGTTTGGCGCGGGGCGACGAACGGCGAAACTTGGGCCGCCGCGGCTGAACTGGCGGAATAGCCGTACATCGCAGCGGCGTCCTGAGCCCAGTATTCGGCGTACTGGGCTTCGGTGGCCGCGATGGCCGCGGTGTTCTGGCCGAAGAAGTTCGTTGCGACCAGCGTCGCCAGTTGGGTGCGGTTGGCCGCGACCGCGGACGGGGGCACGGTTATGGCGAAAGCGAGCTCGTAGGCCGCCGCCGCCATCCGTGCCTGCATGGCCGTCTGTTGTGCACGTTCGGCGGTCGCATGCAGCCACGCCACATAGGGGGCGGCGCCGGCCACCATCGCGTGGGCTGCGGGTCCCTGCCAGGACAAGCCGGTCAGGCCGGACAGCACCGATTCGTATACCGCGGCGGTGGTGCCCAACTCGGCCGAGAGCGAGTCCCAACTTGTCGCGGCGGCCAGCAGCGGGCCCGACCCTGGGCCTGCGTACATCCGGCCCGAGTTCACCTCTGGCGGAAGAAAGCCGAAATCCATTGTCCTACAGCTTCATGGGCTGCGTGTAGCGAAGCTGCCGGCGACGAAGGGTCAGTCCTGTGGTCGACGGCAGTTGGTGGGCTGGTGGCACGTCACCCGGCGGCTGGCGGGCGTGGCATCACCGTGAGCCGCACGCCGTAGCGGGGTGGGGCACCCGCCCCGGCCGATCGGGCGGCGCCGCCGCCTGGCATGCCGGGGTAACCGGGATACCCGGAAGCCATCGGCTCTTCGGTCCCCGGCAACGTGGTGAAGCCGGCGGGTTCCAGCGGCGAGATATGGGTGCTCGTGGGTGCGGACCAACTCGCGGGCACCGAAATCGGCCCGATTCTGCCGGCGTGCGAGAGAGCCGCGGTGACATTGCCCAGGCCACCGCCGAGTCCCGACGTGGCGCCGCGGAGCGCGGGCGCTGCGAGCGCGGGAGCGAGATTGGCCGCGGCCGCGCCGGGCTTGGCGAGAATGCCCAAATTGTTCTCAGCCCCGATGATGCCGGACACGAATTGCTCCATGTTGTACGGAGCGCTGAAACCCAGGCCCGTTCCCTGAATGGCGTCAAGGACCGCAAAAGCGGGCCGCCCGCCCCCGGCCGCTCCCAGATTCGGCGCCGCTTGCACCTGCGGCTGCTGGGGAGAAACCGGTGAAAACGCTTGTGTGGCAGCCTTAGTCGCGCCAGAGTTGGCGTTGGCCGTGGCCACGGCGGCGTTCTGCGCGCCCACCCCGGACTCGTTGATGGACTTGTGCGCGGTCGCGAACCGGGGCAACTGGGTCGTCGCCGACGTCGACGCCACGGAGTAGCCGGCCATGGCAGCCGCGTCCCGAGCCCAGAAGTCGGCGTACTGCGCCTCGGTGTCCGCGATGGCCGCGGTGTTCTGGCCGACGATGTTCGTCGCCACCAGCGCTGCCAACAGCGTGCGGTTGGCGGCGATCAGCGGCGGGGGCACCGTCATCGCATACGCCTGCTCGTAGGCCGCCGCGGCCGTCCGCGCCTGCATGGCTGTCTGTTTCGTCTGCTCGGCGGCCGCTTGCAGCCAGCCCACGTACCGGGTGGCCGAGTACGCCATCGACTCGGAGGCGGGGCCGCGCCACTGTAGGTCTAGGCCCGCGAGCACGGATTGGTACGCCTCGGCGGTGGAGGCCAGTTCGGCCGACAGCGCATCCCAGCTTCCGGCCGCGGCCAGTAGCGAGGCCAATCCGGGGCCGGTATACATTCGGGCCGAATTGATTTCGGGTGGAAGAAAAGTCCACTCCATGTGTGATACATCCCCTCGAAGTGTGGATTTCGGGCAAACGCCACCGACGCCGGCGCCAGCCGCATCGGCGTGTCTGGAAGATATTTGGGCCGCCCGCTGATTCGCATGTGCGCCTGCGGCGCACGGCTCACCCCGCGTCAGGTGAGACGGCAGGCCAGCGCGATCGCACCACGCCCGCTGGGCGGGCAGCGTGGCACTTATCGGGTCGGGGGAGCGTGCGCGCAGGGCATTGCGAAGACTTTCGTTTTTTGGGCCCTTCAAAAGTCGCAAATGCGGCCGATGCCGGCGGGGTTTTGCTTATTTCACGACGCGGGCTAGGTAAAATTCATCTTTTGTTAACCTTTTGTTAACCTCAGTCCAGAACCCGTCTCGCACCGGTCGTACAGCGAAAGCGGTTGCCATGCTTGGCGTTCCGGCGCCGTCGGCCACGGCCCGCAGCATCTCGGGGTGCCGCGAGGTGATGATGTCGACCGGCGACGAAAGACGACGGTCGAGTTCTGATCGGCCCCCTACTCCAACAGCGTCCGTAGGTAGCACAACTACAGCGACCCCGGACTTTTCGAGAGGGTCTCCGCGGCTTCGCGTAACTCCTGGCCACAGTCAATTCGGTTGTTTCGGCCACCCATAGGGTCTAAAGGCACTGAATTCGGGACCAATGCCTCTGGGGGAGTGAGGTTTACGGTCATAACGTCGTAGTTGAACGGCATGAAGAAGATCGACGAAGGACCTCGCGATGAGCAACGTGTATCCAGCTCCCGCAATTCTGGTAGGCGTCGACGGATCCAGGGCGGCGATACATGCGGCCGTCTGGGCGATCGATGAGGCGGTGAGCCGCGACATCCCCCTGCGATTGTTGTATGTCATCAATCCGCATGACGGCTGGGCCGCGCGCGACGACGCCACTCGGCTTGCCGTCGCCCGTGCCGCGTTGACCGACGCCCACCGGGCCGTCGACGCCGTCGGCCAGCCGGTCAAGGTCGAAACCGAAATCCTCTGGGGAAGAACGGTTTCCAAGCTGCTCGAAGCATCCAGGTCGGCGGTCATGGTCTGCGTCGGGCGGATCGGGCTCAACCATGCCTGCCACGGCGGACCCGCCGTTGCGGCCCGTCTGATCCGCTCGGCGTCGTGCCCGGTCGCCGTGATCCAACAGCCGGCGAGCCGTCCGACGCCTCCCCAGGTCGGCAGCGTGGTCGCCGAAGCCGACAACGGCACCGTGCTGCGGCACGCGTTCGACGAAGCGCGGTTGCGCCGAGCCGCATTGCGGGCCGTGTCGGTAGCGAGGGGTCCCGACGTTCGGGATGGCACCGCTGGCAATCGCCCAGCACAAGGGCAATTGGCTCGTCGGCTTGCCCGATGGACGCGGTTGTACCCCGACGTGCGGGCCGAGCCGGTGGTTCTCACCGAGGGCGTGGACCGTTACCTGGGCGCCCACCGCGACACGCGACAGCTGGTGGTCACCGACTCCTATCGGGCCGAGGCCCGGTGCCGGAGGGGTCACTCCGTGCTTGCGATCCGTTGCGGCAACCTCTAGCTCGGATCGGCAGCGACCTAAAACACAGTGCTTCGGCCGAATCTCGGGGCCAACATGGTGTTACTTTGAGTTGCAGATATATCGGAAGGTGCCAGCCATGAGTCAGCTGACGACGGCCGAGGCAGGTGCAGACCTGGCCGACCGCGCCGACGTGGCGGCGTTGCTACGCCGTTTTTACCGGCGGGCGTTGCAGGACGAGATGCTGGCCGAGCCGTTTGCCGAGTTGCGGGCCACCGGGTTGGAGACGCATGTTCCCACGATGTGTGACTTCTGGGAGACCGTACTGTTCGGCGCGGGGCTCTATCGCGGCAGTGCGTTGCAGGCGCACCGGGAGATCCACCGGCGTGCCCCCCTGTCAGATCGTCACTTCCGGCGCTGGCTCAGCCTGTGGCACAACACCATTGACGAGATGTACCGCGGGCCGGCGGCCGATCGGGCGAAGGTTCAGGCCGGCCGGATCGCGTGGGCCATGCACCGGCGACTGACCGGCGCCGACGCACCCGAGCTCCTCGTCACGCAACCGGCTCATGACGGTCAGGCTCCGGACCGAACCGGAAACGACGGCCGGTGAGTTCGGTCGGCGTTATGCGCACATAGTGCGATTTGAGCGTTGCCGTCCATGGCAACAGCTGCGCGCGTTCGGCTCGTTGAATGTCCGCGTCGGTCTTCAACAGTCGCGCGCGTCCGCGCACGATGACGCTCCATCCTTCGATGAGGTTGTGGTCGTCGACCTCGAAGACCACCGCATGATTGGCAACGGCCGAAAACAGTTTGGTGCCCTCGGCGGTGCGGAACAACACGGTGCGCTCTTGCGCGACGAAGTTGACGGGAAAGATCTCGGGTTCACCGGCGAAGTTGGTGACCAGCCGGCCCAGCGAGACGCTGCCCAACAGGTTCCAGTTTTCGTCCTCGGAAAGCACGGTCACCGGTTGGTCGCTACCCACATCCTCAACGCTACGGAGGATTGGCCTCGTTGAGTAGGGCCCTTCGTAATCTTGGCGCCGGCTCAGCCGTGACTGACCTGCAGCAACTTGGCCAAACTCGGCAGCTTGACGCGGGGACGTCCGTGCGGTTCACCGGCCGCCCGCTCATGGGCATCGATGAGATCCCAGTGCGCCGAGGTCACCAGCTTGGGCTGGCGTGACGCCAGCCAGTCAGCCAACTGGGCGGCGTGGTCGTCCGGGAAATCGGCGATACCGTCGGCAGCGCAGAGATCGGCGAGCAGCGTGTCCACCGTGTCCTGCGAGTCCTTCTTATTTGTGCCGATCACGCCGGTGGGCCCGCGCTTGATCCACCCGACCACGTATTCGTTGCGGCTGCCTTCGACCCGCCCGCCGCTGTTGGGGATGGTCGCGGTCTTCTCGTCGAACGGCAGTCCCGGGGTGGGCAAACCGCGGTAGCCGACCGAACGCACCACCAGCTGAACCGGTAATTCCTCACGCTCGCCGGTGTCATTGGCCGACACCCGCCCGCTGTCGTCGGTGACCAGCTCGTTGCGGCCGAGCACGATTGCCTCGACCCTCTCGTCGCCTTTGATCTCGATCGGGGAGGTCATGAAGCGCAGCACGATGCGACGGTGGCCGGGTCGCGGGTCGCGCTTCGCGTAATCGCGCAGCACGTTGATGTTCTGCTTCGCCGTCTTGCCAGCCGCGGCCGCATCCTCGTCGCTGATGCCCTCCAGCTGGGCGGGATCGACGATCACGTCGACGTTTTCCAGGTCGCCCAACTCGCGGAGCTCGAGGGTGGTGAACGCGGTTTGCAGCGGGCCGCGCCGACCGATGACAACCACCTCGTCGACGCCGCACGGGCGCAGCGACTCCAGCGCGTGGTCGGCGATGTCGGTCAGCCCCAGCACGTCGGGGTCGGTGACCAGGATGCGTGCGACGTCGAGCGCGACGTTGCCGTTGCCGACGACCACAGCCCGCGCCCCGGAGAGATCGGGCGTGGCCGCCTCGAAATTCGGGTGCGCGTTGTACCAACCCACGAAATCGACGGCGGCGATGCTGCCCCGCAGGTCCTCGCCCGGGATGTTCAGCGCACGGTCGGATTGCGCCCCGACCGCATAGACGACGGCGTCGTAGCGCTCGGCGAGTTCGCTCGCCTGGACGTGCTCGCCGACCGAGATGTTGCCGAAGAAGCGGAAGCGCGGATCCTGGGACGTCTTCTCGAATTGCTTGCTGATCGACTTGATCTTCGGGTGATCGGGCGCGACGCCGGAGCGCACCAGCCCCCACGGGGTGGGCAACATCTCCAGCATGTCTACGGCGACGTCGATGTCCTCGGACCCGTCGGCCGCCTTCAGCAAGGAGGATGCGGCGAAGAAGCCCGACGGTCCGGAGCCAACGATTGCAACGTGGTAAGGGCGCATTCTCGACCTTCTATTCGTGCCCGAATGCGCGCAGGGGCTGTCGCGCGCAAAGCGGGGCGCACATGATCGTGACTCGATGCTAAACGCATGACCGCTGGTCGTGACCTGGACACTCGCTGCGACCTGAGCCGCTTGGGGACCCCCGGGTAACGTTGTCGGCTGTGGAACCCGACCGTCAAGCCGATATCGCCGCACTCGACGCCACCCTGACCACGGTGGAGCGGGTGCTCGATGTGGACGGTCTGCGCACCCGCATCGAGAAGCTTGAACACGAGGCATCCGATCCCCAGTTGTGGGACGACCAAGCCCGTGCCCAGCGGGTGACCAGTGAGTTGTCGCACGCCCAGGGCGAGCTGCGCCGGGTGGAGGAGCTGCGTGGGCGGCTGGATGACCTGCCGGTGCTCTACGAGCTGGCGGCCGAGGAGGGCGAAGGCGCCGACGAGGCGCTCACCGAGGCCGATGCCGAGCTGAAGGCGCTGCGCGCGGACATCGAAGCCACCGAGGTGCGCACTTTGCTGTCGGGCGATTACGACGAACGCGAGGCCCTGGTCACCATTCGCTCCGGCGCCGGTGGAGTGGACGCCGCCGACTGGGCCGAGATGCTCATGCGGATGTACATCCGGTGGGCTGAACAGCACAAGTATCCGGTGGAGATATTCGATACGTCCTACGCCGAAGAGGCCGGCATCAAGAGCGCGACGTTCGCCGTGCACGCCCCGTTCGCCTACGGCACGCTCTCTGTGGAGCAGGGCACGCACCGGCTGGTGCGAATCAGCCCGTTTGACAATCAAAGTCGGCGCCAGACTTCTTTCGCTGAAGTCGAGGTGCTTCCGGTGGTCGAGACCACCGACCACATCGATATACCGGAAGGCGATGTGCGCGTTGACGTTTACCGTTCGAGTGGGCCGGGAGGCCAGTCGGTCAACACAACCGACTCTGCGGTACGTTTAACCCACATCCCAACGGGTATCGTCGTGACTTGCCAGAACGAAAAATCGCAGTTGCAGAACAAGATCTCGGCGATGCGAGTGCTTCAGGCAAAGCTGTTGGAGCGCAAGCGTTCCGAAGAACGCGCTGAGTTAGACGCGTTAAAAGGCGAAGGTGGCAGTTCATGGGGCAACCAGATGCGCTCCTATGTTCTGCAGCCCTATCAGATGGTCAAGGACCTGCGGACCGAGTACGAGGTTGGCAATCCTGCGGCCGTCCTGGATGGAGACATCGACGGATTCCTGGAAGCGGGAATCCGTTGGCGCAACCGAAAAGATGACGAATAACACACACATTCTCGCCGCATCGATGACGCACCGCTGGCACGACTTCTGGCGGGGCGAGCTCGGTGAGTGGATCATCACCCGGGGTCTGCGGATCGTCATGGTCCTGATCGCCGCGATGCTGGCCGCCCGGTTCGTCAACTGGGTCGCGCAGCAGGTGACCCATCAGCTCAACCTCGGCTTCGCCGAGAGCGACGCGCTGGTGCGCTCGGAGGCGTCCAAGCACCGGCAGGCCCTGGCGTCGGTGATCTCCTGGGTTTCGGTCGTCATCATCGGCATCTGGGTCATCATGCAGATCGCCAACGTTCTGCAGTTTTCGGTCGGGGGTCTGGTAGCGCCGGCCACCGTGGTGGGCGCCGCGCTGGGTTTCGGCGCGCAACAGTTGGTCCGCGACCTGCTGTCCGGCTTCTTCATCCTGGTGGAGCGGCAATACGGGTTCGGCGACCTGGTCACTCTTACCGTCGTTTCCGCAACCGAAGCGACCGGCACGGTCGAGAACGTGACGTTGCGGGTGACCCGGCTGCGCTCGCCGGACGGCGAGGTGCTGACGATTCCCAATGGGCAGATCGTCAAGGTGGTCAACCTGTCCAAGGATTGGGCGCGCGCGGTGGTGGACATCCCGGTGTCGACCAGCGCCGACCTCAACCGGGTCAACGAGGTCCTGCATCAGGAATGCGACCGCGCGATGAACAACCCGGTGCTGGGCCAGTTGCTGCTGGACGCCCCCACCGTGATGGGGGTGGAGAGCATCGAGGTCGACACCGTCACCCTGCGCATGGTGGCACGCACCCTGCCCGGCAAGCAGTTCGAGGTCGGCCGGCAGCTACGGGTGCTGGTCATCCGGGCGCTGGCTCGAGTCGGGATCGTGACCGCGGCCGACGCGACGGTGGGCCTGGTGGAAGACCCGTCGATTCCGGCCGCCGAGGCCGCCGAGGCAGCCGGACAGCAAGCCGATGAAGTCCAGGGTGCGGGGCAGAAGCGGTGAAGTTCACCCTGAACATCCTTGAGAAGCGCGGCGACGACACGGATGCGGAGCATCGCTGGCCGAAGCACATCTTCGGCGGGCGGATGCGCACGTCGACCTTCGTGTTGATCGTCGCTTTCTTCGTGGTGTGGTGGGTCTACGACACCTACCGCCCGGAACCGGCCCCCAAGCCTCCGGCCCAGCAAGTGGTGCCGCCGGGCTTCGTGCCCGACCCCAACTACACCTGGGTGCCGCGCAGCCGCGTGCAGGCACCGCCGACGACCGTCACCTATACACCGACCCCGACGAGCACGCCGCCGCCTCCGCCCCCGCCGCCCCCACCGGTGACGACGACGACAACGACCACGCCGCCGTTCCAGCTGCCACAGCTCCCGTGCGTCTTGCCGGCCCCGTTCTGCCCGCCCAGCTCGAGCCCCACCCCGTCGCCGCCGCCGCAACCGCAGCCGGGGCCCGGTCCGGTGCCGACTTCGCGGCCACCGGCCAGTTGACTTCGCCTGCCAGCGAAATTCACCGCTACACTGGCGTGCCGTGATGATCACCCTGGACCATGTCAGTAAGAAGTACAAAGCGTCGGCGCGCCCGGCGCTGGAGGACGTCAACGTCAAGATCGACAAGGGTGAATTCGTCTTCCTGATCGGCCCGTCGGGGTCGGGTAAGTCCACGTTCATGCGGCTGCTGCTCGGCGCGGAGAACCCGACCAGCGGTGACGTCCGGGTCTCGAAGTTCCACGTCAACAAGCTGCGCGGTCGTCACGTCCCGAAGCTGCGCCAGGTGATCGGCTGCGTTTTCCAGGACTTCCGCCTGCTCCAGCAAAAGACGGTCTACGAGAACGTCGCGTTCGCGCTGGAAGTGATCGGCAAACGAAGCGACGCGATCAACCGGGTGGTGCCGGAGGTGCTCGATACCGTCGGACTGTCCGGCAAAGCCAACCGGTTGCCCCACGAGTTGTCCGGCGGCGAGCAGCAGCGGGTGGCGATCGCCCGCGCGTTCGTCAACCGGCCGCTCGTCCTGCTGGCCGACGAGCCGACGGGCAACCTCGACCCAGATACCAGTAAGGACATCATGGATTTGTTGGAGCGGATCAACCGCACGGGGACGACGGTGTTGATGGCGACGCACGACCACCACATCGTCGACTCGATGCGCCAGCGCGTCGTCGAGCTGTCGCTGGGCAGGCTGGTTCGCGACGAGCAGCGCGGCATCTACGGGATGGACCGCTAAGTGCGCTTCGGTTTCCTACTCAACGAGGTCCTGACCGGCTTTCGTCGCAACGTCACGATGACGGCCGCGATGATCCTGACGACCGCGATCTCCATCGGCCTGTTCGGCGGCGGCCTGCTGGTGGTCCGGCTGGCCGACAACTCGCGCGAGATCTACCTCGACCGCGTCGAGACGCAGGTGTTTTTGACCGACGACATCTCGGCCAACGACACCACGTGTGCGTCCGCGCCGTGTAAAGGGTTGCGCGACAAGATCGATGCGCGTCAAGACGTCAAATCGGTGCGCTTCGTCAATCGGCAGGACGCCTACAACGACGCCATCAAGAAGTTCCCGGAGTTCAAGGACGTGGCGGGTAAGGACTCGTTTCCCGCCTCGTTCATCGTCAAATTGAACAATCCCGAACAGCACGCGGAGTTCGATGCCGCGATGCAGGGCCAGCCCGGAGTGCGCAGCATCCTCAACGAGAAGGACC
Organism: Mycobacterium sp. NGS17; assembly: GCF_059813205.1. Taxonomy (NCBI): domain Bacteria; kingdom Bacillati; phylum Actinomycetota; class Actinomycetes; order Mycobacteriales; family Mycobacteriaceae; genus Mycobacterium; species Mycobacterium sp. NGS17. The sequence continues at coordinate 393,683 of NZ_JCALED010000003.1, read as the reverse complement.
TCATCGACCGGCTGTTCGCCGTGCTGGACGGGCTGCGCGATGCCGCGTTCGCCGTCGCCCTGGTGCAGGCCGTCGGAGCAATCCTGTTGATTGCCAACATGGTGCAGGTCGCCGCGTACACCCGTCGCACCGAGATCGGAATCATGCGGCTGGTGGGAGCCAGCCGGTGGTACACCCAGCTGCCGTTCCTGGTGGAGGCGATGCTCGCCGCGTCCGTCGGTGTGGCCATCGCCGTCGTCGGGCTCATGTTGGTCCGGGCTCTGTTCCTGGACAATGCGCTGAGTCAGTTCTATCAAGCACATCTGATCGCCAAGGTCGACTATGCCGACATCCTCTACATCTCGCCGTGGCTGTTCCTGCTCGGCGTGTCGATGGCTGCAGTGACGGGGTACGCGACCTTGCGCCTCTACATCCGGCGTTAGCTGTGGCCAAGGGTTCCGGCCGCGCCAAGGCGGCGGGCGGCAAAGGTGGCAGCAAACAAATCATCGCCACCAATCGCAAAGCGCGGCATAACTATTCGATCATCGAGTTGTTCGAGGCCGGAGTGTCTTTGCAGGGCACCGAGGTCAAAAGCCTTCGCCTGGGCCAAGCATCGTTGGCTGACGCGTTCGCAACGATCGACGACGGCGAAGTTTGGTTGCGTAATTTGTACATTCCGGAGTATCAGCACGGTAGCTGGACCAATCATGAGCCACGTCGCAACCGAAAGTTGTTGTTACATAGGCAACAAATCGACAGACTGGTGGGCAAGATACGAGATGGTAACCTCGCCTTGATGCCGCTGTCTCTGTACTTCTCGGAGGGCAAGGTCAAAGTCGAGCTCGCCCTTGCTCGCGGCAAAAGAGCTTATGACAAGCGCCAGGATATGGCGCAGCGTGATGCACAGCGTGAGGTGGTCCGTGAAATGGGGCGACGAGCAAAGGGCATGACCTGATCGGGGCGGCTTACGCCCAGCTGTCTGCCGTTACGTACGGCGTCAGCGATTTCGTGGGCGGCGTGGCAGCGCGGCGAGTGGCCGCGCTGCGCGTAATGCTGGTCGCTTACCCGATTGAAACGCTGATATTGGGCGTGATGGCCGTCTTCGTCGGCGGTCCTATCCATGTCGGCGCCGTTCTGTGGGGGTGCCTGTACGGCATCGGCATGGCCTTCGGCATGTGGGCGTTCTTCGCCGCACTTGGTTCCGGGCCGATTTCGGTCGTCTCGCCGTTGGCGGCCGTGCTCAACGCCGCGGTGCCGGTGGCGGTCGGCATGGCCCTCGGGGAGCGGCCCGGTCAGGCGGCCCTGGTGGGGGTCGTCCTGGCGCTGGCTGCCGTGATGCTTGTCAGCCGGGAGGCCCCCGTGGAGGGCACGCCGTATCGGTTCACGCCAAAAGTGGCCTGGCTCACAGTAGTTGCGGGTTCCGCGATGGGCTTGAACCTGGTGTTCCTGCACCAGGCGCCGCACGTGTGCAAACTCTGGCCGCTGGTCTTCGCTCGGGTGGCGGCCAGCCTGGTGGTCTTCGCCATGGCCAAAACCAGCCAGAACTTGGCGATGCCGCGCGGACGGCCGCTCAAACTGGCCGTGGCCGTCGCGTTGCTGGACATCTTCGCCAACATCACCATGCTGGCGGCGTTGCACACCTGGCTGCTGTCGTTGGCCAGCATCCTGATCTCGCTGTATCCCGCCGCGACGGTGGTGCTGGCGATGGTGGTGCTGCGCGAGCGGGTGACCCGCTTGCAAGGGATCGGCATGGTGCTGGCAATGGGCTCCGTGGCGATGATCGCCTCGGCCTGACGGCCCCATGCGTGATTGATCGGCCTACGATCGACGACCATGGCCGATCGCCCCGTCACCAGACTCGACAAGTCCACCGTTCTCTCCGGACTCTTCGCGGTGTGGGACGACATCGACGCGCTGCTGGCCGGGCTGTCCGAAGCGCAATGGCGAGCGGCCAGTCCGCTGCCGGGCTGGGACGTCAAGGCCCTGGTGGCGCACATGATCGGCACCGAGTCGTTTCTCGCCGGCATCGCCGCACCGCAGCCCGATATCGACGTCTCGACGCTGGAACACGTGCGCAACGACGTCGGGGTGATGAACGAGTGCTGGGTTCGCCATCTGAGCGCGCACGCCGATGCCGACGTGTTAGAGAGCTTCAGGGCGATCACCAACGATCGGCGCGAAGCGTTGAAGGGCCTGTCCGGCGAGGAGTGGGACGCGGTGACGATGACTCCGACGGGTCCGGACTCCTACGGCCGGTTCATGCGAATCCGGGTGTTCGACTGCTGGATGCACGAAGAAGACATTCGCATGGCGCTGGGTCGGCCGCCCTCCGATGACGAGCTGGCCGGGCCGGCGGCGTCGCTCGCCGTGGACGAGATCGCCGCCACGATGGGTTACGTCGTGGGCAAGCTGGCCAAGGCTCCCGACGGCTCACGCATCCAGTTCGAGCTCACCGGCCCGCTGGCCCGCACCATCCGGGTCAGCGTCGACGGCCGGGCCGCGGTGGTCGAGGACTTCGGCGGCCAAGAACCGACCGCGACCATCCGTCTGGACGGGTTGCAGTTCACCAGGCTCACCGGTGGCCGCCCGATGTGTCCCACGCGTGTCAAGGACATCGAGCTCGACGGGGACAAAGGCGTGGCCAAGCAGGTCGTCGAGCACCTCAACTTCGTGATCTGATCGCAGCGTGGCGGGGAAGATAATCCCGTTGCCGCTGGTTGATAGCCAGGTACCATTGATATTCCTGCCGAAAGTCGGCGGGGTGCGAGGGGCTGAAAGGTTTCGACTTCGCGCATCGAATCAAGGGAAGCGTGCCGGTGCAGGCAACTGACCACCGTAAGCGTCGTTGCAAACAGATAAGCGCCGATTCACATCAGCGCGACTACGCTCTCGCTGCCTAAGCGACAGCTAGTCCGTCAGACCGGGAAAGCCCTCGACCCGGACCCTGGCGTCAGCTAGAGGGATCCACCGATGAGTTCGGTCGCGGGACTCATCGGGACACCAACAGCGACTGGGATCGTCATCCTGGCTTGTTCGCGTGACCAGGAGATCCGAGCAGAGGCATAGCGAACTGCGCACGGAGAAGCCTTGAGGGAATGCCGTAGGACCCGGGTTCGATTCCCGGCAGCTCCACTGAGTATGTGCTGTTCAAAGCGATAAATTGGCTCGAAATCGAGTCCACGTCAAGATTCCAGTCAAGATTGGGTGTAGTCTGCCGGTTCGTGGCCAGCATTCGCACCCGCGCCCGCAAGGACGGCACCGGTTACACATCCGTCCTATACGTGTTCAATGGCAAACAAACGTCGTCATCGTTCGATGACCACACGGAGGCGCTGCGGTTCCGGGATGTCGTCAATCGGCTCGGTCCCGCCGAGGCGCTGAGGATCTGGCGCGCGGCCACGCCCAGCCAGGGGCACACGGTTGCCAGCTTCCTAACCGAGCACGTCGATGCACTGTCCGGGGTCGAGCGCAAGACCGTGGCCGAGTACCGGCGCTATCTCTCCCGTGACATCCAGCCCACGCTCGGCCACATCCCGCTGACGACAATCAGCAGAACCGACATCAGCCGGTGGGTCAACCAGATGCGGGATGCAGGATCGTCGGGCAAGACAATTAGTAACAAGTTGGGGTTCCTGTCCGGCTGCCTCAACCTTGCTGTGCGCGATGGGCTCATGCCCGCCAACCCCGCTGCCGGTGTCCGGCTGCCCCGCACCGTCCGGCGAGAAACGACCTTTCTGACCAAAAACGAGTACCGGTTGCTACGGGCGGGGTTCACTGCTCGCTGGCACCCCTTCCTGGACTTTCTGGTGTCCAGCGGGTGCCGGTTTTCTGAAGCCACCGCGCTGACCCCGTCTGATGTTGACCGAGACGAGTGCACGGTTAGGATCACCAAAGCCTGGAAGCGCATGGACACCTCGGGCGACGCCCGCTACGAAATCGGTCAGCCAAAGACGCGGCGGTCTATCAGGACCATTAACCTGCCGAAGGCGATTTTGGACCAGCTGGACTATTCCGGGGAGTGGCTCTTCCTCAACAGCGACGGAGGCCCCATCCGATTGTACTCCTGGCGGTCAAACGTCTGGATGCCGTCGTTGGCCAAGGCTAGGGCGAAGGACGCGAAGAATCCGGACAAGATCGTCTTGGAGAAGAAACCGCGCATCCACGATCTCCGCCACTCTTGCGCCAGCTGGCTACTCGGTGCCGGAGTCCCGCTCATCGTCGTCAGCGGACACCTGGGCCATGAAGACACTGCAACGACAGCCAGAGTGTATGGTCACCTTGACCGCACAGCTGGGCAAGCGGCGGCCGCTGCTATGGCCGACCTGCTCAGATAGGAACTGTGGCAGTCAATTTCCGCCTTAATCGAGCACCGTCGTGGAACGGCGCGTAAGATCAAGAGCGCGCAAGGCTCACTTTTCTTTCGACCCAGTCCTTGAATTGGCCGAGCGCGACTAGGTGCGCATCGCGAGCGCGAAACGCCCGCCGAGCAAGTGGAGTCCAGGGCTCGGCTAAGGGGCATTACGCGAACTCCCCCAACGACTGACCAACGGTCGACCGTGGGACCCTGCGAGGCTTGGAAGTTCGCGCACCTATGGCTTCTCCTTCCATTTCGATATCCCCACTTGTCGTTGACATCCCAGCAGCAGCCCCGCTGATTGGGTCGTCCCAGCGATTTCTGGCCGATCAGCTTCGGGCAGGCCGCTGGCCTGGCCGCAAAGTTGGACGCAAGTGGGTCCTGACCCAGGAAGATCTAAAAGAGATCCTGCGCCTGTGCGCAATAGCGCCCACGGCTGTAGCAAGCGGTGACACCAATTCAGATGGCGTGCCAGGCAGTTCGATGACGCGGACGACCGCCCGACGGATGCGCGGGGTTGATCAGTCGTGACAGTGTCAATGACCCTCAATGGCAACGGCGGCCCGCCAGTACGAACACCAGGGGCTACCCGCACCAGAGACGAATTGAGGCGCGCCAGTGGCCGAGCAGGTCATGTTGACGACGCAAAAGATAATGGGCGTGCGGCCGTCGAGTTCGTGCGGCACGTCATGGATCTGGGTGTGCCCGTGTGGGTTGCTCCGCCCGGTGGCCAAGAGTTCGTCCGCCCAAAAGGTTGGCACAAGCAGACCCCCGACGGGAACGATGAACGGGTCGGACACTTCAGGCAGGGTATGGCGCTGTGCGCCAACATGGGTGGCGTTGTTGCGGCGGTCGACGTTGATCCCCGGAACGGCGGCGACGCAGAGGCGGTCAGATCTTTGTTGGCCGAGCTAACCGTGCGTGTCTTCGCCGAGATCACCTCGCCGTCCGGAGGGAAGCACTTCTATATCGCTGGGCATGAAGCACTACCCAGCGTGCACGGCAGTAAGATTCCCGGTTTCCCAGGCGTGGACATCCAGTCGTTCGGCACCAATGTGTTTCTGCCGGGCACCCAAAGAGGAAAGTACAAGGGCAAGGGCTACGCGGTCGAATTTGACCACCTCCCTGCACTGGCCGATGGCGGTGACGCCTCTGGGGCAGAAGCTTTCGCCCAGTGGTTGGCAAAAAGTCTTGCGGCGCACGCTAAGCAGAAGGCCAAGAAGTCAAAGGCGCGCGGTGCGTCAGAGTTCATGTTTGAGCCGACCGAACCTTGGAGCGGTGGCGTCCCTGATGCTCGCCAACAGGCGTATCTCGCGGCAGTGCTCGAAGAGAACGCAAAGCGGGTGGCCGAGGCGCAGAGCGGCGAGCGCAATGATGCTCTCTATAGCGCGGCGTTGAAGTGCTCTTCGCTCGTCGCGGGAGCAGGGATGGATCAGCAGTTGGTGGCTGAGCGGCTATTAGTCGCCGCATCAGACTGTGGCCTGTCGGACGATGACGGGGAACGGGCAGTGCTCGCCACCATCAGCTCGGCGTTTCAGGTCGGGCTTTCGAATCCACGGGCGATCCCGGATGAGCAGTCCGGGGTTATCGGTGGCCGCCGCCGGGAAATCGAATGGATCTCGCTGGAAAACGTTAACGACGCTGCACCGAAGTGGGGCTGGTCCTACCAGGGCCATGGGCGCATGCAGGCCGCAGCGCTAACCCTCCTGGGTGGTCGCCCCGGTACGGGGAAGTCCACTGCAGCGCGTTGGTTCGCCGCCGGTTTCAGCAGGGGCGAACTCGATGGCTGCTGGAAAGGCAAGCCGCAGAAGGTGGCCTACATCGCCGCCGAGGAGACGGCCATCTATGTACTCAAGCCCGCCCTGCGCGCGGCTGGGGCTGACATGACTCGAATCATCACCCCTAGGGTGAGAATCGGAACCGGCGAGTACGTGTCACTCTTGGCCACCGACGACGAACGTGCCATGACCGAATACCTCGTCGAACACAACGTCACGGTGATCGTCGTGGACCCGGTGATGGCGACGTTGAAGAGCAAGGTCGACATCTACCGCTCCAACGAGCTGCGGGAAGCGCTGAGCCCGTGGGTGCGTATCGCGGAGGCCATCGACGGGGTCGTCATGGGGATCGTCCACTTCGTCAAGGGCAGCACAGGTGATCTAGTGGCCAGCATCAACGGGTCCTCGGCGTTCGGTGAGGTAGCGCGGTGTGTGTTCGGGTTTGCCAAAGAGGACTCGTCATCTGGCGAAGCCCTCCGCGTTATGACCCAGGGCAAGAACGCCTGCGGTCGCGAAGATTTGTCGTTGGAGTACGCCATCGAAAGCAAGAGCGTGACCGTCTCGACCGGCGAGGAGGTGGAAGTCGGCACGTTCGTCCTTGGCGGTGAGTCCGATGTCAGCGCCAGCGACTTGCTGAGGCCCCGCAAGGGAACACGCCCACTGAACCCGCCGATGCAGCTCGTCCTGGATTACGTCGACAGCCAGGAGAGCCGGGTCACGCCGATGGAGGTGTTCCACGCCGGGCTTGCCACGGACAACAAGCTGGCCGGACAGATGCTGAATCGGCTATACAAGCGCGGGCTGATCCTCAATCCCGCGCAGGGCGAGTACCAGCGGCTCCCCGTTTCTTCACTAGCGGGCAGAGACCTTGCGTCGGTGCTCATACAGGGGGAAATGAAGAAATGAAGGAATACGCGCGTGAACTGCAAGTATGTGAATCAATGATGATTCCCATTTCTTCAGTTCTTCATTTGAATACGGGGGAAAGACCTACCACACAACACACAAGATGCTCGGCCTCGGGAGCCGCGCCCCAGGTACGGTTGTTCAAATCTTTCGTCGGTCAATCCGGTCTACGAAGGAGGCGACCGAATGAAGATCTCTGGTGGCCGCGTACACAACGGGCGATTCGAGCGCATTGAGCCACGTTGTCACATTTGTCGCAATGAGAAAGTGCGGCTTCGGGTTAACGTGCTGCTGGATTGGCACGGTGTTTCGATGCGCTGGGATCACGGTCAGGTGAACGCTCTAACTTACTCAGCCATCCTGCGCGACGTGAACGATGGTCGTGACGAGGCTGATCAGATTACTCATGCCAGTCTGCGAGTTCACGCAAAGCGTCACTACGAGCTTGCCGGGATCGTGGATCACTGGGCAGCCCAGATGGACAAAAAGCTGAGGAGTCTTCCGAAGCTATTGAGAAGTTATAGCCAAATAGCACCAAGTGAGCGTGCCGGGTTCGCCGCAGGTGACGCTTGACTATAGATCTCCTATAGTGTCGGTTAGGTGCAAGGGGGGCGGGCCGTAGCTACGCCCCTGCGTCGTGCTTTCAGGGTTCGGCTCGCCTCGGCGGTCGCGGCGGCTCAGCACATCTTCGGTTATCTCGCGGGAGAGGTCTGATTTATTGCTGTGGGGACAGGCGACCCGTCCTTCCGAAGGTTGCCTGGGAAGCATGGAGATTGCCCAATGATCGTCGGCGCTGAGCCAGGCGGATACGCTGCCTTGATTTGGACGACGTAACCGTCAGGGGCGTAACCAAACCTGTTGGGCTTCTCGAAGCCTTGACGCTCAAGAACCTGCCAACCCCAGCCTTTCCAGATGCTCTCCACTTGCCCGAAAATGGTGTTGATGTCCGTACCCGGCGGAAGGTTGAGATCACCCCAGTAGGAGTAATTGACGGGGGAATTTTGGTTTTTTGGCTCGTCTTCGCAGTAGGCGATTCCGGAACCGACGCCGCTGTAACGGGTCCCGTCCACGTTGGTCCCAGGGGGGCAGCGCGTCCACGGTCTGCTGAATGTAATGGACGACCGTGTTCTGCGCTTCTTGTTGGCTAGCAGGAATTTTCGGTGAGGGAGCGGCTGGTGTCGATTCCATCGGACCTCCTGGGATTGCCGTTGCACCAGACGGCGCGCGCGACGAAGTTTGTTTCGGGGATGTAGATGACGATCCTGATGAGCATGCAGCACATAGCCCCGCTGTGAGCAGCACAGCCAATAAGCAAAGCAGGTTACGGATCGCTGATTTCATCATTTGATTAAGGCGTGAAGGTGGGTGGGGTGACATCGACTCTTCCGGCGATGATACGGCCCATATTGTCCAGTGCCGGGTTGCCAGGGTCCCAGTAACTACTATGGGCCGCTACTGTCGGCAGGCCCAGGGGCCAACCGGGTCCCGGCGCTGCTTCAAAGGGGATTCCTCCGAACTTTGAACTCATGGGGTCCGGTCCCAATGTCATGCCGGTGACTACGCCGATGACATCGTTTTGGGCGCGGGTCGCGAATACGTGCGCTCCGGGATCGAGGTTGAGGTCGCTGGCGTGTCCGGCCAGTACCCCAGGGCTGCCCACCGTGACGACGTTGTTTGCGTCAAGGTGGTGGCCTCCAAGTGCCGCTGCCCCCAGTTCGGTCGAGCCGTAGCTGTGCCCGATGACAGTGTTCAGGGAGGAGGGGCCGCCGGTGATGCGGCCAATCGTGCCCGCGACGGATACGCGAAGGTGAAAGACAGTCTTGGCCCGCCACCGGACAAAGTCCCAACTGGCCAACTGCCGAGGTACCTCGGCATCATCGACGACCAGGGCCACGCCGCAGTCTCAATCAACAATCCTGATACGGCAAAACGCGACGCCACCTTCATTCCGGGCACAGGCCAAGACCTCACGCGCTTCGATGCCAGCGCGTTGAAATCCGAACGGATGCTTTCTGCAACGCTCGCTGCCGACAAGAGTCTTCGTCCCGGCGATGTTTCGGTCACTACGTGGATGGGTTACGACCGGCCAATGAACCTCGTCGAAGCCGCGTCGACCAGTTACGCCCACAACGGGGCCACCGCACTCGACGACTTCCAAGCAGGATTGCGAGCCTCCCACAACGATGCGCTCACCCCCGCATACTGCCCAACCGTCATCCGTCGAGTATGGCCACGACCGCGAAGTCAACATCCGCTAAGTTGCACTCGCTGCCCATCGCGTTTTCTCAGTCACAATTGACTAGCCTGTGTACTCAAGGCCACCTCTGTTGTCTCTAGAGCACTTCCACTTTGCCCCAGGGGAAGGGCAGGAGCCGTCATTGAGATCGGTCTGAGCATAGAGCACTTCGTCCATCGCCTGGGTAACCGTTATGCCGTGAGTACCAGCACCTTGTGCCGACTTTGCGTAAAGGTTCTGAGCCTCAGTGTTAGGGGCGATTCCCCAGCGAAGATCGTAAACGATACTCCAACCCTGATTCACCAAAGCCTGCTTATCACTCACTAACGGAGTATTGCTTGACGAGTAGATGACACCAACGCCATTTACGTGGATAATATATGCTTCTTCCCCTTGTGTAAACGGGGGTCCAGCATGAGATTCCGGCGACACAATGATAGCCCGCAACAACTCGGCCGATAGGAGCAACGCCAGGGTAGGCGTTGAAAACAACCGCCGACGTGCGGAAGAGGTCGTGGTGGCGTAGCGACTCCCTCGGTTACGCAATGCTGAAATATGCGACGCTTCGGAGCAAGGGCCGTCAACTGGCTCACTTGTCGAGTTTCTGCCTTGCCGTGCTCCTGTGGGCTTATTTGACGACATCAACGCAGCCTGCGACAAAATCAGTAGAACTAAAATTCTTCGGGAGCTTTTCCGTCGTTCCGAGAGCAGAACCATCCATTGCAATTTGAGCAAGCTGATTGCACGTTTGCGCGGCGGTTGCGCTACCGAGGTGTTTAACTGGTACTTCTTGACCCTTGTTTTGGCCCATTTCGTATGACTCGCTGTGGCTTGCCCCGCATCCGGCCACCGCGAGGCCAATTGTCACGCCCGTCACAATTGCCTTGTAATCCACCGATCCCCTCTCATTGAACGCGGCGCTTCGTCGCTAGTATCCAGCTCATTTTCCGGATACTTGATGCCTGGCAAAGTTAGCCTCAAGCATCGGATCGCCATTTGGGCTGCCCGGCAGCGCGTCACTGTCGTGCGTGCAGATTGCCAGCATGTTCAGACAACCTTGGCATGGCGCACTCCTCTGATCGGCGCGGAACTGAACTGAGGCGCGTTTCGCGAGCAGATTAGCAAGATCTACGTCTATTGCGCATGAGAATGAAACGCATGGGTGCGTAACGCTCTGGCCGATTCCACGCGGGCCGTATGTGGTTGCCCTCGTGTCCGACGACTCATCCAAGTCAGCCCTTAACGAGACCACCCGCGAGTTCGGTGCGAGGGTCCGCAATCGTCGCGCAGCGCTTGGACTCAGCCAGGAGGCCGCAGCTGTGCGCTGCGGCATTCACTGGACGCAGCTCGGCAAGGTAGAGCGAGGGCAGCGCAGCCTTCGGTTAGAAACCATTGTCAAGATCGCCGACGGCCTGGCAATTGACGCCGGAAACTTGGTCAGCGGTTTGCCTCTACCGCCCGACGAATCTCGGTAGATCTTTCGGCCTTCCACTCGACGGTCTTAGGGGCCGTGTCCCGTGAGCACCAGCGTCGCGGTGAAGTGTGTGCGGCGGGTTTTAGACATAGGCTCGCCCGCGTGCGCGACCTCGATGTAATCGATGGCGAGCTGCGCCTGGTAACAAGCGCATGGCGTGTGGCCCGCGAACTTACCCGGCACTCTCCGAGCACCGAGCTGATCGATGCGTTGCTGGACGAACGAGCGGCGATGACGGTAGCTCAGTTGGAACCTGACTTCAACACCAATCGTCCAATTAGTGCCCAGCGATGAAGTCCACCGATATGGGTGACTGCTGCGTCGGCCAGTTGGGGGCGGCGGCCCGATGCACCTGAGCTATCTCAGCATCGGGGAGCTGGTCGCGGGGGCTGGCGGCGACCCGTGGGAAGTCAACCGGACTCTGCAAGCAGGCCAGCCAGCACAGATCTCTAACCTTGCCAAAGCCTTTCATGGCGCTGGGCGCTCGACTGCCGAGGCTGATGCGACGTTCGAGCAGGCCCGTAAGCGCTTCGATGCTGCTTGGAATCACCAGAATGGCGATCACCCCATCAACGACTCTGCTGAAGTGCAGCGCACCGTCAAATCGCTTGGCGCGCAGTCCGCGCAGTTGCCCAAAATCGGCGCTGATCTGGAAAACATCGCCGCGACGCTAGCCGAGGCGCAAAAGACCGCAGCCGGACAAATCACCGGACTAGAAGCCCAGCTGCAGAACCTGGACGAGTTGATCGGCGAGGCCGTCGACATGGAAGACGATGAAGGCGTCACCCAGGCCGACATCGATGCGCTGGAAGCGTTTATCGCCACATGTCGCAGCGACGCGGTCCGTGACACCAGAGCCGCGCTGGGCCAGCTGCAAGCGACACGCGACGGCTACTCCAATACGTTGCAGAACGCATTGGGAACGCTACGCAGTGACGGGTACGACCCCGCAGGTATTAGAGCGCAAGAAGGACCACTATCACCCGCACCCGCGCTGCCGGAGGACCCAACGCAGTTTACGCAAGTATGGAACTCACTCACCCAAGAGCAGAAAGACGCGGAGTACAACCGCAATCATTTCATCGGCAACCATCCGGGGTTCCTCTTCAGGACCCCGATGACACATGGCGGCACGGTGCAGTGTTTCTGTTGCGGAAGCGGGCCAGGGTGTCATGTTCGGTGTCGCTTGGCGGGTCAGCGAGCGGTTCGCCTGTCGCGTCACCGGGCAGCACCGCGCCACCCAGCGTCACGAATCCGCCGCGGCGACGCTCGACGATCCGGATGCTGCCCTACGGGAGTGGCTGCGGACCTACGCCAAGAAGCATCCCCGCCGCGGCTTCCGTCCTGCGTACCACGACGCTCGTGGTGAGGGCTGGGCAATGAACCACAAGAAACTCCAACGGCTGTGGCGTGAGGAAGGCCTACGGGTGCCGCAGCGACGCAAGCGCAAGCGGCACGGCAGCTCCACGGCCCCAACGACGGTCGTCGCTGATACGCCCGATCGGGTATGGGCGGTGGACTTCCAGTTCGACGTGACCACTGATGGGCGGCCGATCAAGATCGTGTCGATCATCGACGAGCACACCCGCGAATGCCTGAGCGAGATGGTCGAGCGCAGCATCACCGGCGAGCACCTCACCGAGGAGCTCGACCGCGTGGCCGCCCAACGGGGTGCCTATCCGACCGTGCTGCGTTGTGACAACGGTCCCGAAATGGCCTGTGGCGCAATGGCCGATTGGGCTGACGGCCAGGTTGGGTTGCACTTCATCCCACCGGGTGAGCCGTGGCGGAACGGATACGTCGAGTCGTTCAACTCCCGCATCCGCGACGAATGCCTCAACATCAACAGCTTCTGGTCCCTGGCCCACGCCCGGGTCGTCATCAGCGACTGGAAACACGACTATAACCACCACCGCCGACACTCGTCGCTGGGCTACCTACCTCCAGCCCAATACGCTGCCACATGTACCCACCGATGAACCTTTCGCTCGCAGTGGAGCAGTGCATGGGTCCGATCACCAGCGGGAACTTCGACCACGGCAAGCCGCCATCAGGGATGCTGTGACGATGAAGCAATTCCGCCGCGGTGAACTCGTTTTTGACGTTGTTGATTCTGGGACGCAATGATGCTCGAGCTTCGGCGCAGCGAGGGGTGTCGAGGCGCCGGTTGACGACCAGGATTGCCCGTTGGAGGGGGCAGGTGCGGTTCGGGCGTCGTGTCGTCGGCGCGCAAGGCTTGGCGTGCCGGCCACGAGCACGATGGGTTCGAGCAGAGCCACCGCGCCGACCACGATCCCGAAGAGGAACATTGTGCCGGTGGACCACGTGACGTGGTAGCCGAACACGGTCGGCGGGTGGGGGCCCCTGCAATACTCGGCACGCCAACGACTGTGGCGCACGAGGATCAATCCAACGGTGGCGAGCATTCGACACCTCTGATCCTGTTGCAACCCCCAGTACACGCTCCTTAAGCCCGCCTGTCAACAGTGTTGACGCATGCCGTTAACATAGGAGGCGAAGCCGCGACGCGTAAGGGAAGGGGTGCCCACGATGGCGAAGCAGCCGACGGTTCCCGATACAGCCGCTGATCGACTTAGCCCGTCCGTTGCCAGCGGCCCAGAGGACGGTCAGGTCAGCCGGTCGGTGATTTTGCAGTGTGCGTTGGAGTTGGTCGATCGTGACGGTGTGGATGGGTTGTCGATGCGGCGTCTGAGTGAGGCGGTGGGTCGGGATCCGACGGTGATTTATCGGCATGTGCCGAACAAGGCGGCGCTGCTCGACGGGGTCGCCGAGATCGTGCTGGGCCAGTTGCGGGTGGACACTGCAGACCCGGACTGGGCCGGGCAGCTGCGCGCGGTGGCGCATGACTTCCGCCGGCTGGCCCTGGCGCACCCGAAAGTGGTGCCGCTGTTGGTGACTCGGCCACTGGCCACGCCGCTGGGGCAGCGGCCGCCGGGCATGCTGCGGCCACTGGAGGACGTCGTCGCGCTGCTCACATCGGTGGGGTTCAGCGGAGTCGACGCGCTACACATTTACCGGGTGCTCTTCGGCTATCTTTATGGCCATATCCTCACCGAGCTGCAGGAGGTCGTCGAGCGGCCCGAGGAGTCCGATGATGTGCTGCGCCTCGGGTTGCACCGGCTGGCGATCACCGAGTTCCCCCAGGTGCGTGCGCTGGCCACAGCGCTGGGCTCCTACGACGGTGCGGCCGAACTCGACCGCGGTCTCGATCTGTTGCTCATCGGTCTGGCCGCCACCGTGTCAGCGCCGAGGCGCTCGGCCCGCAAGCGGGTGAGGAAGTAGGCGGGCATGGGTCAACTGCGCCTCGGTGTCATCGGCGCCACTCGCAAGGAGAACGAGCGCCGTCTGCCGATTCACCCACACCATCTCAATCGGATAGATGCCGATTTCGCAACGTTCGCAACAGCAATCAGGAAATCCGTGCGGTCATTGAATGTTAAGCCCAGCCGGGCCGTTGGTCAGCGCATCTTCTCGGGGATTGAGTTCAGTGCATGCAGGACGTGTCCGGCGAGTTTGCCTGCCGCGTCGTCGCCCAGCTTCGAGTGGGCGCTGATGGTGTCCGTGACGAGTTGGAGACGAATCTCGTAGGGAGTGCGAAACGTTGTGAGCGAAGTCATCAAATTTCCTTTGTAGTCGAGCATGTTCGCTCGCAACCGAGCTGCTCGATACTGCTGACCTTACGCCGTTTCGCGGGCCGTGACTCGCACGTGCTTACGCGTCAACGGTGTTGACAGACGGTGATCACCACAGTGTATGCTGATCGAAGTGCCGCTGGCATGAATTGCGAGACAGTGCTGGGATCACCAAATCACCTCGTGGCCATGCGGTTGGGGGGGTGCGTCCCGCGCCGCCGTTGCTGAGCGCGCGGCGCGAAAGTCGCCAGCCAAGCCTTGAGCTGACAGCTCGGGTATGCAGATGGAGCAGCATGATGAAACGATTGACCGGCTTAGACGGTGTCACGCTGCACGGCGAAACATCCGTGATGCCCACCCACGTGACAGCAGTGTTGTTTTGCGACCCCGCGGCGCGCGGCGAATTGACCGCCGGGGCGATTTACAAGCTGCTGGCTGAGCGCACTGCGGCGATGCCGGGTTTCCGCCAGCGCCTGCTCACCAAACCCTTGGGGTTGGGCCAGCCGTCATGGATCGAGGACCCCGCGTTCGATGTCCAAAGCCATCTGCATCGTGTGCGGCTGGCCAAACCCGCCACCATGCGGGAGTTGACCACCCTTATCGGCGAGCTGCATGGGCAGCCTCTGGACCGCAACCGCCCGCTGTGGGACGCCTGGATCGTGCAGGGTCTCGCCGACGGCAGACTCGTGGTGCTAATAAAGTTCTCCCACGCCATTACCGATGGGGTGGGCGCGGTGACCTCGATGCTGCCCGAACTGATGACTGTTGACGCCGACGCTGAATTTGCGGCGGCGCCAACGCGGGCCCGGGCCACGATGCCCGGCGCGGCCGCGAGGGTGTGGGACGTGATCGATGAGGTCGCGGCCAACACCGTTGTGGCCATTCGGATCGCTGTTAGGTTGGGTCCCGTGGCGGTGAAGTCGGTGGTAGGAACCGCGCTGGGATCGCCACGCCAACTCCTCCGGGGCGGCGGCCCGCAACGGGTCGAGAATTTGGATTCCAAGGAGGACGAGAGCTCGCCGCGAACGCTGCTGAATGCCCCGCTCACCGCGCGACGCAGCGTTGCGTTCGCCGCGGTGTCGATGGATGATCTGCGCGTCATCACGGCCGCGTTCGATGTCACCGTCAACGATGTTTTCCTGACCGCAACGACATCGGCGCTGCGCCGGTGGCTGGCAACACACGACACGGTGCCCAGTCGTCCGCTGCGCACCATGATGCCGATCTCGACACGCGGTGTCGATGGCGACGCGTCCAATAGTTGGTCACCGGTTGTCGTCAAATTGCCAGTCGATCTGGCCGACCCGGCACAGCAGTTGGCCAGCATTCACGACGCCACATCCAGGATCAAGAACGGACGACGGGCGGTGCCGCCCGTCAACCTCGCCGATGTCATAGATCTCGTTCCACCGGTGGTCATCGGCATGGTGATGGGTGTCTACACCGGCCTGAAACTGTCGCGATTCCACTCTCCAGTCGCTCATGTCATCACTTCCAACGTTCCCGGTCCGCGCGACGAAATCTATTGCGCCGGAGCACATGTACTGGGCATCCATGCCCTGGCCCCGTTGTTTGAGGGCGCCAATCTCAACATCACCGCCGTGTCCTATGGCGGCATGCTGGCTGTGGGCATCGTCGCGTGCCCCGACAACGTCGATAATGTCGCATCGGTCGCGCGCGGCATCGAAGATGTGGTGGGTGAACTGAAAATGGCCGCCGACGAGAAGACCGGCCAGAGCGAACGCGTAGCCCGCTCCAGCGGGCCGGAGCCCACTATGAAGACCATTGCCACAACGCAATTCGCGGGGGCCGCGACGCGGGCTGGCGCCAAGAAGGGGCCTCCCACCACGAAACGGCCGGCATAGCTCACTTCATCTAGTCACGGAGGGTCCTGATGTCCCACCTAACGCACGAACAGAAGTCATCTTTCGGCCCCTGAGCCGCGAGGGCTTCTCCGCGGTCTCGCGCTGGGGATAGAACGGTCGATCATCTTTGGCAGTGCGCCTACGCCGTTTGCCTACAGTGTTGACATTGCGTCTGACAGGGCGTTTACTTGAGGTCTAGTCCGGAAACTGCGCTCGTGGGCGTTTACCATTCGCGGTGGGGCCCCACGCGTTTCCGCTTGATCCCGGAAGTCCGGTGCAGACCAATGTGCACGACGACGACACGCGTCGGAACCCGCGAACATGCGTGCCCACCCTGTCAATCAAAAGGAGAACGACCCCGATGAATCAGCACAACCGCACTGTTGTTCTCGCGATCGGCGCTATCACCGCCCTGGCCCGGCAGTTCCGGTCACTGGCAACATGAAGGTTCGACACGTGGCTAGATCAAGGCGCCGGCGACCACCCGAAATGAGTTCGCAAATGAGGAAATCTGACAACGCGAAACGAAATATTTTTCGCGAGAACGTGATCCACGTAGGCGCGGGTTTCGTAGGCAAGGAGCGTCCGCACGTCATACAGACGTTGTCCACGCTCGAGGCGCATCTAGGCAGGTGGGATCCGAATGATGTGGACATAGACGTCAGCCTGCAGGACCGCGGCGGCAAGGAGCAGCGCACCACGTTGCGCACAACCCTTCCCGGCCATCCACCGCTGGTAGCGGTCGCGGACAACCCGGACATCACCCGTGCTCTCGGCGCTGCAAAGCGCGAGTTGATCCGGCAGCTCGAACACCAGAAGTCGACGCACGATCCGATGAACAACCGCCGGCTCAGGCGCGCGACGATCCGCCATCCGGTCACCTCCGCACCGTTCGAGGTCGCCCGATTCGCTCTGCAGGACCCACGTCAAACAGCAGCTCGCTTCAGCGGGCAGATAGGTGCACGACCATGACGCACACCACCGAAACGCATTCAATCGCCATCGCTGCCGAGCAGCGCATGACGGCCCCAACAGAATCCGACGTCTCGTTGATCGACAACGGCCCATTGACGGTCAGGGACGTACTCCGTGCGGGCATGCGCCGCAGGGCCAGACGCAAGGAAATGGCCGCGCAGTCGATCTGGGATTCCGATGGGGGCGTCGGTGAGCGGTGGACAACCGACGGGCAATGAACTCCACGTTGTCGCGTCAAAGGAGCCGGCACCCAACTTGTGGGTGTCGGCTCTTGCATGCGCTGGCAAAGCGGTCAGACGACACAGCGCCGGGAGCCGGTTCATCACGGCGTCGAGTTCGGATAGCGGCCGCCGCAGCAACTCATCGACAGGAACACTCTGATCGCTACCGGCGACGGCACCCGAGCGTCGCGGGGCCGGACTAGTGCAGGCTCTTCCGCACTGCATCACCCTGGTGGCCCTGGGGGCGTCAAGCACCTCGTTAGGAGCGGAGCGTGTGCTGCGGACGGGCTGCGTCGCTCGATGGGAGCGGCTGGGATCTGCCCTTAGCCGGCTAATCTGACCTGTGCGGCTGGATGTGTCGTGATGGATCGCCGGATTGGTCGGCGCGCTCGAAGCCGGGTGCCGAAGCGGCCGCGGCCTTCGGCGTCTGCCACAGCGTGGACGTGGCCACCCTCGAGTGGGTCGTGGAATTGAACTCGTTAAGCCGAAGGACATTCAGGTACCTAAGAGCATAAATCGCGCGATGGCTTGGCAAGCCAAGGCCGAACGCGAGAAGCACACCAAATCATTGCAGTGTAAGGCGAATCAATGCCCGCAGCTGCCCTTGGGAATGCCTTGGACACGATGATGACCCATCCGCTCGCGCTGCAACCGCGGAGCGCGATCGGCGAACTCGGCAATTTCCTCGCCTGCGAAACCGCTGCCGCACAGGGGATCACACCCAGGCCGGCCGCGGCCAAACCACCGGTACTATCGGCCGCCGATGTAGCAACCAAACTGGAGCCCCCAAAACGGTGCAGCGCCCGACCCGGAGCACACCGCCGTGAATCGCTACCGTATGTGGGCGCCCGACGTGCCGCGGGTGTTGCGCATCCCGCCCATTGCCGGCTTCATCCGGAAGCTTGGGAAACAGCCAGCCCGCCGCGCCGCTTTCGTCGGTTCTGATTCTGTCTCTAGGGAGTAGAGTGTAACCATCGGCGATACTTCGCACATGACCGTTTGAGTTGTGTCGTCGCCGATTCAAATGATGTTGGCCGGTTCGCGGCCAAGACAGGAGCGTCGCCATGACGCTACAACAGGCCCAACCCGAAGCCGGTCGACACCTCACACCACCGGATTACACGCCGCGATTGCGCCTGAAGCCCAAGGCACCCCAAACTGGGTATGTCGATGGGGCCTGGTGGCCGCACGGTGATGACCTCACCACCGAGCTTCCGGACCTGCTTGCCGTGCTCTCGGTTCGGCTCGGCGCCATTGATCGCGTGCTTTACAAGCTCGACGAATGGGCAAAACTACCCGCCAAACTCGCGACCGGTGGACGCAAGGTACGACTCGACGGATACCGATATCAGCCGACAAACACCCTGCAAGTCCTCGGACTCAACCGCACCAAGATCCTGCTGCTGGTAGTCCCGCCCCACACCGATCCGGGCCAAGCGCATACGACCATGATGGCCGCGGCAGCCCCGAACAACGACTCGACCGTCGCCGACCTACTCATGGTCGGCGTGTGAGATAGGAAAGCGCGCAGGCAATTAGTTGCCTTGGCAGAGCGGTGCTACTTGCGTTGTGGCTACACCCTGCGGTGTTTGGGCGGGTCGGCGTGGCCGTGCGAGACAGGCCTGATCGATCTTGAGTAAAGGCATTGGCACACGGAGTTTCTCACTGGATACCCGAAGAGCAGCCAGACATCGTCGCCCGCCTACTGCTCGAATGGATCGACACCCATTCCTCTGCATGACCCACGCAAAGCCAATCGGTTGCCGTCACGGCAACGCTGCTCCGAGACTCTCGACCAATCCGCAAGCCGGAATGAATGCGGTGTCGCTACCCGTCGGGAGTCCACAGCCCAAGCGGAGCCTGCTGCTGCACGACTACGCTTTCGATGGCAACGATGATTATCGACTCTCAAGCGCCATGGACCAGTTCACGGGGTCCGGTCACTCGAACCGGTCTTCGGGTCGCTTGGCTAGGCCGATGGCGAGAACTGGATCTAGCTTCGCAAGGCGTGGTCGGCTGTCCGCCAGTGCTGGTGGTTGCACGTTGAGGTGGTGGCTGATGATCACTGCGGGGTTAGAGTTAGGGAATAGTTGCGAACCGGTCAGCAGATGAAATGCGGTGGCGGCCAACGAGTACTGGTCTGCTCGTCCGTCGAGGTTTTCGCCGAGCAATTGCTCGGGTGAGCTGTAGGCGACTGTACCCACGGTCATGTTCGTCTTGGTAAGGCCGCTGATGTCGTCGACATTGCGAGCTATCCCGAAGTCGGTCAACAGGATTCGCTGGTCACCGTTGTCATCGAGGTTGGTCATCATGATGTTGGCTGGCTTAACATCGCGGTGCAGCAGGCCTTGCTTGTGGGCGTAATCCAACGCACTGGCCACCGCAGTAACGATACGAACGACTTCTTCGACCGGCATGCCGCCTGGATACCGATCAGCCAGGAGGCGTGCGGCGTCGAATCCATCGACAAAGTCCATGGAGAGCCACAGTTGACCGTCTTCTTCGCCACGGTCGTGCACTCCCACGACGTGGGGATGCCAGAGCGTAGAAGCGAGATCAGCTTCCCGATTGAACCGAGCCCGGAACTCCTCGTCGGCCGACCACTCGCGAGGCAGTAGTTTCAGGGCATCTCGGCGGGGAAGCCGAGGATGCTCAACGAGATACACCTCGCCCATGCCCCCAGATCCCAGCAGACGAATGATGGTGTACCCGGCGAATATTTGACCGATCGTTAACGGCATGGATGCATCCTCGGGATTACCTTGCCGCGTACTCGATCATTGGTTCGGACTCCACATGGCCGCTCGGGGATGTTATTGAGATGCCGGTGGGTCGCACCTGATAGCGAGTTCCATCGACGGGATTGGTCACATCGAATCCGCCCGAGGACCGCACCGCATTCGCGAGTTCAATGCTGGCACCGTCGCTGAGACGAACACCGCGATAGTAGTAATTCGCTGGTCCGGCCTCACAGACCACGATCAAGGACTGGGTGGTGCGCGCCATCAACGCTGGCGTACTTCCTGCGTCGCAACGACCAGCAGGATAACCGACGAATCCCTGGGCATCGGCGTCTGGCAAGGTGATTTGAGGCTTCGATGTCGTCGTGAAAGACGGTCGGATGGTCGAAGACTCCGCTGTTTCGCCAGTAGTCGGTGCCCTCGACGACGTTGAGTCTGAAGCGCTAGGCGTCGACTCTTGGTTGTTTCGCAAGATCAGTAGTGCCGCTATCAGTGCGGCCGCCACGAATGCAGCCACGGCTCCGGCAACCAGTACCAGTCGCCCATGCCCGAACTTGCGTTCTGGTGGTGGGGTATGAAGGTGGTCGGCATATGGGGTATATCCGCTTCCGTCGGGGTTGGGCCATCGTGCCGGGAACTCGCGGGTATACACCGGCCGTTGAGGGACGGAAGCGAAGGCGGTCGGTGCTTGGGAAGACGCTGCCGCATCGCCTGCTGCCCTAGCGAGTTCGCCTGCTGAGCTGTAGCGGTCCGTCGGGCGCTTCGCCATGCCGCGAGCAATGACATTGTCAAACGCGGCCGGGACACCTGGGGTCAGGTTGGAGGGTTTTGGCGGGCTGAGGGTGAGATGAGCGGTGATCTGCTGTTCGGCACTATCACCGGGATACGGCTGGGCACCGGTAAGGCATTCGTGCAACAAGCATGCCAACGAGTAGATGTCAGCCCGGGCATCAGCGACACCATCGGTGAAACGCTCGGGGGCCATATAGGCCAAAGTTCCAATAATGGTGCCGGTTTTGGTCACTCGTGTCGCCGCGACGTTATGAGCGATACCAAAATCAATCAGATAGGTGAAGTCTCGGCCGGTCATCAATGCGTTGGAAGGCTTGACATCTCGGTGAACCAGCCCAGCGGCATGTGCAGCATCTAGTGCGGCTGCGAGCTGCTCAATGACGACAACAGCCCGCTGTGGGTCCATGGGACCCTCGCGCTTGAGCAAGTTTCCGACATCGGTGCCATTGATGATCGGCATGACCAGATACAACCTGCCCTCGACTTCTCCGGTGTCGTAGATGGGCACAATGTGCGGCTCGGTTAGCCGAGCGGCTGTGTGGGCTTCCCGGCGGAAGCGTTCGCGGAACCCGGGCTCACTAGCTAGCTCGGGGGACAACACCTTGACCGCGACATGGCGGTCGATGACTGTGTCGTGGGCTCTGTACACCTTGCCCATGCCACCTTGACCGATCACCTCAATCAGCCGGTAGCGTCCGAACGCCACCTCATCCATGGAAGACTGTCCCCATTAATCCTCCGGCAACCGCAGCTCCAATCGTCCACGACAGTAACTTCGAGCTGCCCTTGGCGTCGCGGTTTCGTTCACTTGGACAGTGGCGTGCCGCTCTGGTCCTCATCTAGCGATGCCGAGGTCCGGTTGCGCTGCGCATCGGCCAAAAAGACGAGATGTTGTCATGCCGTCGCGGACCCGCCACTGGTGAACCGGGTCCCGTCGCTGGTGGGCAGTACCTTCCAGCCTGGATGTCGTAGCTCTGGCCGTAGCTCAGCACCATGTCGTTCTCTGGTGTGCCGCCGCCGCCCGGCTTTCCCATCCAACCACCCTCTCAGGGATGGCCAGCCCCAAGCACCGCATCATGAGCACTCGCCAACGCCACATCATGAGCACTCGCCAACGCTGTCGCGGCTTATCGCGGCGCCCGGTGAGTACGGGATCGCAGCTCGGGACCTCCTCAAGCAGCTCTCGTTTCTCATGGCCGCGATGGCTGCGACGATGCCTTCGGCACCATGCCGATTCGGGGGCCGGAAGTGAGTTGATCATCAAGCCAACCTTCGGATTGGTGGCGCGCGGGCCGACTGTCTTGTCTGGACAGAGCGCACCCGGTATTGCTCTTGACGCCGTCAAGACCCGAAAACGAAACCGCAGGAAATGAGCGGGACCGAACGGGAACGAGATGTGACGAAACGCCAGTTGAGACGGCATAATCCCAGGTAGGGCA
Organism: Mycobacterium sp. NGS17; assembly: GCF_059813205.1. NCBI lineage: Bacteria > Bacillati > Actinomycetota > Actinomycetes > Mycobacteriales > Mycobacteriaceae > Mycobacterium > Mycobacterium sp. NGS17. Next base: position 371,270 of record NZ_JCALED010000003.1, on the reverse strand, counting down.
TCGGTTTCGATTCCCGGCAGCTCCACCGGAAGGGTCGCTCTTGAGCGGCCCATTTGCTCGGTACACGAAACGTCCGAGTGTTATACCCGGATACTCACCGGGCCGCTCTCCGTTCGGCGCGGCAGGAATCATTTACTCGTCTGAGTTGCCCGAACCGAACAGGTATCTGTCGGCGATCGCGTGCTCGTTCCGGATCGACATCTCCTGGGCGGTGTTCAGCCAGAGTCCGTCGAAGCCCGCCGAATGCATGCCGGCGTGAATGGCTCCGATGTTCTTCAAGTCCTGCGAGGGCAACTCGCCCCAGGCGTCGTGATCCTGCCATCGCTCGAACACTTGCCAATGTGTCTGGGGAACCTCTCCGGGTGCGAAATGCTCCAACGAGAACATTTCGAACGTGCACCGATTCGGATCTTCGGCATCCGGCAGCATGCGGTATCCGAGCAGGCAGGACTTCTCGACGAGGATGACCATGGTGGGAAACACATGCCAGTCGCCGTTGCCCGCGAAGTACTGCTCCATCGACATCTGCGGAAAGTCGACGCCTTCCGCGCGTGCGAGTTCCTCGCACAGCTGGTGATAGAGCACGAACGGCGGGACTTCGCTGGGCTCCTGCGTCGCCAGTTTTTGCGCGGCACGGTAGTCGCGTTCGGTGACCAGCGAGCCGACCTCTAGGTATTGGTATTGCATCGAATTTGCGAATACCTCCGGTCGTGCCGCCAGTTCCTGGCGCGCGCTGTCGCGACTGGCGTGTTCGGGACGCTGGGTGTACACGAACCGAGAGTGGTTGTTGTAGGTGATCGTTGGCGTGTAAGGCGCGTAGACGTACTCCTGCGGGGCGGCGGGCGCTGCCGATGGCCGCGGGCCCTCTGCGGATCGCATCGTTTGCGGGTGGGTGCCAGGAGTGTGGTAGCCCTCGATGAATGCGTCGACAACCGTTTTCCAGTTGGCACGCAGGAAGGTGCGCTTGCGCCAGCGGTAGCGCATGTCCTGCAACCGAAATGGCGCCAGCGCCGTAGGCAGCGGGTCCAGCCATTCGAGCAGATCCGGCGGGTTCTCCGCCATGCTCACGAACACCCACCCGCCCCAAGTGCCGGCGGCGACGGGCCGCAGGTTCCATTGTTCGCGTGGGCGGGAGGCGAATTCGTCACGGCAAGGAACGAACGACGACCGCCCGTCTAAGCCATAACGCCAACCGTGAAACCCACAGCGCAACTCCTTGTCCGGCGCACATCCGCTGTCGCGGACGATTTTCATCCCACGGTGCGCACAAGCGTTGTGAAACGCCTTGATCCCGCCATCTTTCTGGCGCACCACGGCGATGGATTGCCGGCCGATCATGTACTCGTAATAACAACCTGGCGAAGGGATTTCCTCTTCGCGACACGCCGGCTGCCAAACTTGGGTGAATAATCGATCCAACTCGAGTTGCAGGAACTCCGGATCAACATACCTACTCTTCGGCACGAACGTCTCACCGCAGGCGTATTTCTTGGGCACCCGCTCGGTGGCAAGCTCGGTCATGATCACCCTCTCCGTCTCAGCTGGCGGGTGGCTTGTCGAAGATATTGGGATACAGGACGGCTTCCTTGAACGACGTCTCGATCTCGGCGAAAGCAGTCGGGATATCCCAGGTTCCCGAGGTCGACACGATCTCGCGTTCGACGACCGGGTTGGACATCAGGCTGATGCGGCCGTTGCCGGCGAAGATGACGCGGCGGTTAAGCCAATCAGACTGCGCGCTGGCCAGATACACCACGGGCGGCACGCAGTTCTTGGGCGATAGGCGAACGTTGGAATCCGAGTAGTCCATGCTCCCACCACCCTTGATGCCCTGGGTCATGCGGGTGCCGGCGATCGGGGCGATTGCGTTGCAACGCACCCCATAGTTGCGTAATGCGTTGGCGCACGAGAATGTCAAGCCAACTATTCCCATCTTGGCGGCAGCGTAGTTGGGCTGGCTGGGGGCGCCCTGCAGTCCCGACATCGACGTGAACGTGATCAGTCGGTACTGCCCGCCTCGGTTTTCGCGCCACCATGCCGCCGCGTGGCGGGTGACGTTGAAAGTGCCTTTGAGGTGTACCGAGACCACCGCGTCCCAGTCCTGCTCGCTCATCTTGAATACCATGCCGTCGCGCAGGATTCCCGCGGCGTTCACGACGACATCCAAGCCTCCGAGCGTTTCGGCGGCGCGGTCGATGAGATCCGCGCACGCAGCGAAGTCGGTGATGTCGGTGGTATCGGCGAACGCCTTACCGCCGCGGCTCGCGATCGCCGCGGCCACGCTTTCGGCCGGGCCCGCGTCATGGCCGATCCCATCGACGGTGACTCCGGCATCCGACACCAAGACCGTCGCACCCTCGGCTGCCAGCCCCTCGGCAACCGCAGCCCCAATTCCACGTCCCGCGCCGGTTACCAATGCAGTACGTCCGTCAAGCACACCCATCGTCATTCAGCTCCCCGTGCCGTTTGCCTCAGCATACAGAACACCAATACAAGATCTGTACAGGTGTCGCATTAGCGAAACTATTCGAATCCCCACTCGGAATAGCGGCGCTCGAGCTCGGCCATGGCCTCCCGGCCGCCGCGAGAGCTACGTTCCTTCATGAAGTTGAACTCGTCATCACGCCAGGACAGGTTGCTGAACACGGTGTGGCCCATCGGAACCCAGTCGCCGAACTGCGCCATTCCGACTGCGTGCCAGAACGCGATCAGCGCGTGCTTTCCCACCATCAACCCGTCGGCCGAGTGATGGGCTATAGCGTGCGCGTACCGCATGGCTTCGTGGCGCAACGACTCGGCGGGCACGACGGACGCGGCCACGCCCCATTCGCGTAACTCGGCCGCCGTCACCTTGCGGCCGGTGATCATCGCCTCGTAGCCGCGGTTAGGTCCTAACTTGAGCAGCGCCAACGGCATAGCTGTGGAGAATCCTGCGAAGCCGATGCGCGCCTGCGGGCGGGCGAGATACATGTCGTCGGAGACAACCAGAATGTCAGCGGCGAGAGCGAGGTTCATTCCGGCGCCCAGGGTCGCGCCCTGACAGGCCGCGATCACCGTCTTGGGAAACTCCAGCCAGTTCGTGAGGTGCCGGTGTAGTCGTCGCGCGTTGCCCAGACGTGCGGTCTGCGGCAACCGCTTCCCCTTGGTCAGCCCCGCCTGCTCCACTGGGAGCCGGCGCACATCGTCACCGCTGCAGAAATCCTTGCCCTCGGCCAGGAGGATGACGACTTTGACCTCATCGTCATCTTCGGCGCGGGTCAGCCGCTCCTTGAACAAGTTGTGCATGTCGGGCGACAGGATTGCGTTGCGCCGGTCCGGCCGGTTGATGGTGATCTGGGCGATGTGCGGTTCGACGACTTCATAACGGACCGAGTCGTCATCCACCTCGTATTCGCCTTCGGCGGGGGCGTCGGCGCTCATATCACCCTCCTCGTGCACTCGGCAGTACATAGAAACAGTAGTCGATCAACTGTTCCATGGTGGTGGTACCTTCAGCGAATGCCATCGTTCACGGTCACCAAGCGGCTCGCGGCATCGCCGGACGCAGTTTGGGCAGTCCTGGCTGACTTCGGCAACGTCGATTGGATCCCCGGGCCCAGCGATGTCCGGGTCGAGGGCGAAGGACCGGGCATGCGACGGTTCATTGCCGCAAGCAGTGAGAAGCCGGTAATCGAGACACTCATCTGGATCAGACCGGACGAGCGCGCGCTATCCTACGAGATCGCCAACAATCCCATGCCGGTCAGCCGATTTGTGGCGGTCAACACCGTCTCCGAAAGCACGGATGCCGTTGGGGAATCGGTCGTTGTCTGGGACATCGACTATGAGCCGATAGGTGACGATGCCGCCGCGCGCGATGCCATGGAGAGCGTTTACGGCTTGATGGCGGGCTGGGTGCAAGACTTCGCCAATGAGCGCCCGCCCGGATGGAACACTTAGACATAATCTGTTAATTAGTCTAAAATGCATCAGGTGATTGACCCTCTCGATCTGGTGCTGATCAGCGTGGACGACCACACCGTCGAACCGCCCGACATGTTCGCTGGGCGGGTGCCACGCCGTTTCGCCGACGACGCTCCGCGCATCGTCGAGGACGCTGACGGCGTGTGCTTTTGGGAGTATGACGGTCTGCAGCTGCCCAACATCGGACTCAACGCGGTCGCGGGCCGGCCCAACGATGAGTGGGGATTTGAGCCCTCGCGATTCAGCGACATGCGGGCAGGCTGTTACGACGTCGACGCACGGGTGAACGACATGAACGCGTCCGGCGTGTTGGCTTCGCTATGTTTTCCGTCGTTTCCCACCATCTCCGGCGCCCTGTTCACCTACCGGGGTGACCGTGAGGTCTCCGAGGTGATGGTTCGCGCCTACAACGACTGGCACATCGAGGACTGGTGCGGCCGTCATCCCGACCGGTTCATCCCGATGGGCATTCTGCCGCTGTGGGATCCGGCGCTGGCCGCAGCTGAGGTGCATCGGCTGGCGGGGCTGGGCTGCCGGGCGGTGACGGCGCCACAGCACATCGGCAACTATGGCCAGCCGCCGTGGCAGGACCCGCACTGGGACCCGCTGTGGGAGGCGTTGTGTGAAGAGAACTCCGTGGTGAACATCCACATCGGCACCGGCGGCGGCATGCCCGTGCCGTCCGACCTGACCACCTACCTGGCGTACAACGCGATGATCCCCCTTGACACCCAGCGGTTCACGGCCGATCTGCTGTTCTCCCCGGTCCTCACGAAGTTTCCAACTATCAAGTTCTCCCTATCTGAGGGCGGGATCGGCTGGATCCCGTTCCTGTTAGAGCGATTCGAGGACATCTATTCCCGCCAGCGGGCGTGGACCGGAGACGATCTCGGTGATGGCCTGAGCCCCACCGACGTATTCCGGCGCAACTTCATGTCATGTTTCATCCGTGACCGCGTGGGCATCGAGATGCGCGACCGTATCGGGGTGGAGACCATCTGTTGGGAGATGGACTACCCGCACTCGGACAGTAGTTGGCCCGACGCGCCCGAGCAGCTCGCTACCCAGCTGCAGGGCTGCACCGCCGAGGAGGTCGAAGCGATCACGTGGCGTAACGCGGCCCGTGCTTTCGGCTACACGGGCGTTGAGCGACTCGGAAGAGCGAACTGCACCGTTGCAGCATTGCGCGGGAAGATCGCCGGCTTGGATCTGTCCGCCCCGAAGGTAGACGCCGGCCGCGCGCCGAAGGCAGGAGCCACGGCGATCACGTACGGGGACATGAAGGTGCGGATGGCCTCGATCCTTCGCGGTGGAGCGTGACCGAGCCGGACTATGGCGTCATCCTCGCCGACGCTGATCGCGAGTTCCGCGATGAGGTCCGCGGTTTTCTCGCATCAGCGCTGACGTCTGATGTCCTGGGTCCCGGAGGCAACGAGACCGACCGCCTGGACCGAATGCGGTTGTGGCAGAGACGGCTTTGCGAGGCCGGTCTGGCCGCGATCTCTTGGCCTGTGCAGTTCGGCGGGCGCGCCGCCACACCGGTGCAGCAGCTGATCTTCAACGCGGAGATGGCTGCCGCCCGCGCGCCCGAGCCCATCAATCGGAGCGCCGTCAATCAGTTGGGGCCCACCATCATTCAGTGGGGCAACGACCAGCAGCGCGCACGATATCTGCCCAAGATTCTGTCTGGGGAAGAGGTGTGGTGTCAGGGCTTCAGTGAGCCCGAGGCCGGCAGCGACTTGGCTGCGCTGAAGACAAAGGCCGATATCGACGGCGACGAATTGGTGATCACCGGTCAGAAGATCTGGACTTCGAAGGCCCAATACGCGGACTGGATCTACATTCTGGCGCGTACCGATCTGACAGCGGATAAGCACCATGGAATCAGTTACGTCCTAGTGCCGTTAGGAACCCCCGGAATAGCAGTGCGCCCGATACGGCAGATCACCGGTCAGTCGGAGTTCAATGAGGTGTTCTTCGATTCGGTGCGTGTGCCGCTCGTCAACGTTCTCGGGCCGTTGAACGGCGGTTGGAAGGTGGCCAAGTCCACACTGGGCTTCGAGCGTGTGGGCCAGAGTCGCACTCATCGCATCGAGCGGCGGCTTGCGATCCTGGTCAAAATGGCTCAGGAGGAGGATGCGCTGGCCCGCAACGGATTTAACGACAGCTATGTCGCCGATCACATCGTCGGATTCGCGGCGCAGGTGGAGGCGCTTCGACAGATTTCGGCACAGGCGACCGCCGCGGGCGTCCGTGGTGTCAGCCCCGGCCCGGAGGCGTCGGTGGCCAAGTTGCTGACCTCGGAGGTCGACCAGGCGATGGCGAATTTCGGGTTGGAACTCGCCGGCCCCGCAGGCACGTTGGAGCGCGGCTCGGTGGGGGCGGTCAAGGATGGCAATGTCGCGCAGAGCTACTTGTTGATGCGGGCCGCGACCTTCGGCGCGGGCACATCGGAAATCCAGCGCAATGTGATCGGCGAGAAGTTGCTGGGGCTGCCCCGTGACTGCTGACGCCCTGTCGTCGTTGACGGAGATCGCCGACACTGCAGCAGAACTGGCCCGGTTGCGCGAGTCGGCCGACGATATCCTGCGGCGGGCATGGTCGCCACAGGCATTCCGGAGCCTGCTCGACCGCCCCGGCCCGGCCTTCGACCCGGTGTTGTGGCAGACCATCGCCGAGTTGGGATGGCCCGATGTTTTGGTGAGCGATGCGGGCGGCGGGGGAGGCGAGGGTCTTCGTGAGTTGTGTGCGCTGGCCGAGGCGGCAGGCGCGGCGGCGGCCCCGGTCCCGCTGGGCGCGGCGGCTGCCGCAGGCTGGTGCGAGGATCGGCGCGCGGACGGCATCAGCCTGGTACTACCCGAGCGCGGTGAACTCGCCGGCGCCGGCAACATCTCCGGAGTATGGCCGCTTGTGCCCTTCGCTGCGGTTGCGACCAGGCTCCTGGTCTGTGCCGGCACGAACGACCAGGCTGTTCTGGGTGTGGTCGACCCGACCGGCGCAGGCGTGTCATGTGAAGCGATCACCCCACTGGATCACAACCCTGCTGCCCGAATCTCGCTGCAGGAAGCACCGATTGACGTCATCGAGTCGGGTGACTCAGCCGAGGTCCGCTACTACGGCGCGACAATGCGTGCACGGGTCGCTCAGGTGGCCGAGCTGGTCGGCATCGCCTCGGCCGCCAACGAAGCGGCGATCGAATACGCCAAGCAGCGCACCGCGTTTGGCCACCCGATTGGTGCATTCCAGGCGGTCAAGCACCGCCTCGTCGACCAGCGGTGCGCGATCGAAGTCGGACGGGCCCTTGTCAACCGCGCCGCCGACGCGTGTCAGCACGGGCATCCCGACGCTGCGGCGCTGGCATCGCTAGCCGCATATTGGGGTATCGATTCGCTGCGCGCCGTCCCTGAGGGCGCGATCCAGGTGTTCGGCGGCATCGCCTACACCTGGGAGCACTACGCCCACGTTCACCTTCGCCGCGCAGCGAGTGTCGCGGCGACGTTGGGGGAGCGCGCCTATCACCGTGACGTCGTCACCCGTTGGCTCAGTGCCCGACACCCGTCCGTCGACAACGGAGATCGTTAAGCGTGAACACCGTCGAACACATTCGCTTCCTGTCGGGAATCACCGTGTTGCAGCTCGGCGACGGGATTGCCGGTTCGGCGGCGGCCGCACTGCTGGCGAGCTTGGGCGCCGACGTCACCAAAGTTGCCGCCGGCAAAGTGGCTGAGCGCACAGGTCCGAGGATCACAACTGCGGCGGGACCCGTTGCCGCCGTGGACATTACCCTCGATCACGCCAAGCGGGTTGCCCCACCTGACACCGACCTCACGACAATGATCGGCGGACACGACATCGTGATCGTCGATGGTGCCCCCGGTGCGGCACCAGAGGCCGAGAATTGCGTCGTGGTCAGTGTCAGCCCATTCGGTCTGGACGGGCCCCGGTCAACACAGCCGGGCGGCGAGCTCGTCGCCCAAGCCGCCGGTGGGATGCTGGCCACCATCACCGGATCCGACGGCGCTCCGTTGCCTGCACCCGGGTATGTCGCCCTCAAGGCGGCGGGGGCGGTGACCGCGCTGGCGTCTCTGCACGGTCTGGACCGGCGCTACAGCACGCACGATTCAGTGAGCGTTGATGTTTCGGTGCAGGAGGCGGTGGTGTTCACGGCTTCTCTTCCCGAGTGCGCCCACGTCCTGTACTCGTGCCAGGGAAAGGCCGGCAGCGGCCGCTATCTCGCGCCGTCGGGTACGTTCGGCTGCCGCGACGGCTTGGTCCGGATCACCGCGGTGGAAAACCACCAGTGGCGCGGACTGCTAGCGGCGCTCGGCCATCCGGAGTGGGCGATGGGTCTCGACGAAAGGGCTGCCCGCATTGAGCAGGCCGATCTGATCAACCGGCATGTCGCCGAGTGGGCGGCGACGCACGACAAGGAAGCGTGTTCAGCACTGTTGCAGGCCAATGGCGTTCCGTCGACCCCGGTCAATGCACCGGCAGAAATCCTGACTTCACCGCAGTTCGCGTTCCGTGAGGCGCTGTCGTCAACACAGGTCGACGGTGTTGACGTTGCGGTCCTGGATGCCCCGTGGCTGACCACCGCCGGGGGGCGCTTCGATCGCGGCCGCACGGGTCGTCTGACCGATCTGCGCATCGTGGAATTGACCCACGTGTTGGCCGGACCGATCGTCGGCGCGCTGCTGGGCGGGATGGGGGCACGGGTGATGCGCCTGGAAGACCCCGATCGGCTTGATATCTACCGGCGCACTGGACCTTTCGCCGATGGGAAGCCTGGCGTCGAGCGTGGGGCCTACTTTGCGGTGGCCAACCATTCGAAACAGAGCCTGCTGATCGAGCCTGGCCGCGCCGTTCTGGACGTCGCGACCGCGCTGGCTGACGCCGATGTCCTCATTGAAAATGTCGGTAAGTCACGACTGGCCCGGTTGGACGTGGATCCTGCGAAGATCGCCGGCTCGGGCGGGCTTGTCCTGAGCGTGTCCGGCTTCGGATCTAGCGGTCCCATTGCCGGATATAAGGTGTACGCCAATAATGTTCAGTCCTACGGCGGTCTAGCCGGACTGACCGCCGGCGCGGATGGATCGCCGGCACGACTGGGTACGGTCATCGCGGACCCGCTGTCGTCGGTGGTGGCCGCCACAGTCATAGCCGCGTGGGCCATCGGGCCAGCCCGTGACACCGGCGCTGTGATCGATCTGTCCATGGCCGAGGTCGTCGCCTCCACGGTGGCCGAATTCGTCGCCGCGGCCTCGGTCGACGACCGATCGGTCGCCGACACCGCCGCGCATCGCGAGGTTTACCGCGCAGCCGACGGCCGTTGGGTGGCAGTCGAATTCGTAGAGCGCGACGACGGGCGGACCGACGAACTGCCTGCGATGATCGCCGGGACATCGGCTGACGAGGCGGCCGAGCGCTTGCGCGCGATGGGCGTGTCCGCCGCGGCGGTGCAGGCCGCCGAGGAATTGGTGGCCGACCCACATCTGGCCGCACGTGGATTCTTTCCCGAAATCGCCCATCCCGACCCCGACATAGGTACTGCCCGGCTGGTGGGCTTGCCATGGCGGTTCGTCGACCAGGGACCCATACCGCTGGCGCCACCACCGGCTCTGGGCAACGCAAACGTCAGTCAGGAAAGGATGAGCAGTGCCCGCTGACACATCCACCGACACGGCGGCGACCGTGTGGGCGTCGACCTTTGTGCCGTCGAAGTCACCCATCTCCGGGTACGGAGAGGAAGGCTACAGTGTCGCCTGGGTGGACACTCCCGACGGTCGACTGCAGGTGCTGGTGTCCGGGCCGCGGCCCGCGCCCGGCACCGTAGGCCGGGTCGTCGAGAAGACCTTCGGTGAAACGAAAACCACGCTGTTCGAGGCGAATCCGGCATGACGCGCGTCCACGTCGCGGGGATCGGGATAACGGCGTTCGGCAAGCACGGTGACACTGCGTTGGCCGACCTTGGGGTCGCGGCCGCCGAGCGGGCGCTCGCCGATGCCGATCTCGACTATGCCGGTGTCGGCGAGGTCTTCGCATCTTCCTCGATGGCGCCGCCGCAGACTGCGCTGAAAGTGGCGCATCGTCTGGGCCGCACCGGAATTCCCGTGACCGCCATCGAAAGTGCTTCAGCGGGTGGCATGGTTGCGTTGCGGCATGCCGTCTGGGCGGTTGCCTCCGGCCGCTGCCGCACCGCGCTGGCGATCGGCTACGAGAAGACCACCGCGCTGGAACCCGGGGGAGTGGTGCCGGCGGCGGTCGATTTCTGGGACCGGTTCCCGCCGCAGACTCACTACGCCATCGAGGCCGCCCGCTGGCTGCACGACGCCCAATGTGGTCCCGAGGTCATCGGTGCTGTCGCGGCAAAGTCGTACAACCAGGCGCGGCTCAATCCTCTTGCCGCACGGCGCAACGACGACGAGGTGACCGTCGATCAGGTGATGTCGGCGCGGATGGTGGCCGAGCCGCTCACCAAAATGATGTGTCACGCCTCGGTTGACGGCGGTGCCGCGATAGTGGTGACGGCGGATCCGGTGCCGAGGGCCGTGGGGGTCAACGCCATCGAGCAGACCAGCTGGCCGGGGGACCCGATGTGGCCGGTGGCAGGTCCATGCGTGGGGCCGCCCTCCCAGATCACCATGACCGCGCAGCGAGCCTTCGATGCCGCGCAGGTCGCCCCAAACGACATCGGCATTGTCTCCCTGCACGACATGTGCGCCAGCGAGGAAATCACCGCGCTGATCGCCCTGGGACTGGCTGACATCAAGGAGGCGGCGGAGCTGGCGCAGTCGGGTGGCCTCGCCACGGGTGGCAGGCTGCCGACTAACACCGACGGGGGATGCCTGGCTCGCGGCCACGCGTTCGGCGCGACGGGCCTGGCTCAGGTGGCCGAGGTGGTTAGTCAACTTCGGGGAGAAGCGGATTCGCGACAGGTCGCCGACCCGCGGATCGGACTGGCGCAGGCGATGGGCGGCGGCGGATCGTGCGTCGTCGCCGTGTTGAGCGGGTAGCCCGTGACGGCGTTCGCCTGCTCGGTGCGGAGGCTGGCGCGAGGCGGACTAGCACGAATCGCGCCAGTCAGGGAGCGCGCCGCTGCAGTGCAGGTGCCGGTGACCCGAGAAGATCACAGGGTTGTCGTGGTGGGCTCGGGTTTTGGCGGCGGGGTCACCGCGTTGCGCTTGGCCGAGGCGGGTGTGCCGGTCACCGTGCTCGAGCAGGGCATCGAATGGCAACTGGCGAAGGACCGCGAAACTTTCCCCCGCCCGACACACAACCCGTTTGACAAGCGGATCTTCTGGTTTGACTCCGCCCCAAAAGTGTTCGGGCATCCCGTGTTAGGTGGCCCCCACCCCGGCGTGCTCTGCGCCTTCTCTGGTGACAACGTGATGTCCATCGCGGGCGTGGGCGTCGGCGGCGGGTCGCTGCTCTACCAGGGCATGAGCTTGCAGCCCAATAGGGAACTCTTCGAGACGTACCTTCCTTCGGCGCTCAACTACGACGAAATGGACCGCGTTTACTATCCGCGGGTGGCCAGTATGCTGCGGCTGGCCACGGCGCCTGACGAGCTGATCAACAGCCCGAACTACCGGGTGAGCCGCGTCTTCGCCGCCCGTGTCCGCAGGGCGGGCTATTCGGTCGAGAAGGTACCCATGCCCATCGACTGGGACTGCGCACTCGCCGAGCTGCGAGGTGAGGTGCGGCCCTCATTGAGCAACGGCGACTGCGTTTTCGGCGTCAACAACCCCGGCAAGCACACGGTCGACAAGACCTACCTGGCCGCGGCTCGGGCAACCGGCAGAGTCAACCTGCACACGCTACACAAGGTAACCGCCATCGCCTTGGCACCCGACGGCCGCTGGCAGGTCGAGGTGGACCGCTTCGACATGAAAGGCCGCAAAAAGCAGACGAAGATCCTGACCACTTCCGCGCTGGTGCTGGCCGCCGGCAGCGTGAACACCAGCCGGATGCTGGTGCGCGCCGCAGCGCTGGGCCACATCCCCGATCTGCCTTCCGGCGTGGGTGAGGACTGGGGCACCAACGGGGATCGAATCTATGTGTGGACCGATCTGGCCGAGGGTTTCGGCCGGGTTCAGGGCGGCCCCGTCGTCTACTGCAGTAAGGATTGGCACGATATTCACCGCGCTAACACGCTGATTCAGGCCTCCATTCCACCCGTTGCAGGACTGGACATCCGCACAACGATCCTGGTCGGCTTTGGTGCCAGCCAGTCGCGGGGGCGATTCAGTTACGACGCGGACGCCGACGAAGTGAAGCTGTCGTTCCCGCGCAACGGCGACAGCGCCATCCGGGCCGAAATCCACTCCCGCGCCAAGCGGATCGTCGGCCGGGCGGGCATCCTGGCCGACACCAATCGGTTGAACAACACCACCTGGCATCCCCTCGGAGGGGCCCCTATGGGCACCGTCTGCGACGCGGAGGGCCGGGTGCGTGGACACCGAGGGCTTTACGTGCTCGACGGTGCGCTGATCCCAGGGACCACCGCTGCGTGCAACCCATCGATGACCATCGCCGCGGTAGTCGAGCGGGCACTCGAGCGCATAGTGCGCGAGGACGTCGGCTCGGTGATCTAAGAGCGGCTGCTGCGGCCTGGTCGCTCGCGCGCCAGTCCGCTCCCGAGACCAACTCGGGCTGACGTAAGCATTGGTCAGCCGATGGCGCCATTTTCCTTGAGCGCGACGATCCGATCCCAGTCTCCACCGAGTTCGAGGATCAGCTCCTCGGTGTGTTCAGCGAACTCCGGTGACGGACCGAGACGCAACGGCGTCTCGTCGAACAACACCGGGCTAGCAACCAATTCGAAAGGCTCGCCGTCACGCTCGATCACGACGATGCCGCCGTTGGCGCGCACCTGTGGGTCTTTCGCCACCTCGGCTGTGCTGAGCACCGGCGCCCACTGGCCGTCGAAGTCCGCAAGCACTTTGCGCCAGTACTCAAGAGGGTGCGCCGCGATGGCCGCACGCAGCACTTCGGTCGCCTCGCCAGCGTTCTTGGCCAACAGCTCATGGCTGGAAAACCGCTCGTCGCCGGCAAGCTCAGGAACTCCTACTCGCTCGCAGAAGGCCGCAAAGTACCGAAACGCCTGCAGCATCGACAATCCGAGGAACCGGTTGTCGCTCGTCCGATAGAAGCCGGTGAGTGGATTGTGCGGCGTCACGTTGGCACCGGCCGGGTTGGCCACCCACGGCTGGCCGCTGACGAGGGCGGCATTGACGGCTACGCCCATCGCCCACACCCCGACACCGAGCAGCGAGATATCCACGGTGCGAGCCACTCCGGTGCGCTCGCGCTCGAATAGTGCGGCAGCAATGCCGCCGGCGATGGTCATGCCGCCGATGGAATCGCCGTAGGCAGGCCCCGGTTGGGCGACGACCCCGCCCAAATCGCTAGGAGTGGTGCTGGCGGCACCGGCCGCGCGACACCAAAACCCGGTCATGTCGTAGCCGCCTTTTTCGCCGTCCTCGCCGAGCGGACCGTAGGCGCTACCGCGGGCATAGATGATTTCGGGATTGACGAGCCGCACGTCGTCGACATCGATCTTGAGCCTCTTGCGGGCATCGGGCAGGAAGTTGGTCAGGAACACGTCGCTGCTCCGCGCAATCTCCATCAGCAGCTCATGGCCGTCGGCGGTCGAGATATCCAGGGCGATGGACCGCTTACCACGATTGGCGTGCTCCATCACGGGATTACGCGCGCCTTCAACGGTGATGTTGCCGAGCTGGCGAAGGCCGCGTTGGGAATCGCCGGTGCGCGGATGCTCGACCTTTAGAACATCGGCACCCCAGTCGGCCAGTACGGCTCCCGCAGCGGGAACAAACGTCCACTGGGCGACCTCCAAGACGCGCACGCCGGCCATCGGTCCGCTCATCAAACGCCCCTCAGCGGTAGTTCAGCATGACCGGCAAGCGGTCGTGAGTGTGCACCAGCGCGGATGCCCGCTGCACACGTTCGCCGACAACGTGAATTCCCTTGGCGCGCTTGGCGATTTCCTCGAGCAACAGGCGGGCCTCGCGCCGAGCCAGCGCGGCACCCATGCAGAAGTGTTCGCCGACGCCGAAGCCGAGGTGATTCGCGGCATCGGCGCGGGTGATGTCGAACTGCTCGGCTGTGGGTCCCCAATGCTCTTGGTCGCGATTGGCCGACGCGTAGGCGAGCAGCACACCGTCGCCTTCCTTGACGGCGACGCCGCGAAGTTGCACGTCGTGGGCGGCTTGACGGGCCATGCTCATCACCGGCGTCCAGTACCGCAGCACCTCCTCGACCGCGTTGTCGGCCAGGCTGGGGTTCGCGAACAATTTCTCGGCCTGGTCGGGATGCTCGTCGAGGCAGTCCGCTATGCCCGCAATCAGGCTCTGCGTCGTTTCGCTCCCCGCTGCCAGCAATGTGAGCGCGTAGATCATCACCTGGGCGTCGTTGAAGGGTTCTCCGTCGACGGTCACTTCCGACAACATCGTGAGCAGGTCGTCTCGCGGGTGGTCTTTGCGTTCGGCGACTAGGCCCAAAAGGTAAGGGCCGATCTGGTCGAAAATCAACGCCATGTCGCTGTCATTGGCCAGCCCGCTGCCCACATTTGCGATCGTGGTCGCCCAACCGGCGACTTTGGGCCAGTCCGCTTCCGGCACCCCGAGCAGGTAAGCGAACACATATACCGGAATGGGCTCGGCGATCCGCTGGATCCAGTCGAATTCGCCTTCTGGCAGGCCATCGAGCGCATCGTTGACGACCTGGCGTACCCGGGCTTCCATCTTGGCTACTGCGGCGGGCGTGAAGCGAATGCCGATGGCCTTGCGATGCGCACGGTGTTCGGGCGGATCCATGAACATGATTCCGCGGGACTTGTAGCCCTGTGGGTCTCGTCCTTCCCGGTGCGCGATCAGGTCCATCATGATGCCGATGCGCTCGGACCTGAACTTCTCGGGACGCGCCGAGATTCCCTTGATGTCATCGTATTTGGTGATGACCCAGAACTTGCCCTCGTCATACCAATGAACGGGATCGCGGTCGCGCAACTGCGCAAACGTCTCGTTCGGGTGGCCGAGGTAAAACGCCGGCTCGTCGAACCGGGCGGCTGCGATCGTCACCATAAACTTGAAGAATAGCCTCTGGTTGGCAGCAGAACAAAATGTGTTTTATTGTTACACGGTGACCGGCGGCTTGTCCCATCTACGCGTGTGCGACCTGGGCGGCCAGCTGGCTGGGGCAGGCGCAACAAAAATCTTGGCTGCGTTCGGTGCGCAGGTGATCAGGGTCGAGGATCCGCTCACCAACGGCATGTGGGACGCACTGCGCGGAGTGGGCCCGTTCGTCGACGAGCGAAGAGGTGTGAACCTCGGCGCCGGTTTCAACAACCACAACGTGGGCAAGCTCGGCGTGACGATCAACCTGCGCGCCGATGCCGGTAAGCAGTTGCTCCGCGAGCTGATCGGGGTGTCCGACATCGTCTGTGAGAATTTCGCGGCCGGCGTGCTGGCCAGGATGGGCTTCGGCTACGACGAGCTGCGGCGAATCAAACCAGACATCATCTACGTCTCCAACTGCGGATTCGGCCACACCGGTCCATACCGTCAGTTCAAAACCTGGGGCCCGATTGTGCAGGCACTCAGTGGGCTGACCTTCACCTCAGGGCTGCCCGACAACGAACCTGCGGGATGGGGCTATTCCTACATGGACCACATCGCCGCTTACTACATGACCGTCGCGATCCTGGCGGCCGTGCATCAGCGCGAACGCTCCGGCGAAGGCCAGCACGTCGACTTGGCGACGGTGCCGGCCGGCATCGCGATGCTGCCCACCGAAGTGCTCGACTGGACGGTCAACCGGCGACCCGCACGCACGGCCGGACGTCCCGACGGAAATCACGCTGACTTCGGCGAGATGGCGCCACATGGCATCTACTCGTGCCTGGGCGAGGACCGGTGGATCGCCATCGCCTGCCGTGACGATCGCGACGTCACCCTGTTGGCCAAAGTCTTGGACGAGCCGGAACTAACCGCCGACCGTTTCGCCACGCTCGAACAGAGGTTGCGCGCAGCTGACGAACTCGACGAGATGATCTGCGCATGCACTCGAATACGCGAGGCCTCGCTCCTGGCAAGCGAACTCACCACCGCGGGAGTTCCGGCCAGTGTCGTCAAGTCACCCGCTGAACGCATCGACGAAGATCCCGACCTAGCGGAATGGGGTCTCTTCCCGACGGTCGAGCATCCGGAGATTGGGACGGTGCGGGTCGAGGGCCTGCCGCTGCGATTGTCGGCGTCGCCATGGAACGTTACGCAGGCGGCGCCCTGCCTCGGCGAACATAACCGCGATGTGTTGTGCGGGCTGCTCGGGCACCGCGATGAGGAGTTGGACGAACTGAAGAAGCAGGGTGTGATCTGAGCGCACTAACGGGAATTCGCGTCGTCGAGATCAGCGACCAGTTCACTCCTATAGGGGGACGGATACTCGCTGAACTCGGCGCCGACGTCATCGTCGTCGAACCTCCGACCGGATCGCCACACCGGTCGCGGCCACCGTTTGCGCGCGACATTGCCGGGCGCGATGCCAGCCTGCGGTGGTGGGGCGGCAATGTCGGCAAGCGCTCGGTGACCATCGACCTCGACGCGCCTCAGGGCATAAGTGTGCTGCAGCGCCTGATCGCCGGCGCCGACATTGCGATTTCGGGGGCCGGCGCGGTCGGCGGTGGCACGCTGAGTCACGACAACCTCGTCGCCGAGAATCCTTCGCTGATCTGGGTGGTCGTCAGTCCGTTTGGACTCAACAGTGTCCGGGCCGACCAACCGGTCACCGATCTGACGATGCTCGCAGGCGGGGGCCCGGTGTGGAATTGCGGCTACGATGACCATTCGTTGCCACCGATTCGGGGCGCCGGCGAGCAATCGGCAAACCTTGCAGGCCTTTACTGTGCGATCGGCGCGTTGGTCGCGGTGGCGCACCGCGACCAGACCGGCCAGGGTCAGGTCGTCGACGTCAATGTCAATGCGGCCTGCAACGTCAGTTGCGAGCAGACCACCTACCACTGGCTGGTCAACAACGAGACGTGCTTGCGACAGACCGGCCGCCATGCGTATTTCACGCCGAGCCAACGTACCCAAGTTTTTTGCGCGGACGGCGCGTATGCCACCACGGGCGTGCTTCCCCGCAAGCCTCACGAATTCGCGAATTTGCTGGACTGGCTGGCGGATCTGGGTCTCACCGACGAGTTGCCCGAGGCGGTCTTTTTGGAACTGGCCGCATCCCGTGACGTGCCGGTGGATATCGCGCTCATTGGCGCCGACGACGAAACGACCGCGATCCTGACGGCGGCACGGGATGCGATCACCTTGATCGCGTCCCGGATGCCCGCTAAGGAATACTTCTTGGAGAGCCAGCGGCGCGGATTTGCAGCCGGCGCGGTGTTGTCCCCCGATGAGGCATTCGACGACGAACACATTGCCGCCCGCGGATTCCCGGTTCCCGTAAGCCATCCGGAGCTGGGTACGACAGTCAGCTACCCGGGCATCCCTTATATCTTCGGTCTCGCGCCGACCACGACGCCGGCTCGGCCACCGTTGCTCGGCGAGCACAACGACCTACTGGATGAATATTTCATCAACGGCGAATGACGGCCTGGGCGAGCAGCGCATCGATCGTAGGAGGGAGCTTGGCATGGAGTTCAAGGACAAATATGGTCCGTGGGCGCTGATCGCCGGAGCGTCCGAGGGGCTGGGCGCGGCCTTTGCCATGGGAGCCGCCGAGCGCGGATGCGACGTCATCCTGGTTGCCCGGACCGAATCCAAGCTTGCCGCCGTAGCGGGCGAGATCGAGCGCACCCATGGCGTTCGGGCTCGCACACTGGCGATCGACCTGAGTGGACCCGATGCCGCGGCGCGGGTCGTCAAAGCAGTGGACGACATGGAGGTTGGACTCCTCGTCTACAACGCTGCGGCCGAGCCGCGCGGTCTGTTTCTGGACACCCCCGATGAGCAGCTTGTACATAACGTCCATATGAATTGCACTGTGCCGACCCTCATCGCCAAGGCACTCGCCGCCAAGATGGTCGAGCGGGGTCGTGGGGGAATTGGATTGTGTTCGTCGGGCGGGGCTCTGCAAGGATTGCGCATCTTCGCCGCGTACGGCGCGGCCAAGGCCTATGAATTGCTTCTCGCCGAGGGACTTTGGGACGAGCTGCGGGGCACGGGCGTTGACGTCATGGGCTACGTCATCGGCACCACTCTGACGCCGACGTTCCGGCGGGAAAGGAATGTCACACCGGAGCTGGAGGCGGCGCTGCGTGAAGCAGGTGCGCAGAGCCCCGCGGAATGTGCCGCCCGTTTCTACGACGTTTTCGGCACGGGCCCGCGCGGATATGCGTCCGACCGCATCGCGGAGAAGTTCGCCGCGGATGCGCAGCGCCCGAGGGCCGAGGTCGTTGCCGAGTTGGGGGAGTTCATGCAGGCTGGATTCGGGTGAGCCGCTCGGGGAAGCGTTCGATGAGTGCCGGCCACCGCCTCACCCACGTCGGGCTTTGCGTAGGCGACCTTGACCGCTCGCTCGAATTCTACTGTGAGGCCTTGGGATTCGATGAGCTTGGCCGCATGCGCGCCGACGATCACGCCACGGCGCAGCTGCTGGATGTTCCCGGCCTGGTGCTCGACATCGTCTACCTGCAGCGGGACGGATTTCGCATCGAGTTGCTCGGTTACGCGGCGCCCGGGGTGCACGGGAATCTTGAACCCCGGCAGATGAATGCAGTGGGATTTACCCACTTGTCGTTTCGCGTCGACGACCCCGACGAACTCATCGCGCGGATCGAGCGCTCCGGGGGGCGGGCACGACCCGAACGGACGGTGACATTCGAAGGTGGCAACCGCGGCCTGATGGCCACCGACCCCGACGGAAATTGGCTGGAGTTGATTGAGCGCCGCCCTAGACAGTGATCAACTGATCACAAAACGTTCGATTGTTCAGCCAAATGATAGAGTCATGGCTGTGCCGGCCACCAGTGAGCTGATGTATTCGCCGTTCTCTAAGGCGATCTTCGACAATCCGTACCCCGTCTACCGGCGACTGCGCGACGAGGCACCGGTCTACCGGGATCCCGAGGACCGCTGGTGGGTGCTGTCCAGATTCGACGACGTCTCACGGGCACTCCGGGACTGGGAGACCTTCTCGTCCAAGCTTGGTCCGGCACCGGAGAATCCCGACAACGACGGCCGCAAATACTCCGTAATCTCGATGGACCCCCCTCGCCACGACCGTATTCGCGGCGTCCTCAAGGGCTTCTTCACACCAAAAGCGGTCGCCGCGATGGAGTCCGCCCTGCAATCGGTGGTCAACACTCATCTTGACCGGCTGCGCCCCGGAACCACCGTCGACGCCATGGAGGCCTTCGCGTTCTCGGTTCCCACCGACGTGATCGGCGACCTGCTCGGCGTGCCGCACGGCGATCGTGCGCGGCTGCGCGTCTGGTGGGAGGCCTTCCTGACGCGCGAGGAAGGCGAAGTGGTCATGCCGGCCAAGGCCATCGAAGCGAATCGGATGATCAGCCAGTACATCGGCGACCTCATCGAACGGCGCCGCACCGAACCCGGGGACGATTTGATCAGCATCGTGCTGCAGGCCACCTTCGACGACCCCGAGGCCGGCGGTGAGCGCTCGTTGACCGCGCACGAGGTGCTCATGTTCTGCAACCTGCTTTCGGCCGCGGGGTCGGAAACCACTCAGAAATTGATCTCCAACGGCTTGGTCGCGCTCGCGGAGCATCCCGACCAGTGGCAGCGAATTGTCAAAGACCGCAACCTTATTCCCGTAGCCGTCAATGAGGCACTTCGTTATGACACCCCGAGTCATTGGGTGGCCCGCACGCTGACGCGGCCCATTGAGCGGCACGGTGTCACCATGAACGCCGGAGACTGGGTGCTGCTGCTTTTGGGCAGCGCGAACCGGGATGAACGTCGATACAAAGACCCCGACCGTTTCATCATCGGGCGGCCTCGCGGCACCGACGTCTATTTCGGCTGGGGAATCCACATCTGTCTTGGGCAGTGGCTGGCGCGCCGAGAGGCGCAACTGGTGTTCGACTACATCGCCAAGAAGTTCCCGAACTACGGCATCGGGGCGCACGAGCGGGTACTCACCGCGACCGTGCGCGGCTACACCCGCGTGGAGATGACCCTGCGCTGACCATGAACATCGCCTTCACCGACGAGCAGCAACTGCTGCAGGACACCGCCACTCGGCTGGGGGAGAGCCTCGGCGTCACCGGCCCCGAACAACTACCTACCGATGCGGTGCTCGACGCACAGTGGCGCCAGGTTGTGGAACTTGGTGTGCCGACGCTGCGTTCGCCTGCCTTGTGCGGACTCGCAGCCAGCGGCGTGGAAACCGCCATCGTCATCGAGCAGCTGGCGCGAGCCCTCAGCGCCGTTCCGGTGATAGGCCAAGCGGTGCTGGCCACCGAGCTTTTAGAGGCTGCCAGTGCCGAGGAGGAACTGCGGCTGGTCGCAAACGGAAGCCTGCGGGTGGCGCCGGTGCTGACGATGGACTTGGCGGGATTCGCAGCGGCGAATCAGCCAGGAGTGGCATTCGACGCGGCAGGCGCTACCCACGCACTACTAGCGGTCCGAACGGATGGGCAACGCAAGCTCCTCTGCGCGCCGCTGGATGGTGACAAGGCGGCCGCCCTCGACCTGACCCGCGTGTTGCGCCGCACGCCAGCCGATTTGGCGGCTTCGGCAGTCGCGACCGGGGAGCCCATCAGTGATGAGCGCTGGCAGCGGCTGGAGTCGCTGGCCATGACCGCGTTCGCCGCCGACCTTGTCGGCGTCATGCAAGGCGCGCTCGATGATGCGGTGCGCTACGCCGGCGAACGCGCGCAGTTCGGAGTCAAGATCGGCTCATTCCAGGCGGTGGGGCATCTGCTCGCGGATGCCCTGGTGCAAGTGGAAGGCGCCCGCAGCTGTCTGTGGCACGCCGCGTGGGCGATCGACCAACTGCCGGTTGAGGAGGCGCGGTTGGCAGCGATGACGGCGAAGGCATACGCTGCCGCGGCGGGCCGCGAGGTGGTGGAGACGACCGTTCAGGTGTTCGGCGGCATCGCGATCACGTGGGAGCACATCTCGCATCTGCGGCTGCGTCGTACGCTGCTGGACCGGCGCTTATTCGGTGACGAGGTGGTTCACTATGACGCCATCGCGGCGATGCGGTTGGCCAACCGGGAGTTGGCGTAGCGATGGACTTCAACGACAACGCGCCCGAAGCGCAGTTCCGCGCCGAGCTGAGGCAGTGGCTTTCCGAACACGCCGCGGACGCTTCGATCCCCGAGGATCCCGCCGCCCGCGCCGATGCGCAAAATGCTTGGCATCAAACGCTTTACAAAGCCGGGTACATCGGGCTCTCCTTCCCCGTCGAGTACGGAGGGCACGGCAAGGCCCCCATCTACGAGGCGATACTCAACGACGAACTCGGCCGCGCCGGCGCCCCGCCCATAGAGGGGGTCGGCCACCTCAGCAACGCCTTGCGGTTGTTCGGTACGGACGAGCAACGGGACACCCTGCTGCCCGGACTGTTGTCCGGCCAGGTGCGGTGGTGTCAGGGATTCTCCGAACCCGAGGCTGGATCCGACCTCGCCGGCCTGAAGACCCGCGCCGAGTTGATCGAGATCGAGGGGCGTCAGAGCTTCCGCGTCAATGGCCGCAAGATCTGGACGAGCTTCGGGGCGGTCGCCGACTGGTGTTTCCTGCTGTGCCGCACCGAGTCCGAGGCCCCCAAGCACGCTGGCATCTCGGCGCTGTTGGTACCGATGTCGACGCCAGGGATCCAGGTCCGGCCGATTGTCAATGCCGCACGCAACCGGGAATTCACCGAGGTCACGTTCGACGACGTGGACGTACCCGTGGCCAATCTGCTAGGTGAGCGCGGCCAGGGCTGGTCCATCGCAAGCCAGCTGCTGGCCTACGAGCGCGGTCCCGGCGACATCAACTGGGTCAGCCGGCTCTCGACACAATTGCGGCGGCTCGAGAACGACATCCGGACCGGCTGGCTCCTCGACTCACCCGCGGCGCGGGCCCGGCTTGGACAGGCCTACGTGGAGTTACGCGCTCTCCAGGTCAAGGTTCAGCGCTCACTCACGGAGCGCCAACGCGGCAAACTTCCGGGCCCGGAGGGGTCGGTCGACAAGCTGCTCATGGCCCGTGCGGACCAGTACTTGGGCCACACCATGATGGATCTGTGCGCCAGCGGCCCTCTGCTCACCGAGGGCCTGGAATGGGACATCTACCTGTGGTCGCGCGCCGCCGGCATCTACGGGGGCACCGCGCAAATCCAGCGCAACATCGTCGCGCAGCGGGTGCTTGGGCTGCCACGCGCCTGAGCAGGTGCCGGTTAACCTGGCCCGGCCTCGGTCAGGTGTCTGTACGCCTCTTTGAGACCGTTGAGCCGCCTTTCGAGGATCTCGTCGCCCGCGTGGGCCCCGCTGAGTTTCGCGCCGACCTCGGCTATCTCCGCGGAGAGCCGTTCGGCCGCTTCACCCTTGGTGAGCAAATCTTGGTCGGCCCAGTCGTCATGGGGGATGCGCTCATGCGAGTCCATCGTCTCTCCTCAGTGCACCATTGGTTTGAGCCTAGGTGGAGATCGGCGTTATAGTCAGTTAGGCATAAAGTGTTTAGTTGTACTGTAACGCATGAATCGGAAGAGTTGAGGACTGGACGATGCCCCTGCAACCATCGATGAAGCTTCTGTCGGTCGACGATCACCTCATCGAGCCACCCCATGTCTGGATCGACAGGCTGCCGAAGAAGTACATCGATCAGGGTCCTCGCATCGTCGACTTCCCGCGCGAGGGTGCCCCGCCCATGCAGCAGTGGGTCTATGAGGGCCGACCGTATCCCAACATCGGGCTGAACGCGGTCGCGGGCAGGCCCCCGGAGGAGTTCGGCGTCGATCCGATTCGCTACGCCGACATGATCCCTGGATGTTATGACCCGAAGGCCCGTTTGGCCGATATGGACATCGACGGTGTCCACGGGATGTTGTGCTTTCCGTCGTTTCCCCGATTCTGCGGCACGGTCTTCCTCGAGGGGCAGGACAAGGAACTGGCGCTGCTGGGCGTCAAGGCGTGGAACGACTTCTCGCTCGATGAGTGGTGCGCTACGGATCCCGCCCGCTTCATCCCTATGGCGATCACTCCGCTGTGGGATCCAGCGCTCATCGTCGCGGAGATCGAGCGTGTGGCGGCCAAGGGAGCCCGGGCGATCGGCCTCCCGGATAACCCGACAAACCTCAAGCTGCCCAGTTATCACACCGCGTACTGGGAGTCGGTGTGGTCGGCGTTGGAAGAGACGAATCTGACGGCGGTGATGCACTTCGGCAGTGGCGGATTCCCGCCTCAGACGGCGCCGGAGGGGCCGTTCGCGGTGATGATCACGTTGATGGGCACCACGTCGATGGCCGCGGCCACCGAGCTCATCTTCTCGCCGGTGTTCCATAAGCATCCAAACCTCAAAGTGGCGTTCTCCGAAGGTGGCGTCGGCTGGATGCCTTACCTAGTCGAGCGCGCGGATTACGTCTGGCGCAAACACAAGTACTACCAGAACATTCACCCGACCGTGGCGCCGTCGGAGCTGTTCCGGCGCAACATCTCCGGATGCTTCATCGAGGACGAAGTCGGGATGGCTATGCGGCACCAGATCGGAATAGACAACATCACCTGGGAGTGCGACTATCCTCACTCCGACTCGTTCTGGCCTAAGAGCCGAGCACGCGCCGAGGAAATGCTGGCCGATGTACCCGACGAGGAAGCTGCCAAGATCGTCGAGCTCAACACTCGGCGCTGGTACGCATTCCCCGAGGAAGGCTTCAAGTCCTGCACGGCGGACTCGGGGTGGCGCCCGAATGACGGCAACCCAGCCGACTATGACTACGACGAGGTCATGGCAAGTCATGGCGGGGTCGGCATGGAGGCCTTCATGAACAAGATGGAGGAGCAGAAGGCTCAGAAGGTTTGAGCCTGAAGCGTTCGGACAGGCTGCGTCTCTCACGGTGACGCCTGGTCGACGCCTGAACTCTTCAGCCAGTTCTCGACCATGACCAGTCGTCCCGATGATGCGAGCGTCATGAACAACGTGTGGCCATCGGGACTCAATGCGACATTGGTGGTCATCGGGTCGTCGGCGGTAATCGCGCCCAGCAGTTCGCCGGTCGGCGAGAAGACGCTGACACCACCTGTGCCGAGGGTTGCGACCAGGATGCGGCCCGTCGGGTCCACACACAGCCCGTCCGCTCCACCGACGTTCAGCGGGCCACCACTGGGCAGGGTGGCCAGTCCACGCGCCCGACCCACCACGCCGGGTTCGTCGAGTTCGAATTCCCAGATGCGGCGGGTGCGGGTTTCCGCCACGTACAACAGCGCGCCGTCGGGCGACAACGCGACGCCGTTGGGCATTTCGAGCGGGTAGACGATTTCGCGAAGGCCGCCGTCGACGGTGCCATAGAGCAGCCCAGTCATGGTGCGGTTGCGGTTTTGCACCACTCCGCCATCGGTGACATAGAAGCCGCCATGGCCGTCAACGCAGATATCGCTGGGCCGCGTCAACGGCAGCACGCTCCCCGAACGCGTGCTGAACTCGGCGGTGAGCGTGCTGACATAACCGCTTGGATCGACAAGCTGTAAAGCCGGAACGACCGGCTCGTCAGGCGGGCCAACCGGCCGGAAAAGCGTTGCACAGCCGTCGAAGTCGTAAGGCCACGGGCCGAGCCCGAACGTAGAACCGCCATTCTGGCAGACCACCAGTCGGCCATCCGCGAGTCGAGCCAATCCGTTGGGCCCGCCGCCGGTCTCGGCAACAGTCTCGGTGACCCCGTCCGGGCGAACGCGGGTGATCCTTCCCGCCGCCATCTCCGACACCACAACCGAACCGTCGTCGAGGGCGAGGGGGCTTTCGGGGAAGGCCAGCCCATCGACCAGACAGCGGCTCCCGCTCACCGCCGCTGTTCCTTGTCCGTCTCAGCGGCCGCGTTCGCCGTGCTCTGCCACCAAGCGGCGAACACCGGATCGGCCAGCGGCAGGTCCCCGACACCGGTTTGGTTTCGCGGCCACTCCGCTGCCTGTTGCGTCAGGGGCGACGTCTGACGGCTGACCCCGTAGCACAAGCGGTGCCGTCGATGCACGAAAAGCCAATGCCCGCCGTAGTATTCGTAGCTGTCTTCGTACTTGATGAGCTGTTCGATGAACCCGTCGGCGTGAGTCTGTGCGAAGCACTGGGCCCAGACCTGCCCGTGCGCGCGGTCTACGGCGTTGAGCTCGATGAGGTGGTTGGCGACGAGGATGACCGCGAATACGCTCGCGTCGACGCTGTGGGACATCAGCCGGCGCAGGCCCTCGCGGCCCTCACCGTGGTGGCCGAACCGCGCGTGTGGGACGAACAGGTCGGCCATCGCCTCGACATCCCGTGTTTCAATCGCCGCGCCGTAACGGTAGGGCAGTTGGCGAATCTCTTCGCGTGCCAACATGTCCCTCACTGGGTCGGCGTCTTCCATCGAATCCCCTTCCGCAGACCTCGTGGGGCCCTAGGGCGCCGGCGTCGACTGGCCGAGTATGTAGTGCCCGGATTGCGGATGGTGGTACCAGCCGCCGGCCGCCGACGTTCCGCCATCGACATGCAGCGTCTGCCCGGTCACATATGCGCTGAGACCGCTGGCCAGAAAGACTGCTGCTCCGGCCATTTCGTCAACGTGACCGGCCCTGCCCATCGGCACCATGAGCTTGGCGTTCTCGGCGCCCGCGGGGGCCATCTTCGCCAGGCTCTCGGTCAGGGTGAAGTCGGGCGCCAGCCCGTTGACTCGGATACTGTGCGGAGCGAGTTCGAGCGCAGCGGTTTTCGTGAAGTTCACGACCCCCGCCTTGGCCGCGGCGTAGGCGGCAAACCCGGGTGCCGCCCGCACCGCCTCAATCGTGCTGACGTTGATAATGCTGCCGCCTTCGCCTGCTTCGATCATGGCACGCGCAACCCGTTGCGTGCACAGCAAGACCTGGGTCAGGTTGATGCGAATTAACGCGTCCCACCCGTTGGACGAGGTTTCGAGTAGGCCGGACCAGAAGACTCCGCCGGCGTTGTTAACCAAGACGGTTGGAGTCCCCAGCTTCTCGACGGTGGCGGCGAGGGCATCATCAACCTGCTCCTCCTCGCGAACGTCGGTGACGCAGGCGAGGCCGCCGAGTTCCGCGGCCGCTGATGTTGCCGTCCGCGCGTTCCTCTCCCAAATCGAGACCTTCGCGCCGAATTCCGTGAACGCCGCGGCCACCGCGCGCCCAATCCCGGACCCGCCGCCCGTCACGACCGCTACCCGACCGTCCAGCGATGCGGCGTTTCGGTGCAGCGTCACTGGTTTTTCCTCATGCCGATCAGCCTGGTCGCAGGTATCCACCCGCGTGACAGATTAACACTGAGTGTTCTATTATCCAATAACGTCGGCGGGGTCGCGCCCGGACGTTCGGTCGGCTGCCGTAGTCGGGGTGTGAGGTCGGGCCAGCCGGCTCATCGAATGACGGAGGAGCAGATGCAGCGTCTGAGCGGCAAAGTGGCCGTGATAACCGGAGCGGCGCGTGGACAGGGCCGCAGCCACGCGATTCACCTGGCCGACGAGGGCGCCGACATCATCGCGCTGGACATTTGCGCCGATATCGACACCAACGACTACCCCCTTGCCACCCGGGAGGACCTGGACGAAACCGTCAAGCTGGTCGAAAAGTCTGGTCGCCGCGCGGTCTCGGCGGTCGTCGACGTGCGGGACCGCGCCGCGCTGAAGAAGGCGATCGATGAGGCGGTCGCCGAGTTGGGCGGTCTTCATGTCGTGGTGGCGAACGCCGGAATCCTCCCGATGGGTATCAACATCCCGTCCCGCGGCTTCATGGATGCGTTCGACGTCGACTTCGTCGGCGTCGTCAACGCGGTGCACACTAGTTTCGAGCACCTGCGGGCGGGTGCATCGGTCATCGTCACCGGTTCCATTGCGGGGCTGGTTTCACAGAAGGACCTGGCCACCGGTGGCGGACCGCAGGGTCCCGGGGGTGCCGGTTACGGTCTCGCCAAGAAGATGCTGGGGGAGTACACCAAGGGGTTGGCTTTGACGCTGGCGCCAGAGCAGATCCGCATTAACATCGTGCACCCGACCAACGTCAATACCGGGATGTTGCATAACCTTCCGATGTACCGCACGTTTCGTCCGGACCTCGCCGAACCGAGTCGCGAGGACGCAGAGCTTGTCTTCCCGTTGCTGCAAGCGATGCCCGTCCCATGGATCGAGCCGGAGGACATCTCCCACCTGGTGGTGTACCTGGCCTCCGACGAGTCCCGTTACGTCACCGGTCAACAGATATTCGTCGACGCCGGCGCGGGTATGAAACTGGGCCTTTAGCAGTCCATTCGCCAAGCGGTCGTCAGCGGCCACGGAAGTCGGGGTCGCGTCGCTCAACGAAGGCGGCCATGCCCTCTGCGACGTCGTCTGTCCCGGCTACCTGTTCCACGAGCAGGGCCTCGGTACGAAACGCCGCATCGCGGTCGACGTCAAACGCTTGATTGAGCATCGCCTTGGCCGCCGCCAGCGCGCGTGTCGGTCCACTCGCAAGCCGACGGGCCCATGCGCGCGTCTCGTCCTCGAGGTCGCCATCGGCGACCACTTTGTTGACCAGGCCGATCCGGTAGGCCTCGGACGCTGACAGCTCCTCGCCGAAGAACAGCAGCTGCTTGGCGATATTGAAGGGCACCTTGCGGGCCAGCAGGTAGGCGGCACCGCCGTCGGGCGCAAGCCCGCGGCGTGTGAAAAGCGCCATGAGCCGAGCGCTTTCGGCAGCGACGATGAGATCGCAGGCGAGCACCATGCTGGCGCCCACCCCGGCGGCGACGCCGTTGAGCGCGCACAGCACCGGCTTTTCGCAATCGAGCAAAGCTGACACCACCGCCTGAGATCCCATACGCAGAATCCGGGCGGCATCGCCGGCGACCCTGTCTTTCTTCGGTTGCATGCCTGGATCGTGGAGATTGGGTCCGGTGCAGAAGTGCCGGTCGCCGCGACCGGTGAGCACCACCGCTCTGATCTCGGGATCGCTGGACGCGGCCTGGAGATTCTCAATCAGGCTTCGCTGCATGGCCCGCGTCACCGAATTGCCGGCGTCTGGTCGGTCCAATACCAACCAGCGGACCGCGTCCTCGGTCCGTGCCGTCAGATCGGGGATCACAGCCGAATCGGCACGCTGGCCGGGCCGCGCACCGAATTGGTGTGCACGTAGGTCACCGCCTCTTCATCCACGTCCCACGCCGGAAATCGCGCCAGTGTCTCTTCCAGCGCGACCCGGGCCTCCAGGCGCGCGAGTGCGGCACCGAGGCAGAAGTGCGAACCGTGACCGAAGCTGATGTGGCGGATTCCGGTTCGTTCGACGTCGAAGACGTCGGCATTCTCGTATTGGCGTTCGTCGCGGCCGGCCGAGCCGGTCAGCAGCGCCACCCGTGAACCCCCGGGGATGAGCGTTCCGTGATAGGTGACTTCGCGTGCTGTGTAACGGCCCTGTACGGGCGACGGGGCGTCGTAGCGCAGCAGTTCCTCGACGGCGTTGCCGATCAGTTCTGGGTTCGCGGCCAGTTTGGCCCGCTGCTCGGGGTAGCGCGCGAGCGTCAGCGCCGCCCAGCCCAGCAGCCGCGCCACTGTTTCGTTGCCGGCGACGTTGATTGTTGCGATGAACATCAACACCTCACCGTCATCGAGGCGACGCGACTCGCGGCCCGCTTGGACCAGGTCGGACCCCATCAGGTTGCCGACGATGTCGTCGCTCGGAACGATCCGGCGCTGCTGAATCTGGTCGGCGTAATAGCCCAGCAGCTTGGCGTTGGCTTGCTGGCCGTCTTCGCTCAGCTGAGTTGCCCCGTCTTCGCGGTGGAGCTGGGCATCTGACCATTCCCTCAGGTTGTCGTGGTCCTGCTCGGGAAACCCGAGCAGGGAACTGATGACCATCACCGGCAGCTTCATTGAAAAGTCGCGCACGTAGTCGAAGCCCTCGGTGCCGACGAACTCGCCCAGGTAGCCGCGGCACAGCGTGCGGACGCGGTCCTCGAGTTTGGCGACACTTGTGCGAAAGAAGGTGCGGTTGACCATCTTTCGCAGCGCAGTGTGGTCGGGCGGATCCATCATGATAATCGGCTTGGGCGATACCCACGGATCGTCGCCGATCGCGTCCAGCGTGACACCGTGCTCCGAGGAGAACGACTCGGTGTCCAGCGACGCCTCCATCACGTCGGAAAACCTGCTCAAGGCGTAGAAGTCGTACTCCGTGTTGTGGTAGACAGGCGCTTCGTCGCGCAACCGTTTCCAGACCGCATACGGGTCCTTGTGCAGGGCGCGATCGAACGGATCCCAACGTAGGCCCGTTGTCGTCATCGGCACCGTCCTCCTCGTAAGGAACAGTAATACATTATCTGTATAGTTGCACTATTATGGTGGCGCGGGTCGCCCACCCCCTGCTGAGGAGGACGAAGGAACGTGGAAACCCGAGATCTCGAGCACGTCGTCTACGAGAAGGACGGCGCTATCGCGCGGATCATCCTGAACAATCCGGACGCCGCCAACGCCCAGACCTCTGAAATGGTCCATAGCGTCAACGCGGCCCTCGACGACGCGCAGTACGACTACGACATCAAAGTCGTGATCATCAAAGCCAATGGCAAGGGCTTCTGCTCTGGCCACGTCCCCACGGGTGCATACCCCGAATTCAAGGCCGAGCTGGAAGCATCGGGGAAAGTCTGGCGGTCTGCTGCCCAATTATTTCTGTGGCCGGTCCTCAAGCTGTGGGAGTTCCCCAAACCGGTGATCGCTCAGGTGCACGGCTATGCGATCGGCGGGGGCACGACATGGGCGCTGATTCCCGAAATCACCGTGTGTTCCGAGGACGCGTGGTTCCAGATGCCGCTGGTTCCCGGCTTTGGGCTCCCCGGCGCCGAAACGATGTTTGAGCCGTGGGTTTTCATGAATTACAAGCGCGCCGCCGAATACCTCTACACAGCCCAGCGGTTGACGGCCGCCGAGGCCTTGGAGTTCGGTCTGGTCAATCGGGTGGTGCCCGCCGATCAACTCGAAGCCACCGTCGAGGAGCTGGCCGCGCAGATCGCCAAGGCGCCCTTGATCACGCTGCAGGCAGTCAAGTCCGGCGTCATCCGGGCCTGGGAGACCATGGGGTTCCGCACCCATCAACAAGCCAGCAATGACCTTCAGGCGATGGTGACCGGCAGCAAGGAGTTCCAGCAGTTCATGGCGGAACTCATGAAGAAGGGCTCAAAGCCCAGTAAACGCATCTGAGCATGCCTCTCAAACCGATCATCCGGTTCGGCGGGGACGAGGAGACCGAGTCGCTGCGGGCTTCGGTCCGTGGCTGGCTTGCGGGCAACTTGCCGGATGAATTCCGCCGCACCGCGGCCAATCCCGACTACCTCCCCCGCGATGCGCACGACCGTGCGGTGGCGTTCTGCCAGGCGTTACACGACCAGGGCTGGTTCGTGCCGCACTGGCCCGCCCAGTACGGCGGGGGCGGCCGCGGTGTCGTCGAACAGGTGGTCATCCGGGAGGAGCTCGCCTACGCCGGGGCACCGCTGGTCAACACCAACGGCGTCAACATGCTGGCGCCGGTGTTGTTCAAATACGGTACTCCTGAACAGAAGGCGGAGCACCTGCCGGCCATCGCCCGCTCAGAACGCATGTGGGCACAGGGGTATTCGGAACCTGAGGCCGGCTCGGATCTGGCGGCACTGCGCATGACCGCTCATCAGGACGGCGACCATTACGTCCTGGACGGGCAGAAGACATGGACGAGCAACGGCGTGCTCGCCGATTGGATCTTCGTCTTGGCCCGCACCTCGCCGGTTGCCGATAAGCGCCAGGCGGGAATCTCGTTCTTCCTCGTCGACCTTGAGACACCGGGAATCACCCGCCGGCCCATCCGCTCGATGACCGGATATCCGACCTTCGCCGAGGAGTTCTTCGACAGTGTGCGCGTGCCGGCGGCCAATCTCGTTGGGGCAGAGGGCGAGGGGTGGACGGTCGGAAAGGCGCTGTTGGAGGTCGAACGATCGAATATCACCAGGGCCGCGCAGGCCCAGCGCTATCTCGATGAGTTGATCGACTGGTGCCACGCGCAGAAAGGGTCGCCGCATGATCCGCTGGCTGAACCGACTACCCGCATCGCGCTAGCCCGCGCCGTCGAACGCGTAGAGGCCGGCCGCGCCCTGTCCTATCGCGTAGCGCACCTGCAGGCCGCGGGTGCTTTGGATCCCGCGTTGCCGTCGTTGTCGAAGCTGTACCACTCCGAGCTGACCGCCGAATTACGGGCGCTTGGCGCCCAGATCCTCGGTCCCGCTGGTGAACTCATGCCGAACGATCCGGATTCCATCCTGCATGGGCACTTTTCCGAGGGGCTCCTGTTGTCGCTGCTGCATGCGATCGGCGGAGGTACTAGCGAGATTCAGCGAGATCTGATATCTACGGTCGGCTTGGGCATGCCGCGCTGAGATGATCGCTTAGGAGAAGGCGGTGCGGCCCTCAACCGCAGCCGAGCGCTGCTGCGCAACGGTGGCCATCGCCAGTTCGAGCGGATGGAACGCGGCGAGCTGAGCGCTTTCGGCCGAATTGATCAGCCGCTTGGTCATTTCCACCGCTCCGGCATCGGCTTGTGCCAGCTCGCTGGCGATGGCCAGCGCCCGGTCGATCGCCGATCCGGGATCGACAACGTCGGTCACCAGTCCCAGCTTCTCGGCCTCGAAGCCCGACATCCGTGTCCCGCGCAACAGGAACGACGCCGCACGGTGCCGGCCCAACTGCTGAGTCAGGCGCCAAGCGAGCCCACCGTCGGGCACCACCGCGCGCGCCACGAACGGCGCAGCAAAAAAGGCGTCGGAAGCGCACACAACCAGATCGCATGACAGTGCCAGGCTCCAGCCGAGGCCGACGGCCGCGCCCTCGACTGCCGCGATGGTCGGTACCGGCAGTGCTTTGAGTTGTTCCATCACTCGTTGGGCGTGTTCGACACGGCCGGCGGGGCTCAGCGGACCGTTCCCGTGTGCCGGTCCGGTCTTCAAATCTCCTCCGGCGCAGAAGAATCCATCTGCACCGGCCAAAACCACGCCGCGGTCGCCGTAGGCAACTAGTCCGCCGAGCGCGATGGATAGCTCGGTCCACGAGTCATACGACAACGCGTTACGCTGGCGTGGCCGATTGAGTAAAACGACAGCAATGCCGTCTCGATTTTCGCATCGGATCAGCTGAGCCTCAGCATCGGTGTGGTCGGCCATTGGATCGCCCCTACCGGTTGAGGAACTTGTCGATGGCCGCGCGATGCTCGGGTGTGGTGAAACACTCCGTCTCGGCCGAGATCCCGTATTCGAGGATGCCGGTAATCGCGCGCTGGGCATGCAAATTCAACGTTCGTTTCGTGTCCTGCACAGCCCTTGGCGGCAACGCGGCGAGGCGGTGAGCAACCGATAGGCCCTCCCGCTTGATATCCGGATGCGGTACGACCCGGTTGGCTAAGCCCAGCTCGACCGCCTTGTCGGCCTTGATGCGTTCGCCGAGCATCAGGTACTCCTTGGCTTTGATCAGGCTCATCAGCAACGGCCACAGGACCGAGCCGCCGTCACCGGCAACCAGTCCGCTCGCTACGTGAGTGTCGGCGAAGAACGCCCGGTCTGACATCAAGACGATGTCGCACAACACTGCGATGCTGCACCCGAAGCCGACCGCGGGGCCGTTGACAGCCGCGACTACCGGCAGTGGAAAGTCGATCACGTCGCGCACGATGCGTCGGGCGTCTCGCATTCCGGCGCGGCGAGTGACCGGGTTGTTGACATGGGTTTCCAGCCATTCCACCAGGTTTCCGCCGGCGGAGAAGTAATCGCCGGTGCCGGTGATCAGCACCGCCCGGGCGTCGGGGTCGTCGGCCAGCGTGCCCCACAACCGGGTGAAGGCGGTGTGCATCCGGTTGTTGACCGCGTTCGCGTTGTCGGGGTTGTTCAACGTCACGATACGCACGGGACCGTCTGCGGCCACGAGGATCTCGTCGCACCCGGTCAGTTCCGGTGTGCCCTCCGGTACGTCCGTCATCGGCGTTCAGCCCTCGTCTCTTGCAGTCAGCCATTCCGGCCGACGAGTCTCCACGAAGGCCTCGCGGTCGTGGCTGACAGGCCATTCCGGGGATCGCTTCTGCAGGAACGCGGTGAAGGCCTCGATCTGCTCGGTGGTGCCGATGGACGACCAGTAGCCCGTGACGTCCACGGGCGGCAGCGCACGCGCCATCTCACGTTTCATCGCGGCGCGAGCGACCGGGCCGGTCTTTCGGACTCGTTCTAGCAGGGCGTCGACTTCCAACAGCAAGGAGTCGTGCGGCACGACTTTACCGACCAGGCCGAGGCGCTCGGCCTCGGGTGCGTCGATCCAATCGTTGCCGTAGATAAGGTGATTGGCCCTCAGTGTGCCCAGCCGTTGCGGCAGCCGAGCGGCGACGAACGCTTCGTATACGCCGCGGGTGAGGTCGGGGACGCGGAATCGGGCTCGATCGGATGCGACGACCAGATCCGCGAACAGGGTCATCACCAAACCACCGCCAAGGGCAATCCCGTTAACCGCGCAGACAACGATTTTCGGTATCTTGCCGAGCGTTTCGAACGGCGTCCCGTCGTATGATTCGGTGAATGCATCCCACGTCCGGTCCGGGTTGCCCACCGCGTTCATGTCCCCACCCGCGCAGAATGCCTCGCCGGATCCGGTGATTACCAGGAAGCTCAAACGCGGCTCGTCGGCGACAATCATCGCTGCCCGCTTGATGCCGTGATAGCCGTCTGCGGTGACGGCATTCTTCTTCTCGGGACGGCTGATCGTGACGGTCAATGTGTCGCCCTGGATACGCCCGATTAGCTCTGGGGTGCCGAGGTCGACGTCGACCGATTCGGGGAGCGCGGTCACTGTTCCCCGATCACTGCGAGAAGTTCACCGACACTGAAGGTTTCGCCCGCACTGACCTTCCAGGCGACCACTCCGCTGGCCGGCGCTTCGATGTCCATTTCGATCTTGTCCGTGGCGATCTGATAAAGCGGGTCACCCTCGGAAACGTGGTCACCGTCCGCTACATAGAACTCGATCAATTCCGCTTCGGTGATCGCATCACCAGGTTTGGGCATCCGCACCTCGATCACACGATTCTCCTGACGGTTTCGACGAGTTGCGCGGCGTCCGGACGGCAAGCCGCTTCGAGGGTGGCCGCGCGCGGCACCGGCGTATACGTGCCGGCCACGCGTTGAATGGGGCTCACCAGCACACCGAACAGCTCGGTGCCCACGGCGGCGGCGATTTCGGCCCCCGGTCCGCAGAATCCGACCGACTCGTGGGCCACCACCAGGCGCCGGGTCTTGCGGACCGATTCGATCACCGCCGCCAGATCCAGCGGCACCAGCGTCCGCAGATCTACGACTTCAACCGAAACGCCCTCAATGTCAAGCTGGTTGGCTGCATCGAGCGCGGCATGGACCATGGTGCCGTACGTACAGATCGTCACATCGGTGCCGACCCGTTTGATGTCGGCCTGCCCGAGCGGGATCACATAGTCGGCGGTGGGCACGGGCCCCTTACCGCCGCCGTAGAAGAGCTTCATCGACTCGACGAACAGGCACGGATCGTCTTCTGCCAGGCATGCATTGAGCAGGCCCACGGCGTCGGCTGCGGTGCTGGGCCAGACGACCTTGATTCCGGGTGTGTGCATCGCCCAGGCCTCGAACGCTTGCGAGTGTTGCGGGCCTGCGGCTGTGCCCACCATGGCGCGGATGACGATCGGTGCGCCCTGCCGGCCGCCTGACATGTAGCGGATCTTCGCGGCGTGGTTGGCGATCTGATCCATGGCCACACCCAGGAAGTCCATGAACATGAGTTCCGCCACCGGCCGCAGCCCGCCTAGTGCCGCACCGACGGCGGCGCCGATGATGGACGACTCGGCGATCGGGGTGTCGCGCACCCGGTCGGTGCCGTACTTGGTGGAAAGTCCCGCGGTGATCTTGAACATGCCGCCCGCCGGATCGGCGATGTCCTCGCCGAGCAGCACGATTGAATCATCGGCGGCCATGGCGCGATCCAGCGTGCGGTGAATCGCCTGCACGAGACCGAGATTCTCGGTTTCTCCTTCGGGCGCCTTCGCACGCTGCGTTACGGGTGCCGCTAGTTCGGTGCCATGCGCGGCGAACACGTCGCGAGTGAGTTCCGTTACGGCGGGTGGCTCGGCCTCGCGGGCTGAGGCGAAGGCCGAGTCGATTTCTGCCATCAGTTCGGCGTCAATGCGGTCGAGCTCGTCCTCAGTGGCCAGACCGTCGTCGATGAGGCGCTGCCGGTACCGCGCGAAGGGTGGGTCGGCGCGCTTGGCCGCCAGCTCGTCAGGGTCCGCGTAGGGCATCTGGTCGCCAAAGTAGTGGCCCTGCAGGCGATATGCCACCGCTTCGACGAACGATGGGCCGCCGCCGGACCGCGCACGCTCGACGGCCTCGGCCACGGCGTGAAACACCGCGTGCGGATCCGTGCCGTCGACAGTGATCCCGGGCATCGCGTAGCCGGCGGCCCGGTCGGACAACCGGGTCGAGCGGGTGTAGCCCGCCACGGGCGTGCATTCGGCCCATGCATTGTTCTGGCAGAAGAACACCACTGTAAGCGACCACAGCGTCGCCATGTTCATGGCCTCGTGGACGTAGCCGATGCTCGTCGCACCGTCGCCGAAGCTCACCAGCACCACGCGATCACTGCCCTTGACGGCCTCTGCCAGCGCGATCCCGTTCGCGATCAGGGGGCCGGCACCCACGATGCCGGTGGTCCACGCGACCCCGTGCTCGGGGTCGAAAATGCCCATTGCCCCGGCTTTGCCCTTTGACAAACCGGTGCTTCGGCCGAGGATTTCGGCGAAGTACTTGGGTAGGTCGATGCCCTTGGCCACCACATCACCGAGACCGCGATAGGTGGTGACCAGCTGATCGTTATCGGAGAGGGCAAGGGCCGCGCCGGCCGACATCGCCTCCTGTCCCTCGACTGGCCAATAGCTCATGGCGATCTCGCCGGAGGACAGGCCTTTTCGGACGCGCTGGTCGCTGTGGTGCACCTTGCTCATCAAGCGGTATAACTCGACGGCACGGTCGCTGCTCAGGACCCGGGTTCCCATGTCTACTTGCGTGGCCATCACCACTCCTTCGCGATGCGCACTCCGTCGACGAGCATACAATACAATATGACGATATTTGTTTAGTCGTCCGATGGGCGGCTCAGACGCCCAGTTGAGGAGAACTTCGACCGCGATGCCCGAGCGACTAGCCCTGCGAGCCGGTGAGGGTCTGCCGACCCATGTGCACGGTGCCGCCGACCCTCGATTTGCCTGCGCAGTGAGAACCTTCGCCGCGCTCTTTCCCGGCCCACGGTATGGCGGTGGGGCGCTGTCTGTGTATGTCGACGGGGAACCCGTCGTCGACGTGTGGACCGGCTGGTCCGATCGCGAGGGGCGCGTGCCCTGGTCCGCGGACACCGGCGCGATGGTCTTCTCCGCGGGTAAGGGCGTGGCATCGACGGTCCTGCACCGCCTCGCCGACCGTGGGTTGCTGTCCTACGACGACCGCATCGCGCAGTACTGGCCCGAGTTCGGCGCCAACGGTAAGTCCGACATCACCGTGCGTGACATGTTGCGTCACACGACGGGCCTGTCCCGGCTCGGGACCATCACCACCGAACAGTTGCTCGATCACCGGTTCATGGAAGAGCGGCTGGCCGCCGCGCCCGTTGACCGCCTCGCCGGCCGGGCGGCATATCACGCGTTCACATTCGGATGGTTGGCATCCGGATTGGCCCGCGCGATCACCGGCAAGGGTATGCGGGAGCTATTCCGCACGGAGATCGCGCGACCACTGGACACCGACGGTATCCACCTAGGGCGGCCGCCGGCCGACGGGTCCACGAAGGCCGCACAGACCATGTTCCCGCAACGCTTTTCGGGCGGGCCGGGGGTCGGCCAGCTGATCTCGCTGATGGCCAAACTGCCGATTCCAGGCCCGCTCGGTGCGACCTACGTACCCGGTATCACCTCCCTGGTCCAGGACGACATGGCGCTGCTGGACAGCGAGATTCCCGCGGTGAATGCGGTGGTGACCGCGCGGGGGCTCGCCAAGATGTACGGAGCGCTCGCCAACGGCGGAAGTATCGATGGGCAGCGATTCCTCTCGGAGGAATTGGTCGGGTCGTTGACAGGCAGGCGCAGCTTTCGGCCGGACCTGAACGTCTTCTTCCCGATGTCATTTCACCTGGGCTACCACGGATCACCGGTGCCGGGCCTACTGCGGGGCTTCGGGCATGCCGGACTGGGCGGGACCATCGGCTGGGCCGACCCGATCACCAAAAGCTCATTCGGCTTCGTACACAACCGGCTGCTGACACCGATGGTCGCCGACCAACTGCTCTTCGTGCCGCTGCTGATACCGCTGCAGCGTGGCGTCAACGAGACACACGACAGTGACCTCGTCACCGTGCCAAGCTTCGGCGCACGAACCTCCGACGAGGCGCGCACCGAAACCGCCGGGCGCTGACCCGACAAGCTCAGGCGGTATCGTCTACGGGTCTCTATCGGCCGGCACGGGAAGCAGATGGATATCTCGCGGGCACTTCCCCATGCGGAACTTGAAGCGCTGTCCCGCAGGTATGCGGCGGCGGTCGATCGCCGAGATCGCGACGCGCTTCTGGCGGTGTTCGCCCCCGACGCGTCCATGCTCGTCGAAAGACCCGGGCGCGAACCGGGAACGCTGACCGGTCACGGCGAGATTCAACGGATAATCGGCATCGTCGCGCGGTGGCCACGCACCGCTCACCTCATTGCACAGGGCCTGTATGTCGTCGAGGGGGAGTCGGCGGTCGGCGAAATCTACTGCACTGCCAATCACTTTCGTGGTGGCGAGCCGGACGGGCAGAACCACGTCATGCACATCCGCTACCTGGACAAGTATTCGCTCGACGGCGGTCTGCGGTGGCGGATCGCGCACCGCAGGGTCGTCGTCGATGCCACCGAGGACCGGGCCGCGTCGATCGGAGGACTCAGTTGATGGCCCCGCTACAGCTCTCGATGGGGATTCCGTCGTTTTCCGCAGCGGCACCGCCGGATTGGGAACACCTGACGGATTGGGCGCAACTGTTGGAGGGCGCTGGATTCGACCGCCTGCTGGTCTCGGAACACGTCGCGTTCGGCATGAACATGGACGCGTACGCGGATCCACGGACGGGCGGAACAATAGGTGGTCGCCAACCGACCGGTCCGGACGGGCACTGGCTGGAACCGCTCACGACGCTGACCTACCTGGCGGCAAAGACCGAGCGAATCCGGCTGGGCACAAACATTTTGCTCGCCGCGCTGCGTCCGGCCGCGGTCCTTGCGAAAACCCTTGCGACCATGGACGTTCTGTCCGGTGGCCGCGTCGATGTCGGGGTGGGCGTCGGCTGGCAGCGTGAGGAATACGACGCGGCTGGAGTGGACTTCGACCGACGCGGGGCGATCCTGGACCAGACGCTCGAAGTATGCCAGCGGCTATGGCGGGAGAACGAGGTGAGCTATCACTCAGCCGGTTTGAGTTTTGAGCGGATTCACCAGATGCCCAAACCAGTGCAGCCCGGCGGAGTACCGGTCTGGGTGAGCGGGACGGTGAACCGAGCGGTCGCTCGCCGGCTCGCTCGCTTTGGACGGGGGTGGATCCCGTGGGGTCCGGATGCGCGGGATGTCGCCGCGGGAATTAGTCGAATGCGCGCCGCGGTCGAGCGCGCCGGCGGCGACCCGGACGGGTTCGGTGTTGCCGGGACGCTGCGCATGCAGACGAGTGCCGATGGCCGGCTCGACCTCACCGCGGTCGCCGCGGGAGCGACCTCGCTGGCGAACGCCGGCGTGACCGACCTGCGAATGACGCACTGGCCCTTGCCTGGCGCGAATCGGGATCGCGACATCCCCGCACTCGTCCAGGCGGTCCGTGACGCTGTCGATGACTAGGGCGTCCGGATCGACTCGAGTTGCGCAGCGAGCAGCATCCGGTCGAAATAACAACGTTCCAGGACGAGATCGGGCCCGCGGAAGCCGAAGAGGTTGACGCTCAACATGTCGAGCGGTGTGCCGGGTGCGGTCGTTCGGGTCTCCACGACCAGACCGTTGTCCCCGTGGTAGATCGCCTCCGCGGCATATCGCAGCATGGGGAGATCCACCCACTGCTGCAACAACATTGCGCGGACCGCCTCGCCACCATCGAAAACGGTTCCCGTAGGGATGATCTCGTAGCGCGGATGGGTGAAGGTGGCCATCGCCGCGTCCAGGTCGCGCGCATTCTCGGCCGCGACGTGCCGGAGCACGACCTCTTCGCGGACGCGCCGCAGCGCGGTATCAGGACTCACTTCGTTTCGAAGACAGCGAGATTGCGGCCGTCCTCGAGCGGCACCCACGCCACGGTGACACGGTCACCAACCGTCGGAGGGGGACCGAACACGTTCGACATCATGCGGACACCTTCGTCCAGATCGACGAGCACCACGGAGTACGGCACCTTGTCGGCAAGGGCGGGGAGCGCGGCGCGGTGGTGCACGCTGACCGCGTAAACGACCCCGTCGCCGCTCAACTTCTCCCACTGCAGCGACGACCCGCCGCAGTGCGGACAGACGAACCGCGGGTACCAGACGAGCCGCGAGCACGATTCGCATCGTTGGACCGTCAGCTCGCGACGCCGGGTCGCGTCCCAGAAGGGCGCGGATGCCGGGCTGGGCGGGGGGACGGGCAGCGTATCGGTCACAGCGTCGCCTCCGTTCCCAGAATCACCGTCGAGGTGGCTGAGAGCACCCCGCCGGTGCCGTGTGCGACAGCCGTTTTCGCTTCTGGGACCTGGCGTTCGCCACATTCACCGCGCAACTGGCGCGTGGCCTCGACGAGCAGGAAGGCCCCGAACGCCCCGGGGTGGGTGTAGGCGAGCCCGCCGCCGGAGGTCTGACCGGGCAGCGTACCTCCGGGTCCCAACGCGCCGTCCGCGACAAACGAACCCCCTTCGCCCTTCGGGCAGAAGCCCAAGTCTTCGAGCGCCAGCAGCACCGTGATGGTGAACGAGTCGTAGAGCTCGACCACATCGATGTCGGCCGGGTTGAGGCCAGCTGCACGGAAGGCGGCTGGCCCCGAAAGGCCACCTGGGGAGACGGTGAGGTCGGGCATTTGGGAGATCATCGCGTGCGAGGCCGCCGACGCCGCACCCAGGACGAAGGCCGGCGGTTTGGCCAGGTTGCGGGCGCGCTCGGCGCTCGTGACCACCAGTGCCGCGGCGCCGTCGGTGACTAGGCAGCACTCGAGCTTGTGTAGCGGTTCGGCAATGAAGCCGGAGTCCAGGACGTCATTCACGGTGATCGCCTCGCGCAGGTGAGCGCGCGGATTCATTACCGCCCAACGCCGGGTGTCGACGGCGATCTGAGCGAGCTGAGCGGCGGTGGTCCCGAAAGTGGCCATGTGGCGGTTGGCGGCCAGCGCGTAGGCACTGATCGGGAGCATCACGCCAAACGGGTTCTCCCACTCGAGCCGCTCGGGGGTGGCGAAGACGCCAAGACCTTTTTCGCCTCGCTTTCGGGCGGCACGCGGTGTGGATGCATAGACGACCACTACCGTCTCGGCTTCACCGGCGGCGATCGCCGCGGCGGCATGCTCGACGTACAGCCCGTAGCTGGCGCCCCCGGTTTGAGTGGCATCGGTGAATCGTGGTGTTATTCCCAGGTATTCGGCCAGTTCGACCGAATGCATGAGCGCTCCGCCGGTACAGGTGCACAGGCCATCGACGTCCCGCAGCGACAACCCGGCATCGGCCAACGCCGCGGTGATGACGCGCGCTTCCAATTCCCGCAGCGGAACGTCAATCACACCGGTCGGCGAAACCTCGTCGGCTACACCGACGACGGCCGCCGCCCCTCGGATGTCGATTGTCAACTCCGCACCTCTTCGAATAATTCACGCACGCCGGGCTGGCTGACCTTGAGCGAGGGCGTCCGTGGCAACTCATCGACGATGACCAGACGGGCCGGAACCTGGTAGCGACTGACTCGTTCGCGCACATAGGCCAGAAGATCCTCCGATGTGACCTGACCACCGTGGACCAACTCGACTGCTGCGACCGGCACGTGGCCGAGCCGCTCGTCGGGCAGACCGGCCACACCGGCGTCGCGCACCGCCGGATGGCTGCGCAGGACCTCGACGATTTCGGCGGGCGTGACCTTGAAGCCACCGCGGATGATGACGTCGTCGATGCGCCCATCGATGAACACGAAGCCGTCGTCATCGACACGGCCGAGGTCGGTGGTCCGCACCCAGGCGCCCCCGGAGGTACGGACCTCGATGCGACCCTGTTCACCGGCCGGCATCTCGCTGTCGTCTTCTATGGACATGACGCGGATTTCCCGGCCCTGCTGGGGCCGTCCTACGCTGCCGCGTTTGGCTGCGGCCCACTCCCGATGTAAGGCAAGGTTCCAGCCCGCCACTCCGCCCGCGAATTCCGTTGCGCCGTAGGATGGCAAGACCGCAACGCCGTAGCGCTGCTCGAACTCCTCTTGTATATCGACGGGCAGATGCGCGGTGCCCGAGGTCACCACCTCCACGCTGGAGAACACCTCAGGCGCCACTCCGGCGTCGAGCACCATTGACAGCGCCGACGGCACCAGGCTCACGGCGCGTGGCCGATGCCGGACCACCAATTCCACGAAATCGGGCACCCGGAATCGCTCCATTAGTGCGATCTTTCGGCCCTCGCAGACATTGAGCAGCGTGCGAAACAGTCCCGACATGTGCACCAGCGGCGAGCCGACGATCGCGACGCCGGAACGCAGTCTGAGTTCCGGCCGGTGCCCCGAACTGTAATGTGCGCTTGCCGCGGCGACTGTGTGCTCGAACGTGCTGTAGGACAGCGGGATTCGCTTCGGGGGACCGGTAGTGCCGCTCGTCAGCATCTCGACGGCGATACCAGCGGTCTTGTTTCGGAACGGGCCGGATCCAGGATCTTCGAGGCCGGCAACGGTAGCGCAGTCGGCGGGCTCGGTCATCACCTGCAGCCCCATCGCCCCAGCGGCGGCGCGGATGACTCCGGTGCGCTGCCAGTCGGTCGGCACTGCGACCAACGCAGGCAACCTCAACCCACGGATGTCCGATGCGAGTCCGGCGTCGCCGTGTGACGGGTTGATCGTGACGATGCAACCGTTGGCCAATAACACGCCCAGCATCGCCCCGACCATCGCGGGGTGGTTACGCAGCACCAGGCCGACAGCAGACCCCTCGTCCAAACCTACTGCTGTCAGCTGGCTTTCAACTCCAGAAGCGATGTCTGCCAGCGCCTGCCAAGTCGTCCAAGAACCCTGGTACTCGATGGCGGGTGCCCCGGGGTCGATCGCCAGAACCGCCCGGATGCGGTCGGTCAGCTGCTGGCTCAAGCCGCCGCTGCCGCGAGCTCGGTGGCCGCTGGGATCACCTCTTGGGCGAACAGCTTCATCGACTCATAAACCTTTGCGCGATCCATCGCCCCGCCTCGCGACATGCGCAATATGATGTTGCGCCAACCCATGTCGATGACAGTACGCATCTTCTCCACGATGCGCTCCGGATTACCCATCAGCGTCAGGTGTGAATTCAGCACCTGCTCGTAGCTCTGCTTGTCGTGCTTCTCGAACCAGTCCGAGTAGGCCTTATAGTCGGCCGGTATCTCGCCGCCCCGCTCGAAGGGGCTTGAATACTTGCGGTGCGTCTGGATGGACAGTTCGACACTCTCGCGCGGATAGCTGCGTGCGAATGCGTCATCCTCGTGGCAGAACGCGTTGAGCAGCGCCCACACGTTACCGGTGGCTGCTTCGAGTCCCTTCTCGGACTGCACCTTCAAGTAAATATCCAGCGCCCCCTGTAGGTCCGGGTCGACCTGGTAGGGGTTACCGATGATCGCACCGAAGCCCTTCTCGGCGAGCCACTCGAAGCTTGACGGCGTCTTCATCACCGTGCCCCACACCGGAATCGTTTGCTGCGCCGGTCGCGGATAGATGGTCACGTCCTCGAGCTGGAAGTACTTGCCGTCATAGCTGACGTTTTCCTCCGTCAACAGCCGGCTGACGATGTCCACGCACTCCTGGTAGCGGCTGGTGGCCTCGTCCATCGAGAGGCCGAAACCCTTGAACTCGTGCGCCTGGTAGCCGCGGCCGAAGCCGGCGTCGAAGCGTCCGCCGGACAAAACGTCGACCATCGCTATGCGTTCTGCCAGTTGGATCGGATTGTGGAAGGGCGCGACCATGCAAGCGGTTCCGATGCGGATGCGTTCGGTCTGCGCAGCGATCGCCGTAGCCACCTGCGGAAGGTCGGGAAGCATCCCGTATGGCGAGAAGTGGTGCTCGGCCAGCCAGACCTCGTCGTAGCCGAGCTCCTCTGCCCAGCGCGCTTCCTCCAGCACGTTGGCCAGCACCTCTCGCTCGCTGAGGTGGTTGGGCTTGTCGCCGAGGATGAACACGCCGAACTTCATATCGGTCCTTCCTTCTGACCCCATTAATATAGTTGCAGTTACTGCCACTATATTGCACGATTGAACATATATCGTCAATCCGTTCAATCCAAGGAGGTGCCGTGACCCTCTCCGACTCCGTGGTCGGAACCGCTCTGAGGCCGGCGTCATTCACGTGGGATCAGACCGACGTGATCCTCTACGCGTTGGGGGTTGGCGCCCGCCCACCCGCCGAGTTGGCACTGCTCAATGAGGCTTGCGGTCCTGCGGTGTTGCCCACCTTTGCCCTCATCGCCAACTGGTGGGCAGTCAAGGATCTCCGCAGTGTTCTCGACCTCGGTACGTTTCCGATCGTCCACTCGGCCCAGTCGCTGGAGTTGCATCGGCCGATCACCGCCAGCGGCGACCTGTCAGTGCAGGCTCGGGTGTCGTCGGTATGGGACAAGGGCAAACACGCCGCCGTCGAATTGACCAGCCGCGGGGTCGACGCGGACGGAACCGTCTTTGTGGCCCGGTCGCAGACCATGGTCCTTGGAGCCGGGGGATTCGGTGGCGAGCGGGGACCCTCGGCCGAGCCAGATCCGGATGGGCCGCCGGACGAAGTCTTCGACGACGTGATCCGGCCGGAACAGGCCGCGATCTATCGACTGTCTGGCGACCGCAACCAGCTCCACATCGACCCGGCTGCGGCCCGCAAGTTTGGCTTCGGCGACGTGTTCCTGCACGGGCTGTGCACCCTCGGATTCGCCGCACGCGCGGTGATCAACGGAATCGGCCACGGCGATCCACAGTCGTTGACATCCTTGAGTTGCCGCTTTGCCAAGCCG
The DNA here is from genome assembly GCF_059813205.1 of Mycobacterium sp. NGS17. Lineage (NCBI taxonomy): Bacteria > Bacillati > Actinomycetota > Actinomycetes > Mycobacteriales > Mycobacteriaceae > Mycobacterium > Mycobacterium sp. NGS17. The sequence continues at coordinate 326,914 of NZ_JCALED010000003.1, read as the reverse complement.
GTCGGACTCGATGCTTCGCTGCGCACTGAGATGTGGCGAACTGGAGATTCCGTGCGTTTCCGGACACTGCAAGGTGACATCGTCGCGTTGAGTTCGGGAACTGCGACGCTGGCAGGGGGATGACCATGGACCAACGGCGGGCCCGCGGATTGCGTAACCGACACGCACTCATCAACGCGGCGATCGAGCTCTTCGCCACCCAGAGCTACGAAACGACCACAATCGAGCAGATCTCGACCGCTGCAGGTGTCGCGCCGCGCACGTTCTTTCACCACTTCGCCACCAAGGACGACATACTGTTCGACGGCTACGCCGATCGGCTCCAGGAGGCCGCCCGCCGGTTTCGTGCCGCACGGTCGAACTCCTTGTGGGACGCACTTGCCGAAACCTCGTCCGCGGTGGCGGAGGCGATCATCGAACAGCCCGAGATCTTCCTGGTCCGCGCCACCATGTACCACAACGTGCCATCGCTGCGCGCAACGATGTTGCGGATCAACGAAGATTGGATCGATCAGCTCACCGCCGAAGTGGCGCGGTGGCTGAACAGCAATAAAGAGATGGACTTGAGGCCTCGCCTCGCCGCCACGCTGACCAACAGCGCCAACCGCGCGGCCATCGATGTGTGGGTGGCCGGCGGTGGTCGGGGAAATCTGCCAGAGCTGATGGCCGAAGCCGTTGAATTCGTGCGGCCATCCATCGTTGCGATCGAGCGCGCGGCAGCGACGAGAGGGGGACAGCGTGTCGGTTGAATCTCGTCCGCTGGCGGTCGTTACGGGGGGAGTGCGTGGCATCGGTGAGGCCATCGTCGCCGAGTTGATTTCCGCCGGTCATCGCGTGGCCGCGGTTGACATCAACACGAAAGCCATTGCCCGAGCCCAGGTTTGCGACGCGGCGCACTCGGGCGATCTTATCCCCATGAACCTCTCGATTACGGATCGTGGCGCCGTGGAGGATGCGCTGGGCAACCTCGCCGAGGAGTACGGACCCATTCGTGCATTGGTGAACAACGCCGGGATGACGCTGCCCGGAACGTTTCTCGAGCAGAGCGACGAGGACTGGGATCGCATCGTGGAAGTCAACCTCAAGGGTACGTTCATCATGGCGCAGGTTGCGGCCCGGCAGATGGTAGCCGAAGGCGGCGGGGCGATCGTCAACATCAGCTCGGTCTCGGCCCACGGCGTGCGCACCGGTCCGCCGGCCTATGCCGCCGCAAAGGCGGGCGTGGAGGGACTGAGCCGGCTGATGGCCGTCCAGTTGGGCGAGCACGGGGTGCGGGTCAACACGGTTGTTGTCGGCACCACGGCGACGCCCTGGCTAGTCGGGCGCAAGACCGAGGAAGAGCTGGCACAGATGCGCCGGAGCACTGTGACCGGGCAGTTGGGCGAACCGGCGGACGTTGCCGGTGTGGTCGCATTCCTGTGCTCGCCGGCAGCCAAACACCTGACAGGCCAGCTGATTTCGGTGTCCGGGGGCCAGTGGATGCCATAAAAGTCTCGGATGAGACGATAAGACAAATACTGCTATAGTGTTTAGCTGCTACAGATCGATGCCAGGGGACGCCGTGGAACTGAAGAGAATCCTGTTCGAGGTCAGCGAGCACGTCGCCACGATCACCATCAACCGCCCGGAGCGGCTCAACGCTACCGACGATCTGACCCGCACCGAGCTCGGCAATGCGTGGGCGCGCGTCCGCGACGATCCCAACGTTCGAGTGGCCATCATCACCGGAGCGGGGGACCGCGCGTTTTCCGCGGGCCAGGACATTCGGGCAACGGCAGAGGGCGGCATCCGCAACAAGATTCCCGGTTCTCGGCTTCACCACAACGTATGGAAGCCGGTCATCTGCGCTCTCAACGGGATGGCGGTCGGAGGCGCTCTGCATCAGGTCGCCGACTCCGACCTGATCATCGCAGCCGAACATGCCGAACTGATCGACACACACTTGGCAGTCGGCAACGTGTTCGCGCTCGAACCCGCGGTGCTATTGCGCCGAATGCCACTGTCGATGGTGATGCAGTTGGGGCTGATGACCAAGCAAGGGCGTATCAGCGCACAACGAGGTTACGAGATCGGCTTGATAAATGAGGTGGTACCCGCTGACCGACTGCAGCAGCGCGCCAGGGAAATCGCTTTGGAAATCGCGAAACTCTCCCCGGCAACTGTGCAGGCGTCCATCAAGGCGATGTGGGCCAGCCTGGATGTCGGGCTGCGCGCGGCCAATGACGTTGCCTACCGCTACGTGCTGCAACACCAGCTGACCCATCCTGACTACCGGGAAGGGATGCTCGCGTTCGCCGAAAAGCGTGAACCGCGCTGGGTGGTGGAATGACTGTCGCGCCATGAGTCAGTCCGCACGGAAGTTCAGCTATGACCCGTTGCCGTACGCACCGGTGCTGCCGGCGATGCTGGCCAGTCTGGTTGCTGACTATGGCGACAGCGACTTCATCGTTTCCTCGGTCGGTGACGGCATCGTCGAGCGGATTACCTACGCGGAAGCCGATTCCAGGTCGGCTGAGATGGCCCGGCGACTGGTTGCGGCGGGAGTGACCAAAGGTGTCCGCGTCGGAGTGATCGCACCGAATGGGCCCGATTTCGTGGTCGCGTTCCTGGCAGCCACCCGCATCGGTGCGGTCGCGGTGCCCATCAACACTTTCTTTCAGCCGCCGGAGTTGAGGTGGCTGCTTCGCGACGCCGACATCCACACCCTGTTATCGGTCGACTCACTGCTCGGCAAGGACATGCTGGCGCGGGTCACCGAGGCCACGGCTGAGGTCGCGGTCATGGGCGCGCCGCTGACTCTGGAACGGCTGCCACAGTTGCGCAACATTTTTGGGCTCGGCGGCACCGAGCGCTCCTGGCCTAGTGAGTGGCCGGACCCGGTGCCCGAAGCGTTTCTGCGCGCGTGCGAATCTACCGTCCGCCCATCCGACGATTTGGTCGTCATCTACACATCGGGAAGCACCTCGGACCCCAAGGGCGTCATCCATACGCACGGCACCGCGATCACACACTCTCGCTTCGTCTCCACTCAGCACGAGTGGAAGCCCGACGACCGGGTCTACATCCCGATGGTGTTCTTCTGGGTTGCCGGGTTGGTATTCGGTCTGCTCGGTCCGATGCAGACCGGCGCCACCATTCTCACCGAACACAAGTTCGACGCCGGCGACGTGCTGCGCCTGCTCGAATCCGAACGAGCCACTTACGCAACGGGATTCCCACATGTGGGCCGCGCACTGGCGAATCATCCCGAATTTGCGTCGATCGATCTGTCAAGTCTGCGCGCGGGGTACCACCAGGTCCTGCTACCGCCGGAACTGCGCGCGGCTGATCCATCACTGCTGGTCACACAGTTGGGAATGACCGAAACGTGCAGTTCCCACACCTGGTGGCCACCGCACGAACCGGTGCCCGATAGCAAGCGCGGTTCGCTCGGGGTCTCCGCACCCGGCTACGAGCACAAAATCGTCGATGAATCCGGAGCGGAGGTCCCCAACGGCACCATCGGGGAAATCTGTGTGCGGGGAGTGGCGATGATGCGCGGCATGGTAGGACGGCAGCACAGCGACCTGTTCGACGCCGACGGCTGGTATCACACCAAGGACGCCGGATACCTGGACGACGACGGATTCCTGTTCTTCACCGGACGCACCGACGACATGATCAAGACCTCGGGCGCCAACGTCGCGCCCGTTGAGGTCGAAGCGGTGATCACTAGCGTCGACGGCGTCCGAATCGCCTATGTCGTCGGCGTTCCGGACGCGGAAAAAGGCGCGGTCGTCTGCGCCGTGGTCGTGCTCAATCAAGGGCGCCGCATGTCGCAAGACGAACTCGTCGCCGCATGCCGAACAGAACTCGCGGCCTACAAGATCCCGAAGAGATGGGTGATCCTTCCCGACGCCGATCGGCTGCCGTACACCACCACCAACAAGATCGACAAGAACCGGTTGGCGCAGCTACTGGAGTCCGGGGAGTTGGCGTGACGGACTTAGAAACGCGCGTCGCCCGGTTGGAGGCCATCGACGAGATCCGGCAACTAGCCGCCAAGTATGCGGTGGCTTTGGACATGCGCGACTTCGATTCCTTGGCAAACCTTTTCGTGGACGACATCGGCGTGCCGGGCAAGGGTCGCGGCCGCGCGGCGATGCGGGAGTGGTACGACGCCCAGATCCGGCGCTCGTTGTTGGGCAGCGCACATGGTGTTCTCGGCCACATCATCGACGTGCACGACGCCGACAACGCCAGTGGACTCGTCTATTCACGCAACGACTTAGAGACGGAGTCGAACTGGGTCATCGAGCTGCTGGCCTATCTGGACAGCTATGAACGGCGGGACGGCCATTGGTATTTCGCCCGCCGGACACCGCTGTTCTGGTATCAGAGCGACATAACCGACCCGCCGGTCGGGCCACGCAAGATGCGCTGGCCCGGTACCCCGCATCACGACGGCGCATTCCACGACGCCTTCCCATCGTGGGAGGCGTTCTGGACCGCCGATCCCGGACGCTTCGACGCGCCGGTCCCGGCCCCGGCCGTCGTCGGCGAGTGGTTGCGCACCCTGCGCCGAGGTGTTGCCGTCCCTCGCGTCGACCCCACCGGCCGTGGCGCAACGGAGACTTGAAATGCCCGGCAATCCTACGAGTTTCGCGTTCACCGATGAGCAGAACGAACTGCGCAATACCGTGCGCTCATTCCTAATGAGCAAGGCCAACGAGGCCGAGGTGCGTCGGCAGATGGAATCGCCGAGGGGCTACGACTCGAATGTGTGGGCTCAGATGTCTGACCAGATGGGCCTGGTGGGGCTGGCCATCCCCGAGGAATTCGGCGGCCAGGGCTTCAGCTTCGTCGAACTCGGAATTGTCACCGAGGAAATGGGCCGGGCACTGCTTCCTTCGCCCTATTTCGCGTCGGTCGTGCTGGCGGGCAACCTGATCATGCATTCCGGCGACGACGCCGCCAAGAAGCGATATCTGCCAAACATCGCGTCCGGCGGCACCGTCGCGACGGTGGCGGTCACCGAAGAGTCGGGCCGCTGGGAAGTCGGCGCGATCCGGACGCGGGCACGCAGCACAGACGACGGTTGGGTGTTGGACGGAACCAAAGCGTATGTGCTCGACGGTAGTAGTGCCGATGTAATTTTCGTTGCGGCCCACACCGATGCGGGCTTGTCGCTCTTCGCAGTTGACCGCTTTGACAGTGTTGTTCGCCGGCCGCTGTCGACCTTGGACCAGACCCGCAAGCAGGCGCGCATCGAGTTCAACGCAGCGCCGGCGTCGCTGATCGGCCGCGAAGGTGAGGCGTGGCCGGTGCTGATGCGGACCCTGGCGCTCGGCTGTGCCGCGCTGGCGACCGAACAGGTCGGGGGCGCACAGCGCTGCCTCGAACTGGCCGTCGACTACGCCAAGATGCGCAGACAATTCGGCAAGCCGATCGGATCTTTTCAAGCCATCCGCCACAAGTGCGCCGACGTCTTGCTAGACGTCGAATGTGCCCGCGGCGTAGCACATTACGCGGTGCGCGCAGCAGCGCAACTCTCCGACGAGCTGTCGGCGGTGGCATCGTTGGCCAAGGCGTGCAGCTCAGATGCGTATGCACGCGCCGCCGCGGTCAACATCCAGATTCACGGGGGGATCGGCTTTACCTGGGAGCACCCCGCGCACCTGTACTACAAGAGAGCAAAATCCTCCGGCCACCTGCTGGGCGATCCCACATTCCACCGGGGACTGCTCGCCGGTGAGATCGGAATCTGAGGTCGGCAAGCGCGAGCGCCTCAGAAGTCCGTGCCCCCGTCGATGTTGATGGCCGCGCCAGTCATGAAGGCTGCGCGCTCGCCGAGCAGGAAGGCGATCAGCTCGCCCGCCTCGGCGGGGCGGCCTCCTCGGCGAAGGGCGACCCGCATATTCCAGTCCGGATTGCTCGCCAAGTGCGTGTAGATCGCGTCCTCGAGTGGCACGTCGTATTCCGCCGCGCGCTGCGCGCGAATGAAGTCGTTCACCTCGGTGTCGAACAGCCCCGGGCATACGGTGTTCACTCTGATGCCGTCGGGACCGTGCGTTTTGGCCAGGATTTTTGACAAGGTCAGCACCGCCGCTTTCAGCGCGTTGTAGGGCGGTATCAGGATCTTAGGCGCCCGTACCGAGTACGCGGCGGTGGTCACTATCGTCCCGCCGCCGTTGCGCTGCAGGTGGGGGATGGCAGCGCGGCAAGAGCGGACGGTAGCCATCAGGATCAGCTGGTAGTAGCAGTCCCACGAGTCGTCGCCGTGTTCGAGGAACGGTCCCTGCTGGTTCATCGGGCCCGCCGTAATGGCCAAACCACGAAGGGGGCCCAGGCTTGCGGCCGCGTGATCGATAGCCTGGTCGACGCCGTCGCCGGTTGCGGCGGCGTCAACGGCGATTCCGACCGCACGGACGCCATGCTCGGCGCTCAGTTGCTCGGCGCGATCGCGGGCCCGGTTACCGTCGCGAGCCAAAAGCGCGACGTTGGCTCCGTTTTCGGCGAGTTGCTGGGCGGTGGCGAAACCCATCCCGGTGGTCCCGCCGACGAGAACGAAATTGCGCCCCGCCACGCCTAGGTCCAAGCCCCCGCCCCTTCCGTGCGATCGAACCCTGACGCAAGGCGTCCGGCAAAGGCCCATACTAAACAAAAGTACGGGAAATGTAGAAATGACCACTAATCTGCTTGCCAGAAGCGCGATCATGGGCATGGATTGAACATAAAGGGCAAATTTGTCGCGTAAGATGGCTGTTTCGGGTGGGGCGGCTATCACGGCAGAGGAGCGAAATGTCGACGGAACGGGCCACTGCCGAGCTGGACTCGGCCGAGGAGTTCGATCGCCGGGACCAAATTCTGGGGGCGGCGAACGAATGCTTCACCCAGCTCGGGATCGCGCGCACCAGCGTGCAGGATGTCGCGCGGACGGCCAATGTGTCGCGGGGCACGGTGTACCGCTACTTTGAGGACCGCAACGTGCTCATCGAGGCCGCCATCGAGTTCGGGGCACAGCGGTTCTATCGCGAAGTCGCGGTGGCGATGGCCGCGAAGGCGACGCTGGCCGAACAGGTTGGCGCGATGGCCGAAACCCACGCGAAGATACTGATTGACCACCGCACTCGAAACCGATTGATGGCCGACGACGCCGAGCTGATGCGACACATGATCTCCGATGGAGACACCGCAGTGCGCCGCACGACGGCATTTCTGATGCCATACGTTCGCGACGCCCGGGAACGCGGCGAGATCGGCGCCGGTGTCGATGTGACGGCCGCCAGCGAATGGCTGGCGCGCATCATCTACTCGTTCTCCACAGTCAACGAGGCGCAGACATTCGACATGTCCAAGCCGGCGACTGTGCGGCGCTACGTCGAAACTTTCGCGATCAACGGTCTCCGCTGATCTACGTCCTGCGCAGACGGGCTTTGGCGCAAGTGAACAACATATGTACTAGTGTTCCCCGAAGGCGGATGCGGCCTGACCCGCGAACGTGAGAAGAGGGCGCCATGAGTGAGCGGACTTTGGCCGGCAAGCGCGTCGTGGTCGTGGGCGCATCGGCCGGGATTGGGCGGGCTTTCGCGGTGCGTGCGGGTAAGGAGGGCGCGGAGCTGCTCATCGCCGCACGCCGACGGGATCGGTTGGAAGAGGTTGCCACCGAGGCCGGCTGCGGCAGCGCCGTGATCGCAGATGTGCGCAGCACGGAGGATTGCGCGCGTCTCGCCGATGTCGCGCGAGACGCCCTGGGGGGCATCGACTTGCTTTTCATATCGGTGGGTTATGCCCCGCTGCGCATGTTCGCCGATACCTCCGCCGATGACTGGCTGGACGTAATGCGTACCAACGTCATCAGCGTTCATCAAGTGATCAAGTCATGCGTGCCGGTGCTTGCGCCCTCTGCAATCGTCAGCGCCCTGTCCTCCGAAACAGTGGGTCAGCCGAGGACCGCCCTCGGTGCCTATTCATCCAGTAAGGCCGCGCTGTCGGAGAGCCTTAACGCTTGGCGCACCGAGCATCCGAGTTTCCGGTTCTGCTGCATTACGGTGGGAGGAACCGTGCCCACGGAGTTCACCGCGGCCTTTGACCCCGATCTACTGGGGGTTGTCGTCCAGGATTGGATCGCGCGCGGTCTGCTTCAGGAGGAGCTGATGACGCCCGAAGACGTTGCCGACGTGCTGGCAGGCGTTTTCGCGAGTGCACTGAACTCTCCCGCCGTGGGCCTCGAGCAGCTCGTCGTCCGTCCGCCGTCGTCGATGCGTAGGGCCGTGACGGCATGACAGCGCAAGTCCAATCAGCGTGGCCCGATCACCCCGAATACCGAATCGAAGCAATCCCGTGCCCTCATACCGGTCAGGTGTGGTTCGGCGATGTACTTGTCGCCGAAAGTGACCGTTGCCTCGTGGTCACCGAGACCGACCACGACGACCGGCTGTACTTCCCCGAAGCTGATGTGCGGTGGGAACTCTTCGCGCCGTCGGACCACACTACCGTGTGCCCCTTCAAAGGCCGAGCAAGTTACTGGACGTTGTCAAGTGCTGACCCCGCAATCGAAAACGTGGTGTGGACATACCGCACCCCGTTGCCTGAAGTGGCCGCGATCGCGGGGCACGTCTCCTTCTATGACGACGGATTGCGTGTCGTCGTCGTCGAACACTGGCCTGACGGCTCGAAGGTTCCTGTCACGTTCCCACTTTGGGGAGACGCAATTGAGCTGCAGAGGCTGATCGATGTTCAGCCTGTGCAGAACGGCTGTTTCGTTGGGGCGGCTCACGGACCCACCCGCCGCAACGTTGTCGAGGGTGGACAACTCCTCGCCGAGGCCATCGTCGCCGCATCGAAAGTGCTTCCAGAGCAGAGAGTTACGTCGGCATCGATGGTCTTCACCAAGGCGGCGTCGTTCGATGCACCGGTGGACCTGACCGTCGATGTTCTCCGCCGCGGCAGAACATTCTCGTCGGCCGAAGTGCGGGTGTGTCAACACAGCGTGCTACGCAGTGCAGGAATCATTCTCGCGGACTCTGGTGCCGGCGAGGTAATGCGGGACACTGAGCGGATGCCGGACGTGCCGGGACCCGATGCGGCGGTGGCTTTTCCGGGCTTCGGGATGACCGGGCGCGAAATCCGTGTGGTCGACGGGGCCTATGATCCCGACCCCGAGCGGGTCGGACCGCCGGTGATCAATGCGTGGCTCCGATTTCGCGAGGCGCCGCGTGAACGCTATTTAATGGCCGCGTTGCTTGCTCAGTCGACGACGCATTGGACCATCGCGGCCGGCATGCTTCCCCACCGGGGACTAGGTGAAGCTCGCGCGCACGTCAGCCTTTCGACGGGGATCATCAAGGCCACCATCGCGTTTCACGACGAGTTCGATATTGACGACTGGTTGCTGTACACCAACCACGCTTTCTGGTCGGGGCGCGGGCTGGTGCAGGGCGACGGGCGGGTGTTCAGCCAAGACGGTCGGCTGGCCGCGTCGTACACGATCCAGGCGATGGTCCGTGAATTCGCGGCCGATCCCGCCGCCATGGGGCACGACAGCCGAACGGCTATGTGATCGGCATAGGGATCGTCGCCCGTAGGCGTCCGGGTACGCGTCAATGCACCACAGCCGTTTTGGTGCGTGGCGAGGTGAGCTGCGAGTAATGCCTTCCCTCAGCGCAGGCCGTTGATGGCAAATTTCTCTACATAGTCGCGGACCGTTTTTGGCTTCGTCATATCGAAGCTCAGTCCCTGATTGACCGTCGAAAAGGAATAAATGATGCGCGCGAGCCACTCGCTGGCCGCCGTGATGTTAATTCCTGATCCGACCTCACCTCGTTTTTGCGCGTCGCGCACGTAGGGTTCGAGAAACTTTGTCGTGCGCCGGACCGCACTGTCGCCGTCGGAGACCATGTGTCGCATGAGCTCGGCGTCATCGGCCATGAGTCGATTGCGGGTTCGGTGTTCCAGGAGGATCTTTGCGTTCGTTTCGGCCATAGCGCCGAGCTTTTCAGCGAGCGTGGTTTTCTTTTCCATCGCCGCGGCGACCTCACGGTAAAAGCGTTGAGCTCCATGCTCGATCGCCGCCTCGATGAGCACGTCGCGGTCGACGAAGTACCGATAGATGGTGCCCCGGGAGACCCTGGCCATCCGCGCTACGTCCTGCACGCTGGTGCGCTGGATGCCCAGTTGTGTAAAGCACTCATTGGCGGCGTCGAGAATCTGTTCGCGTCGATCGAACTCGTCGGCGACCTCTGTTTCGGCAATTGCTCGGTCAGTCGACATGTCGTTCCTCCGCGTGCGGTGCCTATATTCCCAGCTCTTTATGCTACGTGACACCCGGTGTCGGGCTCCTGAAGCGCGCCAATCGCGCTAACGACACGCAGAGCAAAACTCACCCAAGAAAGGTGGTCTTGGTGTCGAGGTACTCCATAATTCCTGCGCGCCCGTTTTCGCGGCCCAAACCCGACTGCTTCATCCCCCCAAACGGGGCGTGCGGTTGCAGCGTCCAGGTGTTGACACCGACGTTGCCTGCCCGCAGGGCGCGGCTCACTCGAAGCGCTCGGCCGACGTCGCGGGTGTAGACCGCGGCTGCCAGTCCGTATGTGGTGTCGTTCGCCAGCCGAATGGCCTCGTCCTCGTCGCCGAACGGGATCACGCACAACACGGGTCCGAAGATTTCGTCTCGGGCCACGGCCATCGAGTTTTCCACATTGACCAGCACCGTTGGGGCGACGAAATTGCCGGCCGTTGGGGCGCCTTCGGCGCGGCCCCCGCCTGCCGCGACTTCAGCGCCCTCACTGATTGCGCTGTGGATGTGGCCGAGCACCCGGTCCATGTGCTGAGGGCTGATCATCGGTGCCGCCGAGACCGCGGGGTCGAACGGGTCACCGAATGTCGCGGCCGACGCGAAGCCGATTAGCGTGTTCACGACGTCGTCGTACACGTCGCGGTGCACCAAGATCCGAGACTGACACACGCACACCTGGCCCGACAGTCCGAGAAATGCGTTGCCCGCGGCGATCCCGACAGCCATGCCCAGGTCCGCGTCGGGGAAGATCACTGCCGGGCTTTTACCACCCAGCTCTAACGAGACTCGCCCAATTCGGGCGGCCACGGTGGCCGCGATCGCACCACCCACTGCCCGGCTGCCGGTGAATGACACCTTGTCAACTCGAGGATCGTTGACCAGCGCCGTACCTACTGGGTCGCCGGGACCGGTCACCACGTTGAACACTCCCGCCGGGAGATCGGCTTGAGCAATCAGTTCCGCAATGCGCAAGCTGACCAGCGGGGACAGCTCCGAGGGCTTGGCGACCAACGTGCAGCCCGCCGCCAATGCCGGGGCCACCTTCTGGGCGAACAGGCTCATCGGGGCATTCCACGGTGTGACGATCCCAGCGACTCCGATGGGTTCGTGCGTTGTGAAAGTGAACGGTTGAGTGGGTTCCCATTGTGGGTACGTTTCGCCGGTGACCTTGTCCACCCATCCCGCGTAAGTGTCGAACAGGTCTGCCGGATACTCGGCTCCCATTTGGTAGAAGCCAGAGAACGAACTCGGCGTCGCATTGTCCAGGGAGAGCAGGGTATTCAAGTTCGCGGCGTCAGTACGGATGAGGTCGGCGATCTTACGCAAATACCGCGCGCGATCCTTGCCCATCATTCGCGGCCAGACACCGTCGTCGAACGCCGAACGCGCTGCCGTCACCGCCGCGTTAACCGCGGACCTGTCGGCGTGTGGTGCCTGGAAGACCATCTCGCCGGTCGCCGGGTGAATGTGGGGGATCGGATCGGCGGCTCCGTCCAGCCACGAACCGTTGACGAACATTTGGGATGGCGGCAGCGTCGCGGAAGACAGATATGGCAGGACGGAGATTGCGGTCACAGAACTAAACAGTAATACATCATATGTATTGTTGTATATTCCCGAAAACCAGGTGGCCGCATGGGGTCCGCCGCGGCCGCGAACTTGCGCTCTTGGCGGTGGAGGCTCTGGTGCGCCGATGCGGCGGCGTCGCCGACGCAAATCGGTAATCAGCGCTGTTACAAGCGAACTGGCCGCTAGTCAGTGTGTAGCGCCAACGCCATCTTGGGGCAGATGGCGGCCGCTTCACGAACAGCGGCTTCGCGGGCAGGTGGAACTCTCCTACGGGAACCTGGGCCAGAACGTCATCACTCATGTCCCTCCTGCTACGGGTTCCGTGATCGCACCAACTACGACAGCCGCTTGGACCCAGCCCCACTAGGCACGGCGGCGAGGATCTGCAATTATTGAATAATAGAACGTCTGATGTTCCATTGTTACATAGCGGCAAGGAGTGGTTTTGTCTCGTTTGGAGGACAGATACGCGCTGGTCACGGGCGGGGCTCAGGGGTTGGGAGGAGCGATTGCTGAGGAGCTTGCCGGTCTGGGCGCCCATGTCACTATCGTCGATTTGAACGAAGAGAAGGGTCAGGAGCGCGTAGAGCGGATTCGTGCCGACCAGGGGCGGGCCTCCTTCATCAAGGCCAATGTGGCCCACCGGGAAGCGATTGAAGCCGCGGTGCATCAGGTGGCTGATACCGGGGACGGCCGGATCGACGTCTTGGTCAACGCGGCCCAGTTCTTCGCCATGCCCAAGGCGCTGGAACTTGTTACCGATAAGGATTGGGAACTCTCAGAGGCCACCGGGCCCAAGGCGACCTTCCGGTTCATGCAGCTCTGCTTTCCGTTCCTCCGTGAGTCCGGACGGGCTTCAGTGATCAACTTCGTGTCAGGGTCTGCTCTGGCCGGCATTGCCTACACCGCCCCCTACTCGGCGGCCAAAGGCGCGGTAGCCGCGCTGACCAAGGTCGCCGCGAACGAGTGGGCTCGCCACCGCATCCGAGTAAATGCGGTGTGCCCGTTTGCCCTGACCGAGGCCCAGCAAAAGATGATCGGCACCGAATGGGACAACTACACGCGGACGGCAGCCGCCTCGCCGATGAAACGCGGCGCTGATCCCGTTGAGATTGCGCCGGCCGTGGCTTTTTTGGCGGGAGACGACGCAGCATTCGTGACAGGCACGATACTGCAGGTCGATGGTGGCATGACCGAGCTATCCACGGTGGACTACTCGCAATCGCCGGGAGTCTTTGGTTAACAGGCTGATTCGCCCGACAACACATGACGCACATGCCAGAAGCTCACCGTCCCGCTCCTGCGCTTACCGCGCTGAATCGGCCCTTCTGGACCTCGGGCGCGGACGGAGTGCTGCGCATGCAACGCTGCACCTCCTGCAGGCGGCTCTGTCAGCCGCCCTCGCTGTTGTGCCCTCATGACCATGCGGCGACCGAATACGTCGAACTCAGCGGCCGGGGGTTTGTCGAATCCTGGACGGTGAATCGTCATCAATGGTTCCCCGGGTTCCCGCCGCCATACCTCATCGCGTTCGTAAATCCGGTCGAGGACGAACGGGTGCGGCTGCTGACCAACCTGGTGCACGTCGAACCTGACGACGTCACCCAGAACATGCCGGTGCGCGTCATCTTCGATCGATGTGTAGATGGTGACGACGAGGTGTTCATTCCGTTGTTCGAACCGGAGCGCTGATGACTAAGGCGTTGACCGAGCGGACCGTCATCAGCGGCATCGGTCAGTCGGCAATCGGTCGTCGACTGGGGCGGGATCCGCTGGAGCTCACCGCCGAAGCATGTCTGGCCGCAGTTGCCGACGCCGGTCTGACGTTGGCCGACATCGATGGCCTTACAACGTATCCCGGTAGTTCCCAACCGGGCCTCGGGTTCTCTGGGGCGTCACTGCGTGACATCCATGACGCATTGGGAATCGAGCCGAATTGGGTCGCAGGGGGGGTGGAGTCCCCGGGTCAGCTCGGCGCGGTGGTCGACGCCATGCTCGCTGTGGCGGGCGGGTTGGCCAACCATGTGCTCTGCTGGCGCAGCATCTGGGAGGGCACCGCGCAAGGCGCCGGCCGACGCAAAGGATACGGTTCCGGGGGCGGCCGTCCAGGCGGAATGCTGGCCTGGCAGATTCCTTTTGGTGCCACGGCGGCTAACTTGGCGGCCCTGCAGATCCGCGCGCGGATGCTGCGATACGGGCTTACTCGCGAGCAGCTCGCGTCGATCGCCATAACGCAACGGAGTCACGCCGCTCGCAACCCGTCGGCGGTCTACCGCGATCCGCTCGACCTCGAGACCTATCTCAACGCGCGAATGGTCTCCGACCCGCTGTGCATGTTCGACTGCGACATCGCCTGTGACGGCGCCACCGCATTCGTCGTCTCTTGCGCCGAGCATGCTGAGGGGCTGGACCACCCGGCGGTGACCGTCGAGGCGGTCGACTGTGCTCACCACGACCGCTTCACGTGGGAGGGCGGTCAAGACATCACCCGGATCAGCTCACGATGGTCCACGATCTGGGAGCGGACCGACTTCACCGCCGCCGATGTCGACGTCGCCTCGCTGTATGACGGGTTCAGTGTCTTCGTGCTCTGCTGGCTCGAGGACTTTGGTTTCTGTCCCGTCGGAGAATCCGGCGAATGGGTTTCGGACCCTCACCGCATTTCGCTCGGCGGAGAGTTGCCCCTTAACACCGGCGGAGGGCAGCTATCGGGAGGACGCCTGCACGGCTTCGGGCATCTGCACGAAGCGTGTTTGCAGATTCGTGGCCAGGCTGGAGAGCGACAGGTCCACGGTGCCAAGCTGGCTGCGGTAGGCGTGGGAGCAGCCAACAGCGGCACGACGGCGATGTTGCTGCGCCAGGTGTAAGAATGCGAATAGCCACACGGTCATCAAGTCCGAGGAGGAATGTCGATGGCTGAGACTCATGCACCCAAGTTGGGGTTCATCGGCCTAGGGAATTTGGGTGCGCCGATGGCCAGGCGGCTCGTCGAGTGGCCCGGCGGCCTGGTTGTTTTCGACGTAAGAGCCGACGCCACAACGCCGTTCGCCGAAGCCGGTGCCGAGGTGGCCCGGACCACGAGCGACGTGGCGGTCGCCGACATCATCAGTGTCATGGTGCTCAACGACGAGCAAGTCCGCGACGTGGTGGCCGACCTCACCGCTCACGCTCAACCGGATACCGTCATCGCGATACATTCTACGATCAACCACAACACCGCGTCCGAATTGGCAGAAGAACTCCAAGTCAAGGGCATTCAGCTCATCGACGCACCGGTCAGCGGTGGTGTGGAGGCCGTCAAGACGGGTGAACTCGCTGTCATGGTGGGCGCAGACCGGGAGACCTACGAGCGCGTCAAGCCGGCGTTCAAACAGTGGGCGTCGATGGTCGTCCATGCCGGCGAGCCGGGCGCCGGCACGCGAATGAAACTGGCGCGCAACATGCTGACCTTCACTTCCTTCGCGGCCGCTTGCGAGGCGATGCAACTGGCCGAACGTGCAGGCCTCGATGTTCAAGCGTTGGGCCGAATTGTGCGTCATACAGACACACATAGCGGTGGCGCCGGCGCCATGATGTTTCGCGACGACATGAGCCGCCCACTCGACCCGGATCATTTCCTCTACCAACCGTTCACCCACACCTGCGCGCTGGGCGAGAAGGATCTCAGTCTGGCGCTGCGGCTTGGCAGGGAACTGGACGTCGATCTACCCCTGGCCGAAATCGCCTTACAGAATTTGGCGGAAGGACTCGGAGTTCCACACTCGACTGTCGCGGATTCTCCCTGAACCGGTGACGCGCTCAATACGTTTGTCGCAGATGAGAATAACGAGTGGTGGCGCCTGGACTTCACTCGTCGCGAAGCAACACCGTCGCCGGGGAGAGCGGGCCGGCGCGGGATTGACCTAGCCTGCATGTCTGTCCCGTTCGGAGTCAC
Organism: Mycobacterium sp. NGS17; assembly: GCF_059813205.1. NCBI lineage: Bacteria > Bacillati > Actinomycetota > Actinomycetes > Mycobacteriales > Mycobacteriaceae > Mycobacterium > Mycobacterium sp. NGS17. The sequence goes on along the minus strand of NZ_JCALED010000003.1, from coordinate 311,135 downwards.
TTTCAGGTGATCGGGTCAGCGCGTCGAGAGGCCATTCATCAATGCGTCTATTAGCCCGTCATAACGTCTGATCGCCTCGCCTGCGGTCGATGTGACGCTGAGCATGCGATATAGCGTGGCTCCAATCAATGCGTCAGCGGCAGCCTCGATGTCGGCGTCGACGCGAATTTGACCCAACGAGATGCCGGTGTGCAACCGCTGCATCACCGCGGCGTGGAAGCGGCTAGTGAGTTGTTGGTACAAGGTGTCGCGGTCTCGAAGGTTCTCAGCGGCGGCAGCGGCCAGAGCGCGGACGAGTGCGATGTTCTCAGGGGCGGCACTGAGCGCGGCGGATTCGTGCATCCAGGTCCTCAGATCTTCGACCGTGTCTCCCGTATCTGGAAGTGTGAAGTCGGCTTGCGCATAGGCCTGCATTACCGCTTCGGCCACCAAAGGAGCTTTCGACGGCCACCGTCTATAAACCGTTTGCGTTCCCACTCCGGCATTGGCAGCGACCTTGTCCATAGACACTCCGCTGTACCCGACTTCGACCAGAAGGGTGCGCGTGGCGTCGAGGATGGCCTCATGCACGGCCGCGCTACGCGGTCGCCCTCGGCGGGGTTGGCTCACGTGACGACCCTAAAACAAATCTTGGGCGTCCTGACTCTTCTACGTCTGGGCGAGGCGGCCATGTACATCGGCAGCACAATGTGTCACTATTTACGAGAAAAAACATCTCGTAAATAATGGGGGGCCCGGCCAGCCAGGCGTTAGACCGTGACCGAGCGGGGATGGGTTCGCCTCGAAGTGGGACTTCCCGCCGAGCGGAAAGGTCGCGAATGCGCGAACTGTGCGTAATCACCGGAGGCGCGGGTGGCATCGGCCTCGCCGCGGCGAAGATCGTTGGACGCGACCACTCGGTCGTCATCTGCGATGTCAGTCCAACCCGCCTCGACGTGGCCACAACGGAGCTGCGGGACCTCGGCGTCGAGTGCAAGCCCGTCGTGGCTGACCTCACCAACCGTGACTCAGTCGCCGAGTTAGTCTGCGAATCAAAAGCATTCGGTACCGTTGGCTCGGTCATCCACACCGCTGGGGTGAGTCCCAGCATGGCTTCGGCCGAGCAAATCATCCGGATCAATGCGCTGGGCACGGTCAACGTGAACGAAGCCTTCTACCGACTCGTGGAGGAAGGCTTTGCGATCGTCAACGTTGCGTCGATGGCGGCGCACACCTTTCCGCGAGTCTTAATACCCAAAAGGCGTTTCAAGCACGCGCTGCGTGACCAGGACGTCTTCGTGAAGAAGATGACATCGGCGTGCAACGTCGTGCCCACCAAGATGCGGCCAGGGTTCGCGTATTCGATCAGCAAGAACTTCGTAACGTGGTACTGCTCCTCACAGGCAGCCAGGTTCGGCCAGCGCGGCGGAAGAATCATCTCGGTATCTCCTGGCGCCATCGACACGCCCATGGGCAGGTTGGAGGAACGAGCCGGCTCGGGGGCGATGTTGAACTACGCCGCGTTGAAGCGGTTCGGCAGACCCGAGGAAGTCGCAGAACTATTGGCATTCTGCGCGGACACCAAGGCCAGCTATATGACTGGCGTCGATATCGCCTGCGACGGCGGCGTTCTCGCAGCGTTCACGATGAGAGACATGATCGCCGTCGCTCGGAACACCCCGCAACTTCAATGACCGACACAACTACTCGTCGTTCGGGAAGAGGCCGCGAACACCGCGTCGCGGTCATCGTCACCGTTGTCGGTGTCGCGCACTTTCTCGTTCCACGGTTCTTCGACCCCATCAACCGCGTCGGCTTTGGCGAACACGCGCGCATGTTCACCTACATCAACGGTGCCATCGAAACGACGATCGGGGTCATGATGGCGAATCCTCGAATGAGTCGGCAGTTGACCATCGTATCTGCTTGTTACGTCATTCATTTGACGAACAACATCGTCCACAACCAAGTTCGAATTCGGCACGGATGCAGTCAGGGGAGCCGGGGGCTCGGGTAAGGGGAACGAAATGTCGATCGGTCAGACCGCCCAAGGGGTTGCCGAAGCCATTTGGCCTTTCAGTAATGCCGTCCGGATGAACCTGGCTGCCGCGATACGCACCCGCCGGCGCGGCTACGACGCTTGGACCGGCGCGGTGAACACGGACTTTGACCCACAGAATCCGATCACCGCTGCCCAACCATTCGACGCCTACCGCGCCCTACACAGAAGTGGCCGGCTGCACTACAACCCCAGGCGAGCCACCTGGATCGTCAGCCGACTCGACGACGTGCGAGCTGCACTGCGCGACACCGATCAGGTCACCAGTACTCAAGGGGTCACCCGATTGAGAATGTCGGCACCGCTCGCGGTTCTGACCGACGGCGAAGAACACGCCCGACTCCGTAAGCAGATCCAGCCGGGATTCAGCAAGGGAGCCATGAGCGCTTGGCAGGGAATCGTCGAGAAGCTAGCCGCGGAACTGGTCTCCGACGTGTTGAACAACCCCGGCTGCGATGTCGTGCAGCACCTGGCGATACCGATGCCAATCCGCCTGATCGCTCAGATCCTCGGGGTACCCGAAGACGACGTCAATGACTTCCGTCGGTGGTCAGAAAACGCCGTGAAAGTCATGGAATTGACCCCAACACGCGCAGGTCTCACAGAGGCAACCAGATCAATATCCGCAATGGTGGCGTTGCAGCGCTACTTCGTGAAGCAATTCGCACAGGGCGCACTCAAAGGATCGGGCACTGTGCTGGGGCGGCTCCTCGAACACAACACCGATGGCAACCTCACCGATCGTCAGCTTTGGATCATCGCAATCCACCTGTTGATCGCCGGGAACGAAACAACCACGAACCTTCTCGGTGGAATGTTCGACACTCTCGCCCATCACCCCGATCAGTACGACTTGATACGCGCCAACCCCGACCTCATCCCGATCGCCGTCGAGGAGCAACTCCGCATCACGACGCCAATACAGAACCTCTACCGTTACACCCGCGCGGACTATCAAATCGGGGGCATCACCATTCCCGCCGGGTCACGCGTGCTGCTCTCCTTCGGAGCTGCGAATCGCGACCCCGCAGTGTTCGACGAACCCGACGAGTACCGTGCTGACCGCAACCCGCGAACCCACGTCGCCTTCGGCTACGGCCCACACATGTGCATCGGCGCACCGCTTGCTCGAATGGAAGCCCAAGCCGTGCTTCGACAACTCGTCACTCACGTCAGTCGCCTAAGCCCCAACGGCTCGACCACCTGGTCGACCCACAGTTCACTACGCGGCCCGACCCACCTACCGATCCACCTGACGCCAGCCTGACCAACCCTTTCGGGCGCGAGCACAGACCTGCGCCGCCCGCCTCTAAAGTTACTGATCCGATGGGCACGCCGATCTGCGCGGCGGACCTGAGAGGCCGCACGGTCCGGCCTGTCGTTGATGCCATCAACGCCTTTCGCGTATCCGCAGGTCATTTCGCGTCATTTGGCGTCGCTTCGCGTAAAGATTCCGACATTCCCACAGGTCAGTGTGCGATTTCTTTGGCGATTTCGATTCCCGGCAGCTCCACTGAGTATTAGTTGGTCAACACCCTAAATGGGCGCGTGGTGACCCACGATCGACTCGCCGAGGCACGCGTCGCTGTCACAGTTCAACGACCTCTGGCGAGCCGGAATCGCTGCATCATGAAGTCCAGGATCTCCGTTGTGAGCATCCCTCCCGCGTATTCCACCCAGCACCAGCTGCGGGCCGGCTTCTTACCCGTCGAGCTATCGGTGAGCCGTCCGAAGTAATGGATGTAGCTCCCGGCGGTGTCGAATTCGAATGTGTAGGAGTCGAGTCCGATCGTGGTGTCCAGCCTCACCAGGTTTCCGTCATCGTTGAATGTCGGGGTGGCGGCGATGTCGTCGTGGGCCGTGGTCACTCCACCCTTGACCTGGTAACCCGGGCCGAATGCCAGCCCGTCACGCCCCTGCCAGAAGCAACCCCCGCCGCATTCGCCGTCGTCGTAGGTGTGCAGCCACGACACCCACATGCCTTGTAGCCGACGCACGATCGGCAACTCCGGATAGACCTTTCCGGCTGGCCCATAGGCGTAATCCTGGTGCAGATAGCCCGAAACCTCGACGCCCTCGATCGTTCCGTGCGCCGCCAAAAGCTCGTGGCGGTAGTAGACCTCGTCCGCGACTCCGTCCTGTGTGGGTACATGGACGCTAAAGACGTCGGTGACATTGCGGCCGTGCATCTCCCAGCGACCGCTGGCGTCGTACCAGTGGAAGCCAGCTGTGTCTCGCTCGATGCGACCGCTGTAGTAGCTCAGTTGAACCTTGTCCGGCCCGTCGACATATTCCATCGGTTCGAACCAGTCGATCGAGGAGTATTCGTCGAAGAGGTGCGGCGGATCGGGGTCGAACGTCGGCGGCAGTTTCTTGAACCCGGTGATCGGCGAAACGACGTGGGTCATGCCGATGAGGAAGTCATCGGCCCCGCGTAACCCCCAGTAAGTCTGGCCGGACGCGTCAGTCACCACCGCGCCTATCCACATCCCCGCCAAACTGGCGCCGAGCCCCGGCGCCCACGCTCGCCGGTAGAAGTCAAGCGTCGGCGCCTGCACTCGAACGTCGAAGTCGATGTGGTCCATCATCATTACCCTTGTGGCCGGTCAGCCGAAGTCGGTCACTTTTGGGGATTCAGATCAAAGTCGATGACGCCGCGGATATTCCGTCCGGCGCGAAGGTCTTTCATCGCTTCGTTGATGTCGTCGAGCTTGTATCTCTGCGTGATCAGTTCGTCGAGCTTGATCAGGCCCGCCTCGTACATCGACACTAGTTTCGGCATGGCTTCCCGCGGGTTCATCTCGCCGTAAAGCACACCCTTGAACGTCTTACATGAGCTGATCATGTCAGTAAGGACCATCGGCACCATCAGGTCGGTGATCTTGGGCATTGCGGTCAGCACGCACGTTCCGCCCTTGCGTAGCAACATCATTCCCATCATCACCATGTCCACGGGCACCACCCCGGGCGTGAGAATGACCCGGTCGGCCATTACCCCCCAGGTGATTTCTTTGACCAACTCCAGTGCGGCGCCGGTGTCGATGGCGGTGTGGGTGGCGCCGAACGTCGGTGCGATTCCGCGTTTGAACTCGTTCGGGTCGACGGCGATGATGTGCTTGGCGCCCGCCACTTTCGCGCCTTGCACGGCGTTCATGCCGATACCGCCAACACCGACGACGACGACCGTGTCGCCCGGTTGGGTGCCGGCCGCGACCGAACCGGACCCGAATCCCGTTGTCACACCGCAGGACACCAGGGAGGCGGCCTCCAGGGGTATCCAGTCATGGACTTTGACCAGTGAGCGCTCGGATGCCACTACGTACTCCGAGAAGGTGCCGACCTGCATCATCGCCATGAGGTCCGCGCCCCCCAGATGGCGACGTCGGGTGCCATCGGTGGTCATCGCCTTGTCGTAGATGTCGGCGCCCACGTCACACAGGTACGTGTATCCGGTCGCGCACCATCGGCAGCTGCCGCAGGCGGGGAGGAACGAAATGGCCACGTGGTCACCGGGTTGCAACGTCTTCACCCCGGGGCCGACCGCTTCCACGACACCGGAGCCCTCGTGTCCGCCGAGCATGGGAAACCACTCGGGCACGCGGAGCCCCGACGCCCGCATCATCTCTTCCATTTCCTGACTGGGCACGCTGTCGCCGGTGTAGAAGTGCTCGTCGGAATGACAGATGCCGGCATACGCCATCTTGACCAGGACCTCGCCCGCATGTGGCGGATCGAGATCGACCTCGGTGACTTCCCAGTCCACACCTACACCGTGCAACACGGCCGCTTTTGATTTCATCGCGGTTTCCTTCAGATGTCCTTCACCATTGTCGAAGTTCCTTGACCGCATCGGCCGGTCGGGGAGCGAGGGTCAAATAAGGGATGAAACTGCTACTGCCGCACTGGAGTACGGAATGCACGACACCGACGAGGTGGTCGGCGTCCACCAGACCGCCCTGCATATAGCCGTGCTCCATCCAGTATCTGATGGCGGTGTCCAGAGCCTGTGGATCCCAATTCTTGTTGAACTCGGTCTGTGAGTCACCGGAACCACCGAAACTGTCGCCCACCGCCAGTCGGGTGAAACCGATGTTCGGGTGTTCAATGCGCCAGGCCTCGATGAGCTTGTCCAACGCGGCCTTTGTGACGGCGTAGGCGCCCAGCATCGGCCAGGGTGTCGAATACGACGCGCTCAACGACGACAGGTACACCGCGGATCCCCCCGACGCGGCCAGGTGCGGCGCGGCGGCGGCGGTGACGAGCGAGGCGCCGGTCACGTTGGTGGCGAACAGTTTCGCCCATTGCTCGCCGCTGACGTCAGCCAGCGGTGCGAGGATACCCATACCGGTGGTGTAGACGAGCGCGTCCAAACCGCCGAAGTTGTCGACGACTTCCGCGACGGCCCGTTGACAGCTGGCCGCGACCGTGACGTCGCAGGCTACGGCCGCGGCGCCGTTCTGCGCTTCTTTGGCCGCGTTGACCAAACGGTCGCGGCGTCGCGCGAGGAAGGCCACCCTGGCACCGCGCTGGGCCAGGCCGATGCCGATGCAACGGCCCAAGCCCGCTGAGGCTCCGACGACGGCGACTCGCACTGCGGGCTCGTCAGACATGGTCTCCCTTACGCAAGGTCGAGAGCGAGGCTATCAGACTTTAAGAGTGATGATATGCAGTAAACGGTAACGATCATTTCCGCAGTACCTTTCGCGGCTCTACCGCGAAGCTCAGCAGGAGACGGTCAAGCACCTTGGCTGCTCGCTGGCGGGCCCGGGAAGGTTGCCGGGCGTGCGCGACGAGGAGCGCGCCCTCCTCGAGCGCGGCGACCACCATGTGCGTCAACTCGCCGACCGGCTGCTCGTCGATGACGCCCTCGGAAATCGCTTCCCGGACCATTTCATTGATGAGCGCGATGCTGTTGTCCTCCTGGATGGCCCGCAAGGTCTGCCAGCCCAGCACCACGGGGCCGTCGAGCAGCATCACGCGCTGCACCTCGGGTTCGAGCGCCGACTCGAGAAAGCCATGAAGACCGGCCGAAAGCCGCGCCCACGGATCGTCACCACGCGGTGGCGAGGCCAGCGATCGCAGTGTCAGGTCGCGTTCGACTTCTTCGAAAACCGCGCGAAAAAGTTCGGCCTTGTCCTTGAAATGGTGGTAGAAGGCGCCGCGGGTGCCCACGCCGGAAGTGGCGACAAGTTCGCCGATGCTGGTGTTGAAGTATCCCTTGTCCACGAACAGGATCCGGCCGGCGTCGATGAGATCTCGTCGGGTCTGATCGCCTCGTGCCCGGCGCTCAGTGTCGGTGCCACCGCGTTTGGCCATGTTCGCATCGTAGCAACATGCATCATGTATGTTGCCGGTATGGCCGACGAGAAGGTTCGCGCGTACGGTTCGGTGGTCCCGATGAAAGTCGGTTTGCTCAACGACTATCCGACGAAGACTGGGACCGAGAACGACACTCTCGACACACTGCGGTTGGTGTTCGACGAGGCGGTCGCCTCCGGTCTGGTCGACCGGCCGATAGAACTGGTGGAACGCCACGTGATCGGCCTGCCCAACGGCACATATCACGCCGTGGAGACCGCCTACGACGAGCTGGTGGCCGAGGGGTGCCTCGCGATCTACGGTCCGTATGTCTCCGACAACGCGGTGCCATTGGCCGCGCACGCCGATCGAGTGGCCAAGGTTCCCAATATCATCCTGTCGGGCTCCGAGGGGGCGCTCGGCGAGTGGACATTTGCGCTCAACAACGGATCGATGCCCGAAGAGCCGGTGATGCTGGCCGCCGTGATGCTCGGGGACGGCCGGTCGCGGATAGCCATCGCCTACGAAGCATCTCTGATCGGTAAGGAGTACCTCGCGTTCGCCGAAAAGGCTTATTCCGCCGCCGGATTGAAGGTCGTGAGCACGGTCGCGATACCTCAGGTGGAAGCCGACAAAACTAGGGTGGTCGAGGAGCTGCGGAATGCCGAGCCAGACGCCCTGGTGCATGTCGGGTTCGGCCACGGGCTGTGGGGCTTCACCGACGCGCTGCTGGCGGCAGGATGGGACCCGCCGCGGTACACCACCACGGCATTCGAGATGGCGCACATCAACGCCGAGTGGATGCGACAGCTGTCGGGCTGGGTCGGGCTGGACAGCTACGACGAACGCAACCTCGTGGGGCAGGCGTTCCTGGATCGTTTCGAGGCCCGGTTCGGCCGACGGCCGGCACATTCGATGCCCGGCCTGACGCACGACGTGGCAACCGTGATAGCGCGCGGCCTCGCGGCGGCCCGGCCGTTGACCGGGGATGGCGTTAAGGACGGCATCGAGCAGGTCAAACTCGTCCCGTCGGCCAGTGGGGCGCCGGGGACGTTTTTGCGATTCGGCCGCTACATCCGGCAGGGCTGGATGGGCACGGATTATTTGATCGCCCGCCGGGTGCTGCCGGACGGTTCGGCGCACGTGTTTCACGCTGCGCCCAGCGACCACATCTCACGCGCGGTTGGTGTCGGCACCCGCTAGTTGAATCGCACCGAACACCGGGGCGGTGACGACGCCCGGTGCCGCACCCAGCACGTCGGGAATCGCGCGGACCGCCCCCATCGCGATCATGAGATGCCCCGGCTCGGCGTGCGTTCCGGTGGGCGGCTCGTCGTCCCATCCGACATCCAGCTGCAACTCAAAACTGGGCTTTCCCTTGATGACGGCCCGGATCAGCGGCGCCTTTTCGCCCGGAGCGAGGGGCTGTAGGCCCCACTGCGGGAGGTCGCGGGTAAGGACCCACTCCTCGTGGATGGCGAGCAGTGGTCGGCCAGACCAATGTCCAACCCACGAGAACCGTTGTCCCACGACAGTTCCCGCTTCGATGGTGCCGGCGCGGACGTCGAGGTCGTGGGGAAGTGTCGTGGCGTCGACCGAGACGTCGACATGTGACAGCGTGATCCCAAGGACGTCGGCGGTGGCGTTGAGCGCCTGGCGATAGGCCAGGTCGAGTTTTTTGATGATCGGGGAATCAACGCTGACATCTTCGGGCGGTCTGCCCATGCCCATCAGGTCGACGAGCATCGATTTGCTGTCGACCGCAGACACGTCGGTGGCCTCGTAGAGATCGATCCGGTCGATGGTCTTGGACAGCGCCGTCACGGTGGCGATCAGGCGTTCGAACATGAAGCCCGGATTTTCACCCGCCGCATGGAAGCGGGATCCGCCTGCGCGACAGGCTGCGACAAAGGCGCGCTCGGTGTCCGCCCCGTAGGTGGCCAGATGGTTGTATGAGGTGGTTGTGATGACACTGGTTCCCGACGCGAGCAGTCGGCAGATATCTTCGGCGTTGGTTTCGACGGCATGTGCCTTACTTGCCGTGTGGATGACGACGTCGGCGCCCAGCGCGAAGATCTCCTCCTTGTCCGATGTGGCGAGCACTCCGGTGGTGGGTGGCAGCCCGCACAAGGTTCCGGCGTCCTGCCCGGCCTTGGCGGGGTCGTACACCAGCACACCGACCAACTGGTAATCGGGATTCTCAATCAGTTCCTGCAGCGCGGCACGGCCCACCGCGCCCGTAGCCCATTGCACGACTCGAGTTGCCAATCGAACGCTCCTGATTGCTCTTTCGGCGATCCACAGTTGTTGGTGCCCTCAACCTACATCATGTAGGTTTTCAACCAGCAAGGTGTATGTTGCGCGAGCCTAAGCACCAGTGAGGAGTCGTCACATGGCCGAGCCGGCGACTGTCGAGGAGCTCGAACAGAGCATTCGAGACGCACAGGACAGATTCAACCAAGGCATGGGTGCCGACGGCGACGCATCGCCATATCCGATGCTCAAAAAGCTTCGCGCACAGAATCCGGTGCACGCCGGCTGGCCGGAGATGGGGATGGTCGGCAATTCGGGTGACGGGCCACCAACCTTCACCGCCTACACGTTCGACACCGTCAAGGCAATCTTCACCGACAACATCACCTTCAGCACGCGCTGCTATGAAGATGTCGTCCGGCCACTCCAGGGTCCGACGATCCTGGAGATGCAGGAACCCGAACACGCGGTCTACCGCAAACTGCATGAGTTCGCCTTCGCGCGCTCTTCGATGAAGCGCTGGGACGCCGAACTCGTCGGCCCCTTAGTGGACAAAACCATCGCGAAATTCAAGGACGCCAAGCGCGCCGACCTCGTCGACGCGGTTTTCATGCCGATCCCGGTGCGGGTGATCGCGGCACTGCTGGGCCTTCCGGATGCCGATGTGCTGCAGTTTCACCGACTCGCCATCGACCTGCTTGGCTTCCGCGGGAACATGGAATGCGCGTTGCGCGCATCGGCCGAGATGAAGGAGTACTTCGTCGGGATACTTGCCGACCGACGCAAAGCCCCGAAGGACGACATGGTTTCGATCCTGGCGGGTGCCGAAGTCAACGGCGTAAAGATGTCCGACGAACAGATCTACGGTTTCATGCGCAACCTGCTGCCGGCCGGCGCGGAGACGACCTCGCGGTCGACGGCCAGTCTTGCCCTGGCGCTCTTGACGCATCCCGACCAACTCGACGCCGTCCGTGACGATCGCACCTTGCTACCTCAGGCCATCGAGGAAGGAATCCGCTGGGAAACCCCGCTGCTCAACTTCATGCGCGAGGTCACCTCCGATACCGAGATGGGTGGCATACACATTCCCAAGGGCGCGACCATGATGCTCAGCCTGGGCAGCGCGAATCACGACGAAACGCGATGGGACGAACCCGAGAGGTTCGACATCTTCCGGGAACGCAAGCCGCACATCGGCTTCGCTCACGGAGCGCATGTGTGCCTCGGTATGCACCTGGCCAGGCTCGAGACGACCAAGATCTTCAATGCGATATTCGATGAACTCGCCAATCTGCGGCTCGACCCGGACGCGGCGCCGCCGTACATCACCGGCACGATGTTCCGTTCCCCGCCCCGCCTTGACGTCGTGTGGGACTGAAAGCGATATGCCATGACACGGGTGATCCAGTGGGCGACCGGCGTTACCGGGATGATGTCGCTTCGTCACGTCATCGAACGGGCGGATCTGGAACTGGTCGGGGTGCGCGTGTACGACCCCGCGAAGGCGGGTGTGGACGCCGGCACGCTGTGCGGTGCGGGCGAAGTCGGACTTCGCACCACCGCCGATCGCGACGAGATCATCAGCACTGACGCGGACGTGGTGCTCTACATGGGCAAGGTCGAGATCGATACGCCCGGCTGTTTTGCCGACGTGTGCGAGCTCCTCGCGTCGGGCAAGAACGTCGTGGCCACCGGGAGCCGGTTCATCCATCCCCGGTCGCTGCATGCATCGCTGGCAGACGCCATCGAGAACGCCTGTTGCACAGGACAATCCTCGTTCCTCGGAGTGGGCTTATATCCCGGATTCTTCGGCGAATCACTCACGCCCATCCTGTCGCGACTCACCGCGCGCGTCGGGCGGATCAGCGTCCGTGAGGTGCTCGACTACTCGACCTACGCCAGCCACGATCTGATCTTCAATGCCATGGGTTTCGGACACACGCCCGACGACACGACGCCGCTGCTGACCAACACCGAGTACGCGGCGAGCGCCTGGATCGGCAGTGCCAGTGTGCTCGCGCAGTCGTTGGGGCTGCAGATCAGGTCCGTTCGGGGTTTCCGCGACGTCCGGACCACCCCGCGGGCGTTGACGGTGGCCGCCGGCGAGATCCCCGCGGGCACCGTGGCCGCCATGCGATTCGGTGTCGAGGTCGACTGCGGCGCAACCACATTGGCGGTCGAGCACCTCACCCGCATGGCAGATGACCTCGCGCCGGAGTGGCCGACCGATATCGGCTACGACGTGAGTTTCGACGGCGAGCCGAACCTGAGGTGCCACCTCGTGATCGGCTCGCACGACGAAGACCACTCCAAACAAGGGTGCTTGGCCACCGCGATGCATGCGATCAACGCGATACCGATGGTCGTGGCGGCCGATCCGGGCCTCTACGACATTTCCACGATCGCCCCGTTTGTCGCGCACTGGACAAACGGCTAGAGCGCACCCAGACTTCGATTGCCGAAACCGGTGTAGCTGCGGATCAGCGGAAGATCGGCCATGGTCGCGAACCCTGCCGGCGCGGCGCACACGGCTGGGATGGCGTTGACGACCTGCATGGCGACGGTGATCAGTCCAGCTCTGACGTGCTCCTCGATCGAGGCCTCGCGCGAAAAGCTGGCCAGGGGAAAGAAGTGCGTACGCATGGATGGATCGCCCTCGATGGTCAGCGTCCAGCCGTCAAGAGGTTTGGGCCAGTGCTCCGGGTATTCACCGCCGAGCGTCCATAGCGTCTCGAACTCGACTAGCGTCTCGCCGTTGCGATGGCCGACGAAATTCCATCGCTGCCCGGCGGTGGTGCCGGCCGCGACAACGTAGTCGAAGATCTGCAAGTCCTTTGTCGCGGGGACGGTCTCGAGCGTGACTGAGACATCGTCGATGTCTGCGTTCAGGGTGTCGGAGATGAACCAGGTCTGCTCGACGAACAGTCTCGTCAAGAACCTGAGGTACTCGTTGGCTGTCGGCGTGACCTCCTCGATTGGCCGACCGAACCACATCCCGTCGAAGGTGATCTCGGTGCTATCCCACAGCGTCCAGTCGGCGCGCTCCTGCAGCGTGATCCGATCGATCGTGCGGCTCATCCCGGACAGCGCCAGGGGCAGCACGCCGGACAGGTTGCCTGGATTCAGGCCGCTGCCGTGGATGGTGCTATTGCCTTTGTCGCATGCGGCCTGCAGGCGCACGCGGTCGGCTTCGGGGATGCGTCGCGGGTGGAACAGGAAAGCTGGCGTTGCCACGTTCTTGCCGCTCTCCAACAATGCACAGACATCGTCGATACTGGTGAAGGACGGTGCGTACAACACCAGGTCGGCGTCGAGCGCGAGGATCTGAGCGACATCGGTGGTTGCGGTGACGCCGATCGGCTCTCTGCCGACCAGGGTTCCGATGTCTACGCCGTTCTTCGCATCGGCATAGACCCGCGCGCCCACCAACTGGATGTCTGGCCGGTGATCGAGGATGGTCGTGACCATCTCGGTGCCCACGGCGCCGGTGGCCCATTGGATGACTCGTAGCGGACGGGTGCTGGCGGTCAAGCATCGCTCCCTTCACGTCCCCATCGCGGACCCTCAATGTATCGGTCGCATCGATGTTCGTAAGGCAAAAAGTCGTTACGGCAGCCGATAACGCCTATTCTCGTCCTGTGACATACAGGGTGAAGGTTGATCCGTACTACGACCCTTTCGACTTCGAGATCGACGACGACCCGTATCCCGTGTGGAAACAGCTGCGTGATGCCGCGCCGCTCTACTACAACGACAAGTACGGCTTTTACGCGTTGAGCAGGCACGCAGATGTCGCGCGCGAGTTGGTGAATTGGAATGACTACCGGTCCGGTAAAGGCACCACCATCGACATCATCCTCAACGGGGTCGAGGTGCCGCCCGGGATCATCCTGTTCGAGGACCCGCCGATTCACGATGCGCACCGGCGATTGCTGGCAGGGGTGTTCACGCCGCGTCGGATGGCGGCCATGGAATCGCTGGCCAGGGAGTTCTGCCGGCGCGCGCTGGAGCCCCTTGCGGACGCCGACACATTCGACTTCATCGCCGACCTCGGCGCGTGGATGCCGATGCGCACGATCGGGTACCTGCTGGGCATACCTGAGGACAGGCAGATCGCGATCCGGCGGAACACCGACCGGCTCCTCGAATTGAAAGACGGCGGGCTCGTCCAGGTGGCCGATGACATGCTGACGCGTCAGGGATCGATGCTGGAGGAGTTCATCGACTGGCGCTACGACCACCCCTCCGATGATCTGATGACCGAACTGGTCAACGCCGAGGTCGAGGAACCGGACGGTAGCCGCAGGCGGTTGACTCGTGCAGAGGTGCTGACCTACACGGGCACTGTCGTGGGCGCCGGCAACGAGACCACGACGCGGTTGATCGGCTTCGCCGGGCAGCTGTTGTCCGATCACCCCGACCAGCGCCGAGAGCTCGCAGCGGATTTCAGCCTGATTCCCGGGGCGGTCGAGGAAGTGCTGCGTTACGAGGCCCCGTCACCCGTGCAGGCACGCCATGTGGCCCGTGACGTCGAACATTATGGGCAGACGGTACCCGAAGGGTCGGTGATGTTGCTGCTCAACGGATCCGCGAACCGCGATGAACGCCAATTCGTCGACGCCGACCGATTCGACATCCACCGGCGGGTGGCACATCTGTCCTTCGGGCACGGCATCCACTTCTGCCTGGGCGCTGCGCTGGCGCGGGTGCAGGCACGCATCGCGCTTGAGGAAGTGCTCACCAGATGGCCCGACTGGGAAGTCGACTACCACAACGCCAAGCGCGCTCACACCACCAGCGTCCGCGGCTGGGCGAGCCTGCCAGTGCATGTCTGACATGACGAATACCGTTGACAGCAACCCAGATTCTCGCGCCACCGATGTGACCAGGCCCCGGTTGCCGCGGTGGCCGGCACGGGCGGGCTGGGGGCCGTTCATCGTCGCCTACCTCGTCTTCGCAATCGTCACCATCGCGACGATGCAATCCGGTCTGCACGGGGACCCGACGAGGACCAATGCGAACCCGAATCCTGCGCCCTATCCACCGTTTCTCGGCTTCGACAACTGGCCGCTCGCCGTGTCTATCAGCTCGATTCCGATGGCGATCGGCCTGGTCGCCACGCTGGTATGGCTGTCCTATACACAACGCAAGGTGCACTGGGCGGTGGTGATCGCCTTCGCCGGGTTGATCACCGGCGCGCTCGATCCTCTGGCCAACTGGGCAACATTCGCGATCTTCGATCCGCGCATGCTGCACTTCCCGCTGACCTGGCCGTACGTCAACATATCGCCGAATCTCGAACCGGCGCTGGCATTCCTGGGCGGCTATGCCGCCTACTATTTGCTCACCGGCCTCGCCATCCTTCAACTGCATGACCGAATCGTCGATCCGCTGATCCCGCGGACGAGTTGGCTTGCGCGCCATCGGCTTCTCTCGGTGTTCCTCGGCGCGGCCGTCATCGCAATTCCCCTCAACGGGCTGGTTCAATTCACCTGGATGAGGTGCGGCATCTTCTTCTACACCGAAGCCGTCGGCCCCGTGCTGCGCGTGGGGCATGTCTATTTCCCGCTGATCATGGCGGTGTACGACTCGTTCATCTTCGCGATGGTCGCGGTGATGTGCGTTCGCGACGACGAAGGTGAACTGTTGCTGATCAGCCGCATCGCGCGGTGGTTGCCTGCGCGGCCGGGGCGCCCGAAGCTGACGTTGAGTCGACAGTTGCTGATCTCGGTGACGGTGGGCCTGGTGTCGTTCGCAATGCCGCTGGCGGTGCTCGCCGGCCTGCGGGCGGCAGGATTGTCCAGGCCCGCCTATGACCAGAACCCCTATCCGAGTGTCAAGGTCTACGACCCCTACGGCCATCTGCAGAACGCGGGCAAGCCCGGGCCGTTCTATCGAAATGCTAAGGAGTAGTGAAACATTGGTGACTGAAGGCAAGGGACGCTACCGCGTCGTCCACGTCGGCACTGGACTGACCGGTCGCGAGGCGTTGCGGGCCATCATCGACGATCCGCTGCTGGAACTCGTGGGCGTCAGGGTGTCGACACCGGAGAAGGTCGGGGTGGATGCGGGTCAACTCTGCGGGACTGCGGATGTCGGTGTAAGCGCAACCGGCGACACATCAGCGGTCTTGGCGCTGGCTCCGGACTGTGTCGCCTACTGCGCGACGGCGGTTCGCCGCGAAGAGGAAGCCATCGCCGACATCGCCGGCTACCTCGAGGCGGGCATCAACGTGGTGACGTTCGCGACGATTCCGTTGGTCTATCCGGCCGCGGCGCCCGCCGCCTGGCGGGGTGCTCTGGAAAGCGCTGCGAATAAGGGGAACTCGACGTTTTATGGCACCGGCAGTGAGCCGGGTTTTATCAGCCTGAACATCCCTACCGCTCTTCTGGCGGGAGCAGGTCGGGTCGACTCGTATCGAATGGACGAATACGCGCTCGATCTGGACAAGGCGTATCCGATCTGGGACGTCCTGCACGAGTCGATGGGCTTCGGGAAGCCCGACGGTCATGTGCCGGTTCGCATCGCCTCGGGAAAGGTGAACAAGGACTGGGACACCGTGGTGCGCTACATCGCGGACATCCTCGGAATCGAGCTCGACGGGATAGAACTGGATTGGGAGACGCTGCTTGCGCCGACGGATCTGAAGACCGCATTGGGAGTCATCTCCGAGGGAACGATCTGTGCCCATCGTTGGCAACTCGCCGGGGTGGTCGGCACGAGACCGGCTGTCGCAGTTCAATACTTCGCGACAGTCAGCAGCACGCCCTGGCCGGACCGCTGGCCGAAGCCGGCCCGTGAGGGCGAAGGCGGCATGGTGTTCCGCATCGAGGGCAGCCCCAGTATGAGCCTGGAGCTGCATCTCGAGCAGTCGGCAACCGATCGGGCGAACCCGGGTGTCGCAGTCACGGCGATGGCCGCGGTCAACGCGATTCCAGCCGTCGTCGAAGCGCCGCCTGGCGTGATTGCCAATCCGCTGTCGGGACCCGCGATCGTAAGCCGGCAATCGCGCGTCTAGGCGACCTCTATTGCGTTGAGCGGTGCGGTGATCGGCAGGTCCAGCGACGTCGCGATCCCCGGTGCAGCGTCGACGACATAGGGGATGGCGTTGACGACGCGCATGGCAGTTGCCTCCATTGCGTTGTCGTTGGCCGACTCTGGAGTGTCCTCGGTGCCGAGCCGTAGGTCGCACTGCATATGGGGCTGGCCCTCGATGATAAGGCGGTAGGTGCCGTTGGGTGCTGTCGCCCACTCCGGGGCCAGGTCGGGCGCCATGCGATTGATGTGTTCGATGGTGATTACCGGCTGACCGTTGACCACGCCGGTGGTTTCGGCGCGGACGGCGCCAACCGTCCCGGCGGGAATGACCCCGCACGCCACATGCAGATCGCGCGGGGCGATTACGCGTTCGTAGGACTCGGTGACCTCGTCGAGCTCAACGCCGAGCGCCTTGGCGACCAAGCCGATGGGCGGCCCCCAGGCGAACTGCTGGGCACCCTCGAGTTCAAGCAGCGGAGTGAAGTCGAGCGGCTTGCCGAATCCCATGGCGCTGACCATCAGGTCCTGATTCGGATAGGCCGAGTAGTCGAAGATCTCCTGCGCGCGAATAGATCGGATCGTGTTCGACAGGGTCGTCAGCAACACCGCGAACTGGTCACCGGCGAAGCCCGGCTCGATACCCGAGGTGTAGATGGTCACCCCGCCCGACAGGGCCGCCTCGCGCACCTGGCCGGCCAGCTCGGGAATCCATCTGTCGGGGAACATCATTCCGGGTGTGTTGGTCGTGACGACGTTGAGCCCGCCGCCGAGCAGACGCACGTAGTCGCGCACCGCGGCGGCATCCATCTCGGCGCTGGCCGCACCGTAGACCACGCAGTGGGGTCTCAACGCGATGATCTCGTCGAGGTCGTTGGTCGTCGTCACTCCGATCGGACCCAGTCCGACGATCTCGCCCGCGTCGCGACCGGTCTTGTCTGCGCTGTGCACCCAGACCCCGACGAGCTCGAGATGCGGACGCCGCACGATCGCCCGTATCGCCAGGCTGCTGATCCATCCGGTGGAGATGACCGCAACGCGTAAGGGCTTGGTGGTCATTGGCGTCGCTCCTCGTCGCAGTATGTTGCCCACCGCGGATTGGGCGGTTTCGAGTTCGGTCCCCGAAGTCTCATGCGCGATCCTTTCCCGGCCAGCTGCCGACAAGCGCCGGACGCTTGATGATTCGGGGCGCGAGATGCACGATCTCGCTGATCACCGTCGGGTTGGCGCGTGAAATGGCGATGAGGGAAAGCATGGCATTGGCCACGTCGTCGACTGTCGACATCTCGTCCGGAATCTGACCTTCGTGTGCCCAGGCCCGGTATAAATTCGCCAGCAGGTCACGATCGGCTCCGCGGAGGATCTCGGTGTCACAGGTGGGGCCGACACTGACCCGGATGACGGCGAGATCGGGATGTTCGGCTCGCCAAGAACGCAGGATCTCGTCGAGCGCCGCCTTGCTCGCGTGGTAGGCGGCCACGCCCGCGCGAGGCCGGCCAACGTCGTGGCTCGACGCGACGATGACGACCGCGTCGTCCGCCAGATGGGGGAGGGTCGCACGCAGCACATGTGAGGCGCCAACGGCATTGACGGCGTACGCATGCAGCCAGGTCTCGACTTCTGTCTCTTCAATCAGCGCGAACGGCACGACGGCACTGGTGAACACCACCGCGTCGAGCTTGCCGAACTTGGCCGCGACGTCGCCCACGACGGATTCGATGCCACGCGGGTCGGACACGTCGAGCTCGTGCGCCGAGCCGTGCAGCTGATCGGCCAGTTTCGCAAGGAGGTCCAGCCGCCGCGCGGCGAGCGCTACGTGGGCGCCCCGGGAATGGGCGGCAACGGCCAATGCCTGTCCGATGCCCGACGATGCCCCGATGATCAGCATCCGCGTCCCTGCAATGCTGGAGTGCCGGTCGCTCATGAATCGCTCCCTTTGTGCCGTAGTCGAGGCAATTCTCGCATGTGAGAATGAGTATTCTCCGCGAGGGTCGGCTGCAGTCGATTGACGTTCAGCGGCGCACCAGCAGTCCGCTGAGCTGCTGCGCCAGCTCCACCTTCTTGAGCTTTCCGGTCGCGGTGAACGGAAGATCCCGCTTCGAGGTTACCCAGATGACCTTCGGCACCTTGTATGCCGCAAGTCGCCCCCGCAGTTGCACTCGTAATGACTCGCCGTCGAGCGTCGAATCGCCGTGCGGCACCACCGCCGCCGCGACCACCGTTCCGTCCTCGGGGCTTTCGGCACCGACCACATACGCTTCGAGCACGCCGTCGCAATCGGCAAGGGCCAGTTCCACTTCGCTCGGTGTGACGTTGGTTCCGCCGCTCGTCTTGATCAGGTCTCCCAACCGGCCGGTGAATGTGATCCAGCCGTCGTCGTACTCGACGCCGCAATCACCGGTCCGGTAGTACCCGTTCGCGGTGAACACATTCTCGCGCTCGCACTTGTAGAGGCGCTGCATCAATGAGTAACCGCGGACCCAGATCTCACCTTTCGTCCCGACCGGGACCGGTACGCCGGTCTCGGGATCGACGAGGATGTGGCTCAGACCCTCGATCGAAAACCCTCCGGTCTCAGCTCGATCCCGCGGCTGTGGCGGATAAGGGTCCACGCCGATGTGGTTGCCGCACAGTTCTGTCATTCCCAGGGCATTCGGCCCCTTGGGTCGCCGGTCCGGCGGCACCATCGCGGGCATGCTGGTGCGCTGCACCGAGCTCAGGTCGCGCCCGGCGAAATCTGGATGCTCCGACAAGGTCTTGCCCTGCTGTGGCCAACCGAGCGCGATCGTCGCGCGGTACCGCTCCATCAGTTCCAACGCGTCAGCCGCATCAAACGCCGGCTGAGTGACAAGCGTTGCGCCGTGGTGAATCACGGCCTGCAACCCGGTGATCAACCCGCCCACCCAGAAAAAAGGCATGGCGGTGAACAAAACGCTCTCGGCGGTGATGCCGTACTGGAAGGTGAGGTTGTAGCTGTGGCGAACCAGGGTGCCCTGGGTGTGTACCGGCGCCTTCGGGTCGCCAGTACTGCCCGAGGTGTAAATGATCATCGCCTCGTCCGCGGGGGTCACGCAGGACTCGACATCGAGAAGGAATTCGGTGTCGATGGCCGCCGGTAGTTCCTTGTCTGCACATGCCGTCGCCCAGGGCCGGTCACACGGTCCCCACACTCCGATCGTGCGCAGAAACGGCGTCTTGTGCAGGACGATGCGGCCCGGTTCATGCTGTTCGGCGAGCCCGGGCAATGCCTCCTCGAGTCGTTCGACGAAATCGTGGTTGCGGAAGGCGGACCATGCCAGGACCGCCTTGAGGTCAGCGTGACGGGCGGTCCAGGCAAGTTCGGACGTCTTGTAGAACGTGTTGAGCGGAACAGCGACGGCGCCGATGCGGGTCGCCGCGAACCAGGCGAGTGCCCATTCCACGCTGTTGGGCATCAGAATCCCGACGTGGTCTCCCTTTCCGATGCCCTCGGCGAGCAGTGCCATCGCCAACTGCGATGAACGCAGGTCGAGCTCGACGTAGGTCAGCACGTGTCCGCCGGCGATCAGGAATGGGTCATCACCGAAACGCTCTGCAGACGATCTCACCAGGGCGGGGACCGTAGGCATGATCGTCGGGAAGGGCATGTGGTTGCCATCCTCTACAGGTTCATTGGGCCTCAACAGAATAGTTGCCTTTCCGCCAAACGAGAACACCGGTTCTCGACAACTCTCGGCGAACTACACTGCAAACCATGGCGCCGGACCGTCTGGATCGGATCGAGTCCAGTTTGGCGATCAGTCAGCTGCCGAGTCGCTATGCCATGGCACTGGATGCCCGCGACGTGGACGCGTTAGTGGCGCTTTTCGTCGACGAGGTCGACGCGGGTGCGCAGGGCCGCGGCCGGGAGGCGTTGCAGCGCTGGTATGACCGGGTTCTGCGGCGGTTTTACCGCAGCATCCACCTGATCTGCGGGCATGAGTTCGATTTCATCGACGCTGATCATGCGACCGGATCGGTGTACTGCCGCGCGGAGCACGAGGACGGTGACGGGTGGTACGTGATCACGATGCGCTACGACGATGTGTACGAACGACGTGACGGTCGGTGGTACTTCGTCAAGCGGCGTGAGCATCCGTGGTACTCCGTAGACGTGACCGAACGGCCCGGGCCGAAGTTCCTTCGGTGGCCGACGGACGTACCGCTTCGCGCGGCCATGCCACAACGGATGCCGAGCTGGCGAGCGTTCTGGGAGAAGGGCGATCCCGAGCAACCCGGGCGCCTCTCGCGGAGCCCGTAGTCCGTTTACAATGGAGTTTGAAAGTGACATTCTCATTTATGTAAATGGTAGTTATCGCAAGCTTGGGAGGGCGTCATTTCCGACGACAAGGTGCTCAGCGGAGTTCGTGTGCTGGAGGTCGCCGCGTGGACGTTCGTGCCCTCGGCCGGGGCGGTCCTCGCGGAGTGGGGCGCAGAAGTCATCAAGGTCGAGCCCCGCGACGGCGGTGATCCCCAGCGCGGGCTGGTCACGATGGGAATCGTTGACGGCGGCGGCGGGTCGGTCAACTACATGATCGAAATCCCCAACCGGGGAAAGAAATCCATCGCAGTGGATCTCAGCACGCCGGCCGGCCAGGATGTGGTGCGCGAACTGGCCAAGACCTGCGACGTGTTCTTGACCAGTTACCTGCCGGAGCGCCGCAAGAAGCTGGGCATCGACGTCGAGGACATCAGAGCGGCCAACCCGAGCATCGTGTATGTGCGGGGATCGGGGCACGGGCCGAAGGGGCCGGATGCCGACAAGCCTGGCTATGACGGTGTGTCCTACTGGGCGAGGGGCGGCATCGCCACCGTTCTCACCGAAGACGCTGATGAGTTGGTCCGCTCGCGGCCGGCGTTCGGCGACCTGCTCGGAGGGATGACGATTGCGGGAGGCATCGCCGCCGCGCTCTACAAAAAGGCGACGACCGGAAACGGCTCGGTGGTCGACGTCTCCCTACTCGGGTTGGCCGCATGGAACCTCAGCCCCGACGTCGCGGTCAGCCAAATACACGGTGGCAGCGCCATTCCCAAGTATGGGCACGCCGATTCACCCAACCCGCTGGTGGCCACCTACCGCACTAACGACGATCGTTATGTGCAGCTGATGATGCTGCAACTGGACAAGTTCTACGCCGAGGCGATGCGAGTGATCGGTCTTCCCGAGTTGGTGGACGATCCGCGATTCGCCGATCCCGCATCGCGGTTCGAGAACCGAGTCAGGCTGGTCGCCCTGCTGGACGAGGCGTTTGCCAAGCGCACGTTGGCCGAATGGCGCGAGACGCTGGCGGAGCTCTCCGGGGCGTGGGGAATCGTGCAGACACCGGCCGAACTTTGTCAGGACCCCGCCGTCGTCGCCAACGGCTACGTCGCGCACACGCAAACCGTCAGCGGAGCGCCATTTTCGTTGCCCACCAACCCCGTTCAATTCGACGAGCGATCGGTTATCCCGCCCGGAGCGCCCGAGCACGGCCAGCACACCGAGGAAGTCCTGATGGACGCCGGCATCGACTGGGACACGATCACGAAGTACAAGGAATCCGGGGCCATCCTGTGAGCTCGGCCGTCGCTATCGAATTCGACCCGTTCTCCGCCGACTTCTTCAACGGCGCCTACGACACCTACCGACGGCTTCGCGACGAGGCGCCCATCTATTACAGCGCAAAGTGGGACTTCTGGGCGCTCACCCGATACGAGGATGTAGCACCCGCGACGAAAGACCACGAAACGTTTTCGTCGGCCAAGGGCGCGACGCTGGACATGGTCAAGGCCCACGACGACGCCATCCCGGTGCCCAAGGTGATCATCTCCATGGACCCGCCCGAGCATCAGAAGATGCGCAGGCTGGTCAGCAACGTGTTCACCCCGCGGTCGATCGCGGCGTTGGAAGACATGGTGCGGGACAAGGTTTATGAGCGCATCGAAGCACTGGATCCGGCGTCCTTCGACGTCGTCGCCGACTTTTCGGCCCTGTTCCCCAACGAGGTCATCACCACGATGCTCGGCGTGCCGAAACAGGACCGCGACCAGATCCGCCTCTGGCTGGATTTGCTGCTCGAGCGGCATCCTGGCGAGATCGCCACCACCAAGCAGGGATACCAAGCCTCGGTGAGCACGGGCCTGTATTACTACGACCTGGTGCAGCAGCGGCGGGCCCACCCCGAAGATGACATGATCAGCCGTTTGATCGAGACCGAGATCGAACGCGACGGCGTGGTGGAAAAGCTCACCGACGTCGACATCACGGGCTTTGCAACGATGCTCGGAGGGGCGGGCGCCGAAACGGTCACCAAGTTGGTGGGCAATGCGATGGTCGCATTCGCCGATTTTCCCGACCAGTGGCGCAAGCTTCACGACGACCGAAGCAAGATCCCGGCCGCGGTGGAGGAGTTGCTGCGCTACGAGGCGCCCTCGCAGTATCAGGTCCGGACCGCCACACGCGACGTGACGTACTACGGGACAACGATTCCGGCGGGCGGCCCGGTACTCCTGGTCACGGGTTCGGCGACACGCGACGAGCGCATGTTCGACGACCCCGACCGGTTGGACATCGATCGAGACCGCAAGATGGGCTTCAACCTTGCGTTCGGCTACGGAATACACAGTTGCCTCGGTGCGGCGCTGGCCCGCATGGAGAGCCGCATCGCGCTCGACGCGTTGTTGGACCTGCTTCCCGAGTACGAAGTCGACCGCGACGGCCTACAGCGGGTGGCGATGGCGAACGTATGTGGCTGGTCAAATGTCCCCGTGCGGAGGGCTGGCTGAAGCCTGCCGTTTAGCGCCGGCGCCCGCCGCCGTCGACGAATCCTTTTACGACATAGGCCCGCACGAAGCCGGCCACCGCGTCGTCGTTGCGCATATCGATCGTCGGTGACGGAGTCGTGAACAGCGAGAAAAGGATTCGAGCAAACCACTCGGTCGCAGTGGGGATGTCGAGATCACTCCGGACCTCGCCGGTCAGCCTGGCAGCCGACACGTACGGCGCGAGGAACTCGGTGCATTCCTTGAGAAGCATTGCGGCGTTCTTGGTCATCATCAGGCTGACTTCCGCCTCGTCGAAGTACGCTTCCGGCTCGACGACGCGCCGCGCCTGGCTCACGAAGACGGCGGCTTCCACCAGCCGGCCCTCCAGGGTGCTACCGCCGCGGCGGTCGATCGCCTTGGCCATGTTGCGGTAGAACCGCTGCGATGCGGCCTCGGCGCAGGCTTCGACGATTGTCTCCTTGTCCCGGAAGTATTCGTAGAACGTGCTGCGGGACACGTCGGCCGCCCGCGCGATGTCGACGATGGTCGTCTTGGCCAGGCTCTGGGTCCGGAAGCAGGCGAAGGCCGCCGCGATGATGGCAGCGCGGGTGTCGGTCGCGGTTGCCTGCGTCATGGAGGACTCCTTTCTGGCTTCCGTTGAGAGTAGCGGTGTTGCGACTCAGCGGTCGGGCGAGAGGATCAACCCGCTGGTCGGGACGCCGGTGCCCGATGTGACCAGGACGTGTTCGACGCGGTCGACTTGGTTGTGGGACGTGCCGCGCACCTGTCGTACTCCCTCGGTGATCCCGTTCATCCCGTGGATGTAGGCCTCGCCGAGCAGGCCGCCGTTGGTGTTGATCGGCATCCGTCCGCCCAACGACAGTTCGTCGATCGACACGAAATCCTTGGCCTCGCCCCGTCCGCAGAACCCGAGTTCTTCGAGTTGGGTGAACACGAACGGTGTGAAGTGGTCGTAGAGGAACGCCGTCGAGATGTCATCCGGTTTCAGCCCGGAGTCGCGCCACAGCTTGTCGCCGACCACACCCATTTCGGGTAGCCCGGTGATCTCTTCGCGGTAGTAACTCGTCATCACCTCGCCGTCGTAGGCAGCGCCTTGGGCGGCCGCGGTGATGATGGCGGGAGGGTTCGGCAGATCCCGCGCCCGCTCGGCGCTGGTGACCACCATCGCGACGCCGCCGTCACTTTCCTGGCAGCAATCGAGTAGACGCAGCACAGGTTCGATGATCCAGCGCGATTCCTGGTGCTGCTCAAGGGATATCGGCTTGCCGTAAAACCAGGCATCCGGATTGTTGGCGGCATGCTTGCGGTCGATGACCGAGATCTTGCCGAAGTCGGCGTTGGTGACCCCGTAGGTCGACATGTACCGCTGAGCATGCAGGGCGACCCATGCGGCCGGTGTCATGAACCCGAACGGGGCGTACGGGGCCATCCACAATGGCGTGACACCGGGTTGGCGTCCAGCGCCGCCGAAACGGAAGCCGGAGCGCTCGTTGAAGGCTCGGTAACACACCACGGCCTCGGCGGCACCGGTCGCGACGGCCATTGCGGCCTGCATCACGGTGCCCGCCGCTGCTCCGCCGCCGTGCGGAACCCTGGTGAAGAACGAGAGGTTCTCGATGCCGACGTTGCGGGCGACCTCGATCTCCTCGTTCTCGTCGACGGTGAACGTCACCATCCCGTCGATATCGCGTGGACGCAGGCCCGCATCGTCGATGGCCGCCTTGACCGCCTCGCAGGCAAGCTGCATTTCGGTGCGGCCAGACTCCTTTGAGAATTCGGTATGGCCGATACCGGCGAGAGCGGATTTCCCGGCGATGCCCGCGCTCACGCATCGACCCCGTCGAGCAGGCTGAGCACCGCGGTGCCGGAGACATGGTCACCCAGACTGTTGCTGCCCTTGAAGGTGACCTCCACCAAGCCCTCGCCGTCGGCCGATGACTTGTCGGTGACGCTGCCCTCGAAGCGCAAGGGATCGTTGGGGTAGGCGGGAACACCGAGGCGAACGGATAGCTTCTTGATCATCGCCTCGGGTCCGGCCCAGTCGTGCAAAAACTTCACACACAGCCCGTTGGTGGTCAGGATGTTGAGGAAAATATCCTTGGAGCCTTGAGAATTGGCGAAGTCGCGGTCGTGGTGCACCGGCATGTAGTCACGCGACGCGATGGCGCCCGCGACGATCAGCGTGGTGGTCACGGGCACGTCCATCGGTGTGACCTCGTCACCGACATTGACGGTGTTCCACGCCAGGGTCGTGGTGCGCTTGATGGTGGAGGTCATGTGCCGCTTCCTTCCGCATATGCATTGCCGAGCCGGGCCAGTTGCTGTGATGCCGACCCGAGTGCGAGTTCGTTCTGCTTGGCCCACAAGAAGTAACGGGACAGCGGGTAGGTGACATCGATTCCCATGCCGCCGTGCACTTGCTGGGCCGAGGAGGCGACGCGGGAGCCTGCCTCGGCGGCCCAGAACTTGGCGATGCGGGCCTCCCGATCGGCCGGTCGTCCCTGGGCGATCAACCATGCCGCGTGCCACGTGGTCCACCGGATGGCTTCGACGTCAATGAACGCGTCGGCGAGACGCTGCTGGACGGCCTGGAAGGATCCAATCGGGCGGCCGAATTGTTCGCGCTCGCTAGTGTACTTGGCGGCCAGTTTCAAAGCCCGTTCCACAACGCCGATTTGGATCGCACACAAGCCGACGAGGGCGCGGGTGTAGAGCGAGCCGACGATATTCCCCGCGTCGTGCTCAGTGAGCCGGCGGCCGATCGCGCCGGTCAAGTCCACATCGGCGTGGGGCTCTCCGTTGGTGGTGCGCACCGGCGCGACAGTCACGCCGTCGGTTCCGGTGTCGACGATGAATAGGCCAGGACCGTGTTCGGTCTGCGCCGACACCACGATGGCCGCGGCGAGTTGTGCCGCGGGCACGAGCTCCTTGTTGCCGTCGAGCCGCCATGCGTCGCCGTCGGATCGCGCGGTGATACGCGGTGTGGTCGGGTCGGAGTTGCCCGGTTCGACGAGCGCCGCGGTGAGGATCGTGCTGCCGTCGACCACACCGGGCAGATACCGTTGCTGCAACACGGAATCGCCGTGCCGTGCAATCGTATCCGCGCCCAGAAGGAGCGTGGCGTAGACGGGTACCGGCGCGACACTGAACCCGACCTCGCTGAGCAGCACACCCAACTCGAGGAATCCGCCGCCGCTGCCGCCCACGGATTCGGGTAGCGCGATGCCGAGTAGATCCGCGGACGCGAGTTCGGTCCACAGTGCGGCGTCGTAGCGCACCTCGCCGGCCTCCAGGTCGGTCAGATGCTCGGGCGTGGCGCGGTGCTCGAAGAGCTGGCGCGCAACTTTACCGACGGTCTCTTGTTCTTCGGTGAAGGTGAAATCCATTATTTCCGGTCGCCTTCGGTCACCCGGCCGGGCCGGAACTGGTGCAGCACCAGCTCGTCGCCACTCGGCAGTGCTTCGAAGGTCTTGTAGAAGACCTCGACGGGCATGCCGACCTCGATGGCGGTGGGTTCGATGTCGCAGAGGTTCGACACGATGCGTACGCCCTCCTCGAGCTCGATGAGCGCGACGACGTACGGGTACTGAAGAAACGGCAGCGGCGGATACTGCGGCATCACGAAGCTGTACACCGCTCCGCGACCCGAAGCCACGACGTAGTCCCACTTCAACGACTGGCACTTGCCGCACATCGGCCGTGGCGGGACGCGCAGCGTCTGGCAGTCCGCGCAGCGCTGGATGCGAAGTTCGTTGTCTTTCAAACCCGACCAGAAGAACTCGGTGTCGGGACTAATGGACGGCGCGAGTCTGCTGGCCATCAGTCCCCAGCCGTTCCGGCGGGGGCCCCACCCGTCTTGAATCGCAGAGTGCGGAACCACTGGCGGCCGATGACGTCGCCATTCTGGTCGCGGTAGGTGGTCACCCAGGTGACGAAGAAGCCGTTGCCCATCGCCGTCTTCTTCTCATCCGAGATCGAATCGAACACCGTCTCGGCGGTGATTTGGTCTCCGACCCGCGGATAGCGTTCGATCTCGAACTCGGAGTTCGTCGCGATGATGCCGGTGTAGCCGGCGTCGGACAGGAACTGCAGTGGGTTGCTCTTGATTTCGATCGGCACACCACCGCGCTCGCGAATGCCCGCCAGCTTCGGTGGTGGCATCGTCCAGCTCTGCAGCATCACCGGTGGCGAGACCAAGCCGCCGTAGCGGGAACTGCTGGCAAACTCCTCATCCAGGTAGGCCGGGTTCATGTCGTCCAACGCGTGCGCCCAGTGCCGGATCATGGCAGCGTTCACCGGATCTGGTGCGCGCGAGGGCTTGCCGACTCCGTCGGTGGGGGTGCCGATCAGCGCGTCGAGGCGCTGGCGCAGATCGTCTTTGGTCAATTCGGTCATAGGTGTCGACACTCCTTTCAGGAGGCTCGCACGTCGCGGGGTGCGCGTGGCATTCCGAGGCCGGCCATGGCGATGATGTCGCGTTGCAGTTCGTTCGCACCGCCGCCGAAGGTGTTGATGACGGCGAATCGGTAAGCACTCTCCAGCTCGCCCTTGAGCGGAGCCGACGTTTCCTTGCGCAGGCCGGCTTGGCCGACCACGTCGAGCAGCTCGCGGGCCACCTGCTGGGTGAGCTCGGTGCCGAAAACCTTTGCGGCGGAAGCTTCGCCCATGCCCAGGCCACCCGAGCTCATGTTGGTGTTCACCCGCAGGTTGAGCAATCGGTAGGCCGCGACCTGTGCCTCCACTCGTGCCAATGCCTGTTGGACCCAAGGCTGGTCGATGACGAACCCGTCGTCGAGTTCCGTGGTCTTGGCCCATTCCAGCGTCTTGCTGAAGAGCGGCTCCAGCGCACCGAGATTGCCGAGTGCGGCGCGCTCGAGGTTCAGCTGGTTGGTCACCAGCTTCCAGCCCTGGTTCTCGCCGAGGACGATGGCGCTCTCCGGGACGCGCACATCGTCGTAGAAGGTGTAGTAGGTGGAGACACCGGGCATCGTGTGCAGTGGTTTCCAGGAGAAGCCGGGGGCGTTGGCGGGCACGATGAACACCGTGATGCCCTTGTGCTTTTTGGCTTCCGGATCGGTTCGGGCCGCCAGCCAGATGTAGTCGGCGAATTCCGCGCCGCTCGTGAACATCTTGGAGCCGTTGATCACGAACTCGTCGCCGTCACGCACAGCGCTGGTCCGTAGGGAGGCCAGATCGCTTCCTGCGCCGGGCTCGGAGTAGCCGATCGCGAAATCGACGGTGCCCTGCAGGATCGCGGGAAGGAACTTCTGCTTCTGCTCCTCGGTCCCGTACTGAATAAGCGTGGGGCCGACCGTGTTCAGCGTGATCATCGGCAGTGGCGCATGGACTCGGCGTGCTTCCTCGCCGAAGATGTACTGCTCGAGCGCAGTCAGCCCGCTGCCGCCGTACTCGACCGGCCACGCGACGCCAAGCAACCCGGCCTCGCCGAGCGCGCGCCGACACTCGGTGATCGCGGCGCCACCCTCCAGCAACCCCGCGACCGCCTCGCGCCGTTCGGGCGTCATCACGGCTTCGAGGCGTTCGCGGTAGCTCTTTCGGAGCTGTTCCTGCTCGGGGGTGTAGTCGAAATCCATCAGACACCGGCTCCCATCCGCACCGGCATGCGTTTGACGCCCGGCACCATCGTGGCGCGCAGCCGCGTCACATCGCCGGTCAGTTCGATGCTCGGATAGGTGCCCAGCAGCACCTCGAACATCACCCTGGCCTCCAGGCGTGCCAATTGTGCGCCGAGGCACGCGTGTTCGCCGGCGCCGAAGGCGATGTGTGGGTTCGGGTTTCGGGTGATGTCGAACTCCTCGCCGGTGGGGCCGAAGATCTCCTCGTCGCGGTTGGCCGCACCATAGAGCATGACCACCGTTTCACCCGCCCTGATCTGGTGGCCGCGGATCTCGACGTCCTCGGTCGCTTCGCGTGCCATGTGGGTCACCGGGCTGGTGAACCGCAGCATCTCTTCGACTGCCAACGGCAAAAGCTCGGGCTTCGAGCGAAGCAAGGCGAACTGATCGGGGTGATCCAGCAGCGCCAGCGTGCCCAGCGCGATGAGGTTGCGTGTCGTCTCGTTGCCGGCAACGAGCAGCAGAAAGGAGAAGTTGAGTAAGTCGGCGTCGGTAAGGCGCTCGCCGTCGACCTCGGCGGCCGCCAGGATGGACAGCAGGTCGTCTTGCCCGGTGACCTTGCCGGAACGCCGCGCGTCGATCAATTTGGTGAAGTACTCGTACAGTTCGCCGAGCGCCACCACGTTGTCCAGCTCGATGTCGGGGTCGGCGGTCCCCACCGCCGCGTCCGACCATGTGCGGAACTGCTCCCAGTCTTCGGGCGGCGCGCCGAGCATCTCCGCGATCATCCGGGTCGGCAGCGGCGCGGCAATCTCCTCGGCGAACTCATACTCGTGGGATGGGTCGACGCCATCGAGAATCCCCTTGACGATCTCGCGCACCTTGGGTTCCAGCAACGTGACCTGGCGTCGGGTGAAGCCCGAGTTGATCAGCTTGCGCAGCTGCCGGTGCCGTGGCGGATCGGTGAAGATCAGGTTTCCCTCCTGCACCGGGCTTGGCATGGCGGGATCGGGTATCGAGATGCCCTTCGTCGACGTGAACGTCATCGGGTGACCGGAGACGTGGCGGATGTCCTCGTACTTGGTCAGGGCCCAAAAATTCGTGACGTCGTTCCAGACGACCGGCGTGCTGTTGCGCAGCTCCCGATAGCTCGGGTACGGGTCACCGGCGTAGAAGTCCGGCGAGTGCAGCGGCAGCGTGGACGTCGGTCTGGGGGTGGAGTCAGCGGGCACTGTGGGCCTTCCTCGACACACGGATATCGGACAGGTAGCTCATGATTGTCCGGTAATGCTGTGTCTACAGGACAAGTGTCGCGAATGTCAATCGGTGTTTACCCAGTTAAATGGCAAGAATGTTGACGCCACCGCGATCTCAGGTGTACATAATTGAGGAATTGTCGGACACGTTCGCATCGGCATCGGGCGACACCGTACGGTTCGGCGACCAACCGGGAAGGTCAGTGATGTGATGGCCGAGTCGAGCCTGGTCGACTGCTATGGCGTCTATATCGACGGCAACTGGGTCGAACCGGATACCGGCCGATATGACGTCACCAACCCGGCGACAGAGCAGGTCATTGCCTCGGCGCCGGACGCCGGCGTCGCGCAAGTCGAGCGCGCCATCGGTGCGGCGCGCGCCGCCTTCGATTCCGGGCCGTGGCCCCTGGCCGATCCGGCCGAGAGGTCGCGTTGTCTCCAGCAGCTCAGCGACGCACTGCTCGCCCGCGGCGAGGAAATCTACGGGCTGGCGCAAACCGAGTGGGGCTGTACAGCAAACGAGCGGCTGATCCATGTGGAGGGGCCCGCGTTCATGGTCGGCCACGCCGCGGAACTTGCGCTCGAACCGGCTGAGGCGCCCATGGACGCGTGGGGAGCGGCGGGCACCACCCTGTTGCGCTATGAGCCGCTCGGTGTGGTCGCGGCCATGACGCCGTGGAATTTCCCGCACACGCTGAACGTGATGAAACTGGGTGCCGCGCTGGCCGCGGGCAATACGCTTGTCCTCAAGCCCTCGCCGCTGACACCGCTGGCCGGTCTCGCGCTGGCGCGGCTCATCGACGAGGAGACCGACATTCCACCGGGCGTGGTCAACGTCGTCACCCCGAGCAGTGTTGAGGCCAGCAGGATCTTGACTATCGATGCCCGGGTGGACATGGTGACCTTCACCGGAAGTTCGGCCGTCGGTCGCGATGTGATGGCCGGCGCCGCAACCTCAATGAAGCGGATCCTGCTCGAGTGCGGCGGCAAATCGGCGAGCATTCTGCTTGACGATGTCGACCTGACCGACGAATTGTTCGAGCGGTTGCTTTTCGAAGGGTGCACGATGCATGCGGGTCAGGCGTGCATCCTGAACAGTCGTCTGGTGGTCCCGGACACGCTGCACGACGAGGTCGTCGATCGGCTCGCCGACCTGGCCCGCACCGTCAAAGTGGGAGACCCGACCGACGAGGCGACCGGCATGGGTCCGCTGATCAGTCGCCAACATCTGGATAGGGTCGAGGGTTTCGTCAAGCGGGCGCAAGGCGACGGGGCGAAGGTTGTCGCGGGCGGCAGGCGGCCGACCGGACCGGAGCGCGGTTTCTATTTCGAGCCAACGGTTTTGACCGATGTCACTCCCGAGTCGTTTATCGCGCAGGAGGAGGTGTTCGGTCCGGTGTTGACGGTGTTGAGTTACCGCTACGACGACGAAGCGGTCGGTATCGCAAACGATTCGGCCTACGGGCTGGGTGGCGCGATCTGGGGCACCGATGTCGATCGCGCCGTCGGACTTGCGCGGCGAATCAGGACCGGTCAAATCTCGATCAACGGCACGATACCCGGCGACGCGCCCTTCGGCGGGTTCAAGCAGAGCGGAATCGGGCGCGAGGGTGGCGTGATGGGGCTGCGGGCATACATGGAACCCAAGGCGATCGGAGTGCCTGCGTGACAGGATCCCTGTCGGGGCTGCGGGTCGTCGAGGTAGGAACCGATATTTCGGCGCCGTATTGCACGAAACTGCTTGTCGATCTCGGCGCCGATGTGTACAAGGTCGAGTCACCGGTGGGGGATCCGCTGCGAAGCTGGGGCTCATCCAGCGGACTATTTGAGTATTTGAACGCCGGAAAGCATGGGCTGACAATCGATCTCGAATCACATCCCGATGCGCTTGCTGATTTCATTGCTCAAGCAGACGTGGTGGTCGAGGATCTGCCGGTCGGATCGAGCGACAGGTTGAGCTGGGGACTCGATCGTGAAGCTCTCCAACGCGTCAACCCGAATCTCGTCGTCGTCCGGATCTCCGACTACGGCCAGGAGGGCCCACGCCGGAGTCGCCAGTCGACATCGCTGACCCTGCAGGCCGCGTCGGGGTGGGTCAATACTCGCGAACTCGGCCGGGCGCCGGTACAGGCCGGCGTCCGTATTCCCGAGTACATCGCAGGCAGCTACGCGGCGCTCGGGGCCCTGACGGCCCTGCGGGTCGCGGATGGCGGTCTTGATCGGGTGATCGAAGTCGATGTCTCGGCGTTCGAGTCACTCTTGTCAACCTTGGCGTATCCCATGCTGATGGCCGAACGCTTGAAAAGCCTTGGTCTTCCGCCGAATTCAAAGGCGGGTCCGATGCTCGGCATCGTGCGCGCCGCCGACGGGTGGATCGGGATCAACTGCTTGACGGGGCAGCACTGGCTGGACGTCTGCGCGATGGTAGGACTGCCGGAATTCGGCGATCACCAGATAGCCATCATGCTGGGCGGGCCCGAACGCGCGGAGTTCTTCGCAAAGGCGCAGCCCTGGCTCGATTCGATGACCGTGGCCGATCTGGTCGAGTTGAGCCAGGCGATGCGAATTCCCGCGGCGCCGGTCAACGACGGAGCATCCATTCTCGACTGTCCCCAGTACCGCGAGCGGGGATTCTTCATCGAAAGCCGAGCGGGAGGCCAACGTTTCCTCCGACCGGGCGCACCGTTCAGGCTGGCCCGAACGCCGGTTAAGCCGCTAAAACCAGCGCCACGGCTCGGCGATCGAGCGGCAGCTTCATCGCGCGATCGACGGACGAAGGCGGCCGCATCCGGAGTTCACGATGTGACACTGCCATTCGCAGATCTCAAGGTTTTCGACCTGAGCACATTCTGGTCCGGCGCTTACCTCACCTGCTATCTGGGTGCGTTCGGCGCCGATGTCGTCAAGGTCGAGTCGATCCAACGCCCGGACGGTCACCGATATTCGGGCTCGCTGTTGCGCAGCACCGATGACTGGTACGAGATAGGACCGATGTGGCAGGGCACCAACCTCAACAAGCGCGATATCACCTTGAATCTCAGCACCGAAGCCGGCCGCGAATTGGCCCTCAAGCTGGCCGCCGAGGCAGACGTCGTGGTGGAGAACTTCTCGCCGCGCGTGGTGGAGCAGTTCAATTTGGACTATGCCTCGCTGGCGAAGGTGAATCCGGACGTCATCATGGTCCGCATGCCGGGCCTCGGGCTAGAAGGGCCATGGCGTGACTACGTCGGGTGGGCACTGAACTTCGAACAGATATCGGGGATGTCGGCAGCCACCGGTTACCCCGACGGTCCACCGTGCAACCTACAAGGGCCTGCCGATCCGATCGTCGGTGTACATGCGACCGTCGCACTACTGGCCGCGCTCGAGCACAAGCGCAGAACCGGTGAAGGCCAATTGATCGAGGTCGCGCAGATCGAGGTCGGAGCGGCGGTGACGGCCGAGCCGGTCATCGAATATTCGTTGACCGCCCGGGCGTACGAGCGAGAAGGCAACCGCCACCGGAACTACGCACAAGGCGTCTACCCGGCTAGTGATGACGATGAGTGGGTGGCCATCTCGGTGCGTGACGACTCCGACTGGGCCGCCGTCGTCGACGTGATCGGCCGGCCCGAACTACTCGACGACCCACGGTTCGCCTCACCACAGGCACGGCTGCACAACCACGACGCGTTCGACGAAACCCTATCTGAATGGACGGCGGGTCAGCCGCCCGACGAGATCGCCGAGGCGCTCCGTCGCCGTGGTGTCCCCGCGGAGCGGATCCTCACCGCCGACCGGATGTACGACGTCGACCAGCTCGGGGCGCGCGGCTTCTACGAGGAGCTTGAGCATCGGCTCGCCGGGCGACAGAGGTTCCCGGGCTGGCCATTTCGGATAACGCCGGGACCCCTGCGGCATCACCGCGCGCCATCGCCGACGCTCGGGCAACACAATGGCGAGGTGCTGGCGGCGCTCGGTCTGTCGGATGAGGAGCTGACGAAGCTGCGTGACGAGCAGATTATCGGCGAACGGCTGCTGAACGCGTAGCTTCAGTCATCGACCATTGCCGCGATGGTGTCGACCACGCAGGCCGGTCGGTCGGATCCCTCAACCTCGACGGTGACTCGCACGGTGGCCCGGCCGCCCGTGTCGGTGCGTTCCACCTTGATCAGTTCGGCGCCGGCGCGGATGCGCGAGTCCACCGGTACCGGGGCAGGGAAGCGAAGCCTGTCGGAGCCGTAGTTGACCTGCATCGACAGCCCCGAAACCCGGTAAATTTGTTGCACGAGAATGGGAACCAGTGACAGCGTGAGATATCCGTGCGCGATCGTCCTACCGTACGGACCCTTGACCGCCCGCTCCGCGTCGACATGAATCCACTGGTGGTCGCCGGTCGCCTCGGCGAATAGATCGATTTCCTTCTGAGTGACCTGGTGCCACCCGCTGTAGCCAAGGTGTTCGCCGACGTGCGATTCGAAGCCGGAGACGCCTTCGTAGACAGTCGGAGAGACCTGCGTCATGCCGGGACCTTGAGCCCCAATTGCTCAATGGCGTTGCCGCCCATGATCTTCGCCTTCGCGACGTCGGAGATGCCGTCGAGCCGGTCAACAAAACTCAACGGATCGCCGATGCCCTCGGGGTGGGGAAAGTCGGAACCGAACATCACGTGATCCTCACCCATGATGTCGACGATCCCCTTGACGTCGTCCTCGAGGAACGGGTGGATGTAGATGTTGCGTTTGAACACCTCGACAGGATGCTCGTCGAACTCCTTGGGCATGATTTTGTACGCGGTGTTGAGTTGTTCGAGAAGATTGCGCACCCAACCGCTGCCGTTCTCGACGCAAAAGATCTTCAGGTCGGGGAACCGCGACAGCGCACCGTGGCAGATCATTGCGGCCAAGGTGTCCTCGATGGCGCGGTGCCCCATGACCACCTCGCGCAGTGCGCTCGGCTTGAACGAGAGGTATTCGTCGCCGCCTTCCCACTCCATGAGGTGCTTCTGGTATCCGCTGTCCGACGCGTGCATGGTCACCGGAATGCCGGCCTTGACGACTTCTTCCCAGAACGGGTCGAATTCGGGCAGACCCATCGATCGCGAGCCGCCGAAGCGGCTGGGCACCGGAGCCGGGCGAACCAGGAACGTTTTCATTCCCCGTTCGAGGCACCAGTGCAGCTCCTTGATGGCTTCGTCGACGAGCGGCAGGCAAACGACGGGTGTCGCGAAGATGCGGTCGTGGTAGTTGAACGTCCAGTGTTCGTGCATCCACTCGTTCAGCGCATGGATGATTGCGTGGGTGAGGACGACGTCGTCGGTAGTGCGCTCCTCGATGAGGCTGGCGAGGGTGGGATACATGACGCACTGATCTATACCGAGTTCGTCCATCAGCTCCAATCTGGGAGCCGGGGCCTGGTAGGCGGGGATGACATCCATTGCTTCACCGATGAATTCGCGGAAATTCAGGCCCTCTGGATTGTTGCCCAAGAAGTAGTCCTCGGCGCTGCCCGGCCGGGCCACCCGCTCGAATGTC
Organism: Mycobacterium sp. NGS17; assembly: GCF_059813205.1. Classification (NCBI taxonomy): domain Bacteria; kingdom Bacillati; phylum Actinomycetota; class Actinomycetes; order Mycobacteriales; family Mycobacteriaceae; genus Mycobacterium; species Mycobacterium sp. NGS17. Next base: position 275,383 of record NZ_JCALED010000003.1, on the reverse strand, counting down.
GGGTTGGGGATCATGTGGCTGATGTGGTCCTTGACGACGAGCTTGGGCCGTCCGTGGACCTCGACGTAGCCGACCTTGCCGCGGTGCTCTTTGGGTAGGTACTTGGTGAGCGCGTCCCTCGTCTCGTACATGTGGTTGTCGATGTCGAAGACCGGGTATGGCAAGGACCGGGTAGACATGTGACTGATCCCTCCAGGGCAGCGAATATGACCGTTTACGCTAAGTGGAAATGACGTTATCACCAACGCTCCGCCACAGCTATACGGGGCTACCTCCGGCGAGTTCTTGCCAGGCCTTCACGACGGCTTCGGTAGTGGTGACCGTGCTCAGCAGCGTCAACGTGTTGTCGATGATCGATTCCGCGTAGTCGCGGGGGTAGCCACATACCGCATCGCGTGGAAGCACGAACTGATAGCTGCGATTGACGGCGTCCATCACAAAGTTCTGGATCGCGATGTTGACCGAGACGCCCACGCCCACAATGGTCCTGATTCGGAGGTTGCGGAGCACGGAGTCAAGGTCGGTACCCGTCATCGGTCCGACGCCGTGCGTACGGGTAAGGACCAGATCGCTTGGCTCCGGGCCGAACTCAGGTAGTACCGAGGCGCCGGGGCTGCCCGGAGTCAAATCGGCGGCGAATGACTTCCCCGCCATGAACAGCCTGGCATTGCTATTGGACCCGCGGTTGTCTGGGCGCTTCTGCATAAGGCAGTGCACGACCGTAACGCCTGCCGCCCGAGCCGCATTGAGAAGCCGGACAATGTTAGGGATCGTCTCCCGGCTGGCTTCCTCGGCCAACATGGGCAGACCGGCCTGGGGGCCGATCACACCGCCCTGACATTCCTGGGTGACCAGGGCGGTTGTGGCGGGGGTCAACAGATCAAGCAGGCTGGGTTGCGGCATGAGAATAAACGTTATCGTGTGTGAGAACACGATTTCCAGTCAGATTTCCCAGGGAGGGTAGATGGAGGTCTGGGAGCTCGGCATCCGTGAGTCGGTACGCCAGACCATCGCCGACTACACCGCTGCCACCGATCGGTTTGACCTGCGCGGTCTCGCCGCCTGCTTCGCGCCGGACGGCACCCTCGAGTTCACCGGCGGAGCGCAACCGCTCACCGGTCCCGCCGAGATCGAGTCGGGGCTCGGCGTTGCCATGTCCAAGAATCCCGGACCGGAGAGACAAGCGCCAACGCTTGTGCGTCATCACGTTTCGAGCATCCGCTTCGGGTCTGTAGCCTGGGATCGGGTTGAGGTCAGCAGCTATTTCGCCGTTCACACCGACAGAGGCGTCGACCACTGGGGACGCTATCGCGACGTCCTCGTACCGCTGAACGGTCGGTGGTTGTTCGCGCATCGACGAATCACTGTGGACGCCTTTGCAGCCGACAGCGTTATGCGATGAACTCCGTTGCGAAACCGCGCGCGCGGTCGATGTATTCGGCTCGGGTGGCGCCTCGCGGTGCGATGGTCAGCCAGGTCACGCCCATCGCTTCCAGCTGTGCGATGGTGGCGTGCCGTTCGTCGGTCGACCTGCTGTCGTCGAGCAGGTTGTCTGCCGAGAAGCAGATGTCCAGCGGTTCGGTACGGCCGATCTCGCCCGCATAACTCTTGGCCCAGTCGATGGCCGACGCCAATCCCTCAAGCGTCGAGATCTCAGCGGTCCGTGACGCGGCCGCGTAGCCGAATGTGTTGAAAGGTGCCCAGCCCTGCGCGCGGGCAACCGCACGGCGTACCGCGGGCTTGCTGTTTCCGCCAACCCAGATCGGTGGCGGAGTCGCCGGTACCGGATACAGGCGCACACCTCGAGCGGCGAACGAGGTGCCCTCGTAGGCGACATCCTCACCGGTAAGCACCTTTTCGAGAACGTCCAGCGCCTCGTCCAGCAACGCCCCGCGGTTTTCGAAATCTACTCCCAGCGCCTTGAACTCGGGTTTGAGGTAGCCGGCGGCGGTGCCGAGTATCAGCCGGCCGCCGGACAGGACGTCCAAACTTTGGATCGACTTCGCGCCCAGGAATGGGTTCCGGTAGGCGGCGATGTAGACGTTGGTGAGCAACCTGGTGTCCGTGGTGGCGGCTGCCGCGAACGCGAGGGCGACGAACGGGTCCAGGGCGTGGTGTCCGCCATGGTCGAGCCATTTCGCGTCGGGGGCGGGGTGGTCGGTGACGTGTACGGCGGCGAATCCGCTCGCCTCGCCGACGCCCGCGATTTCGGAGATCGCTTCTGCGGTGACGAATTCGGACACCGCGTCCACCCGCTGGGTGGGCAGTTCGAGGGAGTACGAGATGGTCACATTCGTCCTTTCATGTTGTCACCAGGGCTGCTAGGCGTTGCGCGTGGTGATCGGGGCTGCCGAAAATCAACTCGGTGGCCTTGGCGCGCCGAACGTAGAGGTGTGCGTCGTGTTCCCAGGTGAACCCGATGCCGCCGTGGATTCGCATGTTGTCCAAGGCGACTTGCAGAAAGGCTTCCGAGCAGGCCATCTTCGCCACTGACGCTGCAACTGGCAGGTCGTTGCGGTCGGCGGATTCCGCAGCGTGAACGGCGGCAGAGCGGGCACCCTCGACGAGCACCAGCATGTCCGCGCACCGGTGCTTGACCGCCTGGAAGCTGCCAATGGCCCGCCCGAACTGGACCCGCTCCTTGGCATAGCCCACTGCCATGTCGAGGCAGCGTTGGGCGGAGCCAACCTGCTCGGCGGCCAGCGCGGCGATCGCGAGGTCGCACGTGCGGGCCAGGCCAGGGGCCGCGGCTCCATCTATTCCGATCAACCGGGCGGGGACATCGTCGAACCGCAGACGCGCGACCTTGCGCGTGCGGTCGAGCGTGGCGAGCGGCTCACGAGTCAGCCCCTCGGCGTCCGCCGCGACCGCGAACAGCGATATGCCCGCCCTCGTATTCGCCGCGGCGAGAACAACATCGGCGGTATTGCCGTCGAGAACGAGATCGGCATCGCCCCGGATCCGATGACCGGTGCGGTCGGCACGTGCCGTCAGCGCGACGGCGTCCGGATCCCACGCATCGAGGCGGCCGTTGAGGATCACCGTCGCGGTGGTGGATCCGTCGACGAAACGCGGTAGGTAATCAGCCATCGCGGCGTTGTCGCCGCTGCAAAGAATCGCTTGGGTGGCGAGTGCGACGGTGGAGAAGAACGGCGCGCACAACAGCGCGGCGCCCATCTCCTCGAACACGACCGCGAGTTCGGACAGCGTCGCACCTGCCCCGCCGAACTCTCCTGGGACCGCGATGCCGTGCAGTCCCATTTCACGGGCCATTTGATGCCACACCGATTCGTCGTATCCCGCCGTGGTGGACATCAGGTCGCGCACCCGGGCGGACGTCGAAGCGACCGCCACGAACTCCCGCATCGACCGGCGGAGTTCGTCGGCTTCACTCATCGCGGATTCCTTTGGTGTGGGTCTGCCCGCCCGACCCGGGATAGGCATTGCCGGGAAAGGATAGTATCTTTTCTGAAATAGGAGAATCACCATTCTCGCACGAAGGAGCCGCGTGGTGACGACGAAACTCGAGTACGGGATCTTCGACTGCGACACCCATTGCTACGAGACGCGTGATGCGTTTACCCGCTACCTGCCCAAGGAGTTCCAGGATCGGGCGATCACCACCGTGCGCGGAGCCGACGGGGTCGAGGTAATTCTCGCCGGCCACCGCGTCGCGACCTTCAACAGTGAAGGGGGCCTGGGTCTGGACGTCGCATACCGCCCTGGATCGTTGAAAGAGATGCTCAGGCAGATGGGATCCGGCAACCCGGAGGAGTCCTACGAGCCGCAGCCCATGCAGCCCGAATACATCGAGCGTTCAGCCCGGCTCGCGGTAATGGAAAAGCAGAACGTCGAGCGGATGGTCATCTATCCGAGCGGCATGGCGCTGTCTGCCGAGCACTACGTTGACGACACGCCCGCGCTATACGCGAATCTTCGTTCGTTCAACCGATGGTTCGACGAGGAATGGGGCTTCAACTACCAGGACCGTATCTACGCGACCGGGCTGCTGTCACTTCGCGACCTAGACTCAGCCGTCGCCGAAACCGACGAATTGATCGCGCAGGGTGCGAAGTTTGTCCTGCTGCCGACGGGCCCGGCATACGGCCGATCTCCGGGGGATCCCTACTTTGACCCGATTTACGCGCGACTTCAGGAAGCCGGCTGTGTCCTGGTGTTCCACATCATGCCCTTCTGGTACTTCGATGCGATCTCACCTGCCTGGGGGCACTGCGCAGATCCGGCCTCGTGGCACATGTCTGCCTGGCAGTGGATGAACGTCTACGGCCAACGCCCGATCGAGGACACCCTCTCGGCGCTGATCTTCGACAACCTCTTCGGCCGTTTTTCCGGGTTGAACGTGCTGGTAGCCGAACACGGTGCAGAGTGGGTGCCCTTCTTCACGAAACACATGGACAAGAGCCGCGGCATGGGCCGAAACGGCCCGTGGATCGGCGGGAAACTGACGGAAAAGCCGTCTGCCATCTTCCGGCAGCACGTTCGAGTTGTGCCGTATCCCGAAGACGATACGCCTGCGATCGTCAGCAGCTTGGGCTACGACGACTGTCTCGTGATGGGCTCCGACTACCCGCATGCAGAAGGGTTGGCCGAGCCGGCTGACTTCGTCAAGTTGCTCGATCCGCTCGACGACGCCGCCAAGAAGCGAATCATGCGCGACAATGCGAATCAGTTGATAGGGCGGAGCTAGGACTCGATGGGTAATGCGGACGAGGATGGCGTCGACCTCGGTCTGTTGCGCGAAACGGCGCGCGATTTCCTGAGCGGACGGATCGCGCAGGATTCGGTCAAAGAGCTCGCGGCCATGGATTGGACCGGGCTGCTCGTCGAGGAGGATCTTGGCGGCAGCGGATGGCGTCCTGTGGAGACGACAGTCGTTGCGGAAGAGCTCGGCCGCGCGCGAAACGCGTCGGCGTGGTTCGGTTGTGTGCTATCTGCCGCGGCGTTGGCCTCGGCGCCCGCCGAGCTGCGCGATCGATGGTTGCAGGCGATGCTCGACGGGACCACGACGGCCGGCTGCACGCTGGCGGGCGACACGGTACGGGTGGCGAGCGGCAATGTCATCGACCTCTTGGTCACACTGGGGCGCAACGGAATCCATCTGTTTGAGGTGTCGGCCGCAATGCCGAGGAGCCGAGATGACGAGTTATTGGATGTCAGCCGCGCAGCATGGCGCTTTGACCTTTCCGGGGCCGCGAGCGTGCTGATCGGTGGACCCGAACAAGCGGATCGGATGCTCGCGGTCGCGAGGGTTCTGCTCAGCGCGGATTCGCTGGGAGCCTTTTCGACCACATTCGAGCGGCTGGTCGCATACCTGAAGGGGCGCATCGCCTTCGGTGTGCCGATCGCGAGTTTCCAGGCGGTGCAACACCGGCTGGTGGATCTATTGGTCTTCGAGGCGAAGGCACGCGCGGTCATCATGAAGGCCGCCCGTGCCCTCGAGGCCGACGAAATTTCAGACGACGCCATCGCGTTGTCCGCCGCGGCGCACGCATTCGTCGCCGCGAAAGCAGCCGCCGCCGTCGACGAGTGCATGCAGCTCTCGGGCGGTATCGGATTCACCTGGGAGTACCCCTTGCACCACGAGTTGCGCCGGGTATTTACGAACGGCTATCTGCTCGGCACGGCTCGCTCCAGTCGTGCGTTACTCGCGGAGAGGTCGGGTTGGTGAGCGCCGCCCCCGCCCGGCCCAGCGAAGCGCAGCTGACCGAGTACAGGCACCGGGTCAGGGCGCATATCGCCGAACACGCACCTCCATTCGCCGCGCAGGAAGGACGCCGGGCGCCGGAAAACCCTGAGCAGGAAGGGCAATTGCGGAAGTGGTTCGCCACGTTGTTCGACGCCGGCTTCCTCGGCGCCGACTGGCCCGCCGAGCACGGCGGACGCGCCGACCACCACCCGCTGCATGACCGCATCCTCAGCGAGGAACTCCTGCGTGCCCGTGCTCCGCGACCCGTCGACCAGGTCAACCTTGCGGCCCACGTGCTGCTGCACTTCGGGTCGGACGAGCAGAAGGCCGCATGGCTGCCGCCGATTCGCCGCAGCGAGCACATCTGGTGTCAGTTGCTCAGCGAGCCCGATGCAGGCAGCGATATCGCCGCAGTGCGCAGCAGGGCGGTCGAGCAACCCGACGGAACGTGGGTGATCGACGGCCAAAAGATTTGGATCACCGACGGGCACTGGGCCGACATGGGGTTGGCGCTCATCCGTACCGACCCGAATTCATCGCGCCACCAGGGCCTCTCGGTGTTCGCGGTGCCAATGTCAACGCCTGGCGTCGAGGTCCGTCCGATCCGGACCATCAACGAAGCGGTCGAGGTGAACGAAGTTTTCCTCGGCGGCGTAACGGTGCCCGCGATGAGCCTGATCGGCAGGCCCGGCCAAGGGTGGTCGATCATCATGGCGGGCTTGGACTTCGAACGCTTCGGCATCGGCGGAAACGTCATTCTGCTCCAGCTGCTGATCGATGACCTGGTGACGGTGACGCGCAATGCCACCCTCGACGGGATCCCGGCGTTCGAGCACGATGACATCCGGCAGGCAGTCGCCGAGTTGGCCGTCGAAGTCGAGGTGGCGAAGGCTTTTATCGACGATCATGTCGATCGTCTCGTCGTCGGCGCCGAGAAGCCGGGTGACGGTTCGATCGCCAAGCTCAGCTTTGCCGAGACGTATCACCGGGTTTCGGTGTACGGCGCCGAGCTCGCCGCGACGGTATGCACGATGGGCGCCGACCCGAGTATCGAGCAGGCCAAACAACGTCTACGAGAATGCTGGCTGTGGTCGCGCGCGTATACGATTTCCGGCGGAAGCAACGAAATGATGCGCAACATCCTCGCCAAACGTCGGTTGTTGCTTCCGAGCGGCTGATGACCGGAACCTATTGGGGCTTGGTTGAAGAAGCGGCCCGCACGCATCCAGAGCGAATCGTGCTCGTCGACGATTACGGCCGGAGCCTGACAAATGCAGAGTTGCGCGATGCGGCGGAGCGCACCGCGGCGGCGTTGGCGCAGCGCGGGATTCGCGACGGCACTGTGGTGTCCTGGCAGCTGCCGACCACGCTCGAGACGATGGTCGTCATGGTGGCGCTGACCCGCCTCGGCGCCGTGCAAAATCCAATCCTGCCGATCTGGCGCGAGAGTGAAGTCCGCTTCGCGACAGTGCAACTCGGCACCGAGGTGATCATCGTGCCAGGTTCGTGGCGTGGGTTCGACCATGTCGCACTGGCCGACGCGCTGGCACGAGAGCAGCCGATGACGGTTTTGGTCATTGATCATGCGGCCCGTGTCGGTGAGGGCCTTCGGCTTCCTGCAGTCGATCCCGCACCGCTGCCCGCACCTCCTACCTCGGAGACGCTGCCACGGTGGGTTTACTACTCGTCGGGTACCACCGCGGCGCCGAAAGGCGTCCGGCATTGCGATCGCTCGGTGATCGCAGGCTCGGCCGGGGTGGTGGGAATGTTCGGTGCATCCAGCGACGACGTCAATCCGATCGCGTTTCCGGTGTCACACATCGGCGGTGCGGCGATGTTGGCAGCGAGCCTGCTGACCGGCATGCGACTGGTGCTGTTCGACGAGTTCGATCCAGTGCTCACCCCGAAGGCGATCGCTGCGCACCGGCCGACGATGCTGGGCTCGGCTACACCGTTCTTTGTCGCCTTCATGGCAGCACAGCGAGAGCACGGCGCTGATCCACTCTTCCCCGATCTGCGCGGTTGTGTCGGCGGTGGGGCGCCGATCACTGCCGAGCTGGGACGTCAAGTCCGCGAGACGTTTTCGGTCGCCGGGGTGGCGAACGCCTGGGGGCTGACCGAATTTCCAGTCGTGACCTCACCACCGCCGGACGGAGCGCCCGAGGTGCTCGACCATACGGTAGGCCGCCCGGTAGCCGGGGTATCCGTCCGTGTCGTCGACGATTTCGGACGCGAAGTCGAATCGGGAGAGGAGGGCGAACTGCGGCTCAAAGGACCGCAATGCTTCCTGGGCTATGTCGATGAAGCCCTGAACGCCGACGCATTCGATGCCGAGGGTTGGTTCCGCAGCGGCGATCGGGGCCGCATTGACGCCGACGGAAACGTCGTGGTCACCGGTCGTATCAAGGACGCGATCATCCGCAATGCGGAGAACATCTCGGCGCTGGAGATCGAGGGCGTACTGGCCACGCATCGGGCCGTCGCGGACGTCGCGGTCATCGGCGTCCCGGATCCTCGTACGGGCGAACGTGTTTGCGCGATCGTGGTCGCTGAACCCGGAAGTGATGTCACCCTCGACACATTGGCGGAGCATTGCGAGGGTCAAGGCTTGAGTCGCCACAAATACCCCGAGCGACTTGAATTGGTGGAAGCGCTGCCGCGAAACCTCACTGGGAAGGTGCTGAAGAACGAACTGCGTGCGCGGTTCGGCGCCTGACGTATTAGAGGCCGATGAGCTGCTTCAAATTGCCGCCCATCACCTGCGCCGTGGTGTCGGCGGGAAGGTTCGCGAGTTCCTGGACGAATTCCGCGGGGTGGGCGAGTCCCTCCGGATGCGGAAAGTCCGAACCGAACATCACCCGGTCAGCGCCCAGCACGTCGATGAGGTGCGACATGTCCTCTTCGTGGAACGGGTTGACCCAAACGTGCTTGCGGAAGAGTTCGCAGGGGTGTGCGCTGAAGTCCTTGGGTTTCTTGCGATATACCCGATCGAACACGTCCATTAGCCGCTGGGCCCACGACCCGCCGTTCTCGACCACGCCGATGCGTAGGCCGGGAAAGCGCTCGAACACTCCATGGGCGATGAACGCCGCGAGCGTATCGAAGATGTGGCGACTCTCCTCGTAGATGAACCCGCGAAGCTTGGTGAGCTGGAACCCCTGGAACTCGTCGCCGCCTTCCCAGTCGTCGACGTAACGGTCGTAGCCGGAGTCCGAGTTGTGCATCTGCACCGAGATGCCCGATGACTCTACGAGCCGCCAGAAGTCGTCGAATTCAGGGAGCGCGGGCGAGCGGGACGTGCCGTCTGCACGCGGTACCGGGGCTGGCCGGATCAGCACCGTCCTGGCCCCGTTCGCCAGGCACCACTCGAGCTCCTTGACCCCTTCGGCCGGATCGTTGAGTGAGATCGCGGGCACGGGGAAGATGCGATCTTGGTAATTGAAAGTCCAGTCGTCGAGCAGCCAGCGGTTGAAGGCGTGCGTCACCGCGTGGGTCAGTTCGGTGTCCGACTTGGTTCGTTCCTCGAGCATGCCTGCCGTGGTCGGGAACATCAACGCGCCGTCGACGCCTTGACTGTCCATCAGCTCCAGCCGCAGGTCCGGACGCCGGAACGCGTCGGGGCAGCGGATGGGCTCGGCCAGTTCACGCAGCGACTTGCCCTCGGGATTGATGCCGCGGTAGTAGTCGGCCCACGCGCCCGGCGTCGGGATCACCTCGTAGGTCGGGTTCGGGATGCACTCGGTGACCACGCCGAGGATCTGCAGCTTCTTGCGGCCGTTCACGTCGACGAATTTCAGCGCCTCGGAATATTTCTCCGGCAGGTAGCGCGTGTAGGCATCGATGGTCTCGTACATGTGGTTGTCGGCATCCCAGACCTCGAATGCTTTTCCGTCGGTCACCAGCGCCTCCAACATGAGTGAGAATATTGATTCTCAAGATAGCAAGCGGCGCTTTACGGCCGCTACCGGGCCTAACGGCTCATGAAATGACCCCCATCGACGCCCAGTGTCTGGCCGGTGACGTAGCGAGCGTCGGGGCCGATCAGGAATGCCACGGCCGACCCGATATCGTGCTCTGGATCGCCGATGCGTCCCAGCGGGATTCTGCGGGACAACCTCTCCGCCATCGCGGGATCGGCCTCGATCGCGGCGGTCATCGCCGGCGAATACGCAAGCGGCGATACCACGTTCACGGTGATGCCGTGCGGCGCCCATTCGCGTGCCAGGCTCTTGGCGAAACCACGCAGCGCACCCTTCATCGTCGCGTATAAGGGGAGTGTCGCGCTTCCCTCCATACCCGCCGGCGAGGTCATGACCGCCAGTGATCCTCCTCGGGCGCTGAGAGATTCGAATGCTGCCGACGCACAACGATAGGCCCCGCCGACCGACACCGAATAGTGTTCCTCCCAGAGGCCATCGTCGACCTGGACAAGCTGGTGCGGCTGGCTCGATGAGTTACTCGTCGCGTTGTGCACAACCGCATCGAGCCGTCCGGTGGTGTGTATCGCTTGCGCGACGGCATCAGCGACCGAGTCTGACAGGGTGACGTCGCAGCGAACCCAGGTCGCCAACTGCCCTCGAGCGGTGATCTCGTCTGCCACTGCCTGTCCGTTCTCCGACCGTGTGGCAACGAGGACGTGGGCTCCGTCAGCCGCGGACGCGAGCGCGATGCCCCTACCGACTCCGCCGCCCGCGCCCGTGACAAGCACGGTCAACGCATCGAGGCTCATGGAGACATCACCGATCCGCCGTCGACGACGACGGTCGCGCCGACGAGATGGGTGATTTCAGTGCTTAGTAGGAATTTCGTTGCTTCGGCGATCGTATCGATGAGCCCGCGATCGTCGCCGACGGCAGCAGCTGTCAAATGAGACGTGGCACCGCTCAGTGCCGGCGCGAACAGGCTTGCGGGAACAGCGATCATGTTGAGGACGATTCCAGGGGCCCACTGTCGGGCGGCGGACTTCGCCATCGCTCTAATCCCCTCGATGGCCGTGGTGTAGGGCACGAGATCGGCCGCTCCGCTCATTCCTATGCTCGGCACGATAAGGACGATCCGGCCGCCTCGGCCGCACATCGACGCGTGCGAGCGCTGGAGAGCCGTCAGCGTCTGTCGCATCGGCTGTTCTGCGAGTCGACGCCAGTCGACCTCCTCGATGGCCGTCAGAGGGGTCGGTCGTGCACCGCTACCCGTCACGATAACGACGCCGTCTAGGCCGAGGGGGAGCGGCGCGTCGAGCTGGTGAACAGCAGAACCGAGGCTGTTGGCGACGGCGCCCGAGACGACGTCGTGGGATCCCAGGACTGCGGTGCTCACCGGCGGTGAATATGTGTCGACGTTCAATGACGCGGCGTGGTGGGGCTTGCCGATTGGTGCGCGATGCGTTCTTGATGAATCCTGACCAACTCCCTGAAGCCAATACGCTCATAGCGCGGCTTGGGCTGAATACCCCAGTCGTCCTTGGCCGTTCGCTGGCCGGCGGCCTCCGGTGCACCGCCGAACGGCGGCCCGCCGAGGGGGTACGGCTGCTGGCACTCCAGCGCATCATCGGAAAAGCGCACCTTCATCAGTTCGCTGCAGATTTCGGTGAGTGACAGCGTCGGCCAGCCGTACCAGACGGCCATCACCGGGACTGTCAGCGATCCCTCGATGACCAACCCGAAGAGACAGATGTACAGCGCGCGCTTGAGCCATCTATGCATTCGCACCCACGTTGAGGTGGTGCCGATCGGTAGGGAATCGGCCGAATCCTCTTTCTGGGTAATGGAATCAGACACGGTAGCCCTTTCTCGGCTCGGCTAGTCGGAGAAGATCTCCCGATTGACGCTGTGTAGGTATGGAATTGCGAGGAACGGCGTGATGTAGAAGACGTTGAACGCCCACCACCCGATAACCGGGAAACCTACTGCGGTATAGCGCACGTCGGCGTACATCGTCATGTTGAAGATGTAGCCCATCCACACGATGATCCCGAACCAGCAGGTCACGATCAGCCATTGATGACCCCATCGCTTCATCTGGAGGAACGCGATCGCCGCGGCTATGCGCATGGGGAATGCGATGAGAACGCATACCATGACCCACGCCTTCTCGCCCGGTGCGCCGGCACCGCCGATCCATAGCTCGTTGTAATGCCAAAAGTAACCGGCGTCGATCAGGTTGCCCCACGCGGTGAACACGGTGCGGGTGATCAGGGCGTGGTTGGCGAACAGGTCCAACGCCCAACCGATGCTGTTGAGCGCAGCATCCAGGATGATCACGAAGCCGATCAGCGTGACCATCGTCGGACGTACGGACAGGCCCCCGCGCTGCGCCTTCCGCAGCAGGTAAAGGCCGCGACAGAAGATGGGGAGCCCAGCGATGCCGAGCACGAGCGTGCCCATCAGGCCTGTTCCGGCAATGAGCCATCGGTCGGCGCGCCGCTGGATCGCTCGACTTTGCTGTTCGTGTTCGCCCATGCTTAGCGACCCGCCGGCGGCGGCCTTGATCGGAAAAGTCATGTCGCTACCAGTGCCTGGTCAGATACATTTGCAGCTGAATTGCAAACATCGCGATCAACATTCCGTAGACGAAAATCTGAAAGGCGATGAGTCCCCGCTTACGCCGGCGGTCCAGGTCGTCCATGCGTTCTCCTAATTGGTGTGCCGAAAAGCCTTATGGTCGCTCAGAACGTGCCGATGTTGCCCATCATCCAGTAGAAGAATGCGACCAGGCCGCACATCACCGCCCAGGTCACGGCCATCCGGACTAGTTCTTGCCACACGATCCGACCTCCAGGGCTTCAGCAAAAATGCAAGTTTACGTTGCAAGGTAACATCACTCTCTGAATTGAGAATAGACGTTTCCAACGTCGATGCCCAGGGGTCGCGGCCGACGAAAAGCTCAGGCGCTAGCCATGGCGGCCAGTTTGCGTCTGACGACCTTGCCGACATCGTTGCGCGGCAGCTCATCAACGAACACCACCCGCACAGGCACGCGGTAGGGCGTCAGACGCTCGCGGCACCAGGCGATCAGGTCGTCTTCGGACAGGCCGGGAGCGTGACGGGCGACGAACGCCCAGGGCACCTCGCCGAGTCTCTCGTCTGGAATCCCGACCACCGCCGCGTCGCGTACCCCCTCGGCGGCCAGCAGTACGTCCTCCACCGTGCCCGGGAAGACCTTCAGCCCACCGCGGTTGATCATGTCCGACACTCGGCCGTCCAGCCACAGGAACCCGTCGTCGTCGAACCACCCGAGGTCACCGGTGTGAAACCAGCCGTCATCGGTGAGCCTGTCGAGGAAGGCCGGGTCGATCTTTCGAGCGGCGGTCGTCGGCGTGCGGACCATCACCTCGTCGTCGGTGATTGTGACGTCAATGCCGGGCAGCGGGCGTCCGACCGAGCCGAGCTTGGTCTCGCCCCATTCCCGCGCGTCGGCGGCCGACCATCCGACGACTTCGCCGCCGAGCTCGGTTTGGCCGTAGGAGTTGAGCACGATCACCCCGTACTTGTCCCGGAACCGACCTGCTTGCACGGGGGAAAGGGGAGCGGTGATCGATCGCACGATCTTCAGCGGCGACAGGTCGGTGACCGACTCGTCGTGCAGGACCATCGTCAACGCAGCGGGGGGTAAAACCGTGGAACGCAATTGATGTCGCTTGACCAGCGTGGCGAACTCGGCGGGTGAGAACTTGTCCATCAGCACGACCCCCGAGCCCGCCCGAAAGGCGAACAGCACCTGGTAGATGCCGGCCCACAAGGACAGTGAGAGCGGAACGAGGTTGGGCATCGGTGTCCGATCCGCTTGGGCCGCCGCCGGTTTTGCGCCGCGGAGCTTGGCCAACAGCCGGTCGATCAGGTCGAGCACCGTTGCATGACGCAGCGGCACCGGCTTCGGCGGCCCGGTGGTTCCCGACGTGAACTGCAGCAGCGCCACGTCCGCGTCGTACTGCCGCGGATCGGGCGGTTGTACAGACGATGGCGAGAGCGACCACATCAAGTTCGATCCAGCCACCACCGGCAACTCGGCCGCCGAGAACCGATGGGCCAGTTCGGGTGTCGTTATCACTACCGCCGGCCGCAATGTCGCGAGTTGGGACGCCACCTCTGCGTCGGCGGCCCGGGGGTTGAGTGGTGTGTAAACCCCACCGGCACGCCATGTCCCGAACAGTGCGGCGACCGTCCCGGCGTCATTGGGCAGCATCGCCGCGATGACTTGTCCGGTCACCAGACCGGCTTCGTCGAGTATTGCGGCCAGGCGGTCCGCGCTCACGCTGAGGTCGTCGCGCGAGACATCGGTGGTCAACGTGTGCACGGCCGTATCGGGCAGGCTGGCCAGCAGCGCGGCAAGACTCACGAGTCAGGCTCCAGCGGTAGCCAATTGGGAGTGCGCTTGTCGGCGAACGCCTGTGGTCCCTCATTTTGGTCGGGATGGCCCCACATCGACGTCAAGTGGTTGGCACCCGCTCGGCACGCATCGGTCAAGCCGTATTCGAGCGCTCCCCACAACGCGCGCTTGGTCGCCCGCATCGCCGCGGGCGAATTCATAGCGATCTTCTCGGCCAGTTCCTGTGCGACGTCGCGGAGCCTGTCGGGCGGGTCGACGATCTGGCTGATCATCCCGAGCTCGTAGGCGCGTTGGGCGGTCAGTCGTTCGTGGCTGCCGACGAGCGCCATCCTCAACACCGCCTCGGCGGGCATCTTTCGCATCAGGGCGATCGTCTCCAACGCGCTGACCTGGCCGATGGAGACGTGCGGGTCGACGAAGGTCGCATCGGACGCCGCGATGACGATGTCGGCGTCGGCGACCCAATGCAGTCCGCCGCCGGCGCACACCCCGTTGACGGCGGTGATGACGGGCTTTCCCACATTGCAATGCCAGCCCGTCAACTTCAGGTCCAGCGTGCGCATCGACTCCTGGAACTGCTGCACCGCCTCGCCGTCCAGGTCCTCGACGTCGGCACCCACCTGAAACGCCCTGCCATTACCGGTGTGCACGATGACGCGCACACCGGGATCCGCGTCCAATTCCGACCACGCCCTCGGGAACTCCGCCCGCATCATCGCGTCGTACGCATTGAGTCGATCGGGCCGGTTGTTGATGATCCAGCCGACCGGGCCGCGCCGCTCGACGATCAACCTTTGATAGCTCACGAAACCTCCGCGGGGTCGAGCGGCTGCCACCGCGCGGATCGCTTGTCACGCCAGGCGCGTACGCCCTCGGCATGGTCGGGGTGGTTGCGCAACCGCCAAATCTCCTCGCTGGCGGCACGTTTGGCTGCGGACAGGCCGACTTCGAGGGAATGCCACAATGCTTTCTTGGTGGCGCGCATCGCGGTAGGGGAGTTGGTTGCGACACCGGCGGCCAGGCGGCCGGCGGTCGCCCGAAGCTGATCGGCTGGCACGACGTCCGAGACGATGCCCAGTTCGTATGCCCGCTGCGCCGAGATACGCTCACCCTTGCCGATCAGCGTCATTCGGGTGATCGCCTCCATCGGAGACTTACGCAGCAGTGTGATTGCCTCGTACGCGACGGCCTGCCCCACCGAGACATGCGGGTCAACGAACGAAGCCTGTTCGGCGGCGATCACGATGTCGGCGTCGGCGACCAGGTGCAGGCCCCCGCCAGCGCACACCCCGTTAACCGCCGCGATCACCGGCTTCCACACCTCGCAGTGCCACGACGAGATCTTCAGCTCGGCGTCCCTGGTCCGGCGCGAGTGCCGCCGCATGGCCGCCTTGTCGCGAGCCACCTGCACGACGTCCATGCCGGTGCAGAACGCCTTGCCGTTGGCGGCATTGACGATCACGTGCACGTCGCGGTCGGCATCCAACTCGGCCCATGCGGCCTCGAGTTCGTCGAGCATCAGTGCATCGAACGCGTTGCCGGCATCCGGCCGGTTCAGGATCAGCCAGCCTACGGAGTCGCACTTCTCGACGATTAACCGCTCGTAGCCGCTCACGAGCGTGGAATTTCTTTCCAGGGCTTACCCTTCCACGGATCAGGCTCCTTGGGCAGCCCGAGCACACGCTCGCCGAGGATGTTCTTGTTGATGTCGGTCGTGCCGCCCTCGGTGGCGTTGGCCAGGCTGCGCAGCATGCCCTGCACCTCCCGGGGCAACGCATCAGGATCGCCGGTCGCCGGCCACGCCACCGCGGCGGTGCCCAGCAAATCGAGCATCAGATCCTGGATCTGTTGATTGAGTGTGGCCTGATGGACCTTGCCGATCGAGGACGCCGCACCGGGCGACTGGCCGGCCAAAAGTGCTGCGCGCACGCGCGCATTGGTCCAGCCACGGATCTGCTCCTGCGCCCACAGACGCATGACCTTGCCTCGGACCACGGGGTCGTCCCAACGCCCGATTTCTTGGGCCAGGGAGATCAAGCGCTCGGCGCCGAAACCACCGAGGCGGCCCATACCACCGGATCCCGATCCGGAAACCATCTGCCGCTCACTGGACAGGGTTGACGCGCTAACTCGCCAGCCGTCGTTGATCTCCCCGACCCGATGCTCGTCGGGCACCCGCGCGCCGTCGAGGAAGACTTCGTTGAATTCAGCTTCGCCAGTGATCTGGCGCAGCGGTCGCACGTCGACGCCCGGTTGGTGCATGTCGAGCAGGAAGTAGGTGATGCCCTGGTGTTTGGGCTGGCCCGGATCGGTGCGCGCCAGCAGGATCGCGAAGTCCGCCTCGTCCGCCCACGTGGTCCACACCTTCTGCCCGGAGATCACCCAGTGATCGCCGTCGCGTACGGCGCGGGTCGCCAACGACGCGAGATCGGAACCTGCGCCGGGTTCGCTGAAGAGCTGACACCATTTCTCTTCGTTGCGGACAATGGGCGGCAGGAAGCGCCGTCGCTGTTCCTCGGTGCCGTGAATGAACAACGCTGCCGCGGCGTTGTTGAGCCCCAAGGGATTCAGCCGCGTGAGCCGGAGCGGGGCGAGAACCGCCTCAATCGCATGTGCGGTGTCGTTGTCGACGCCGAGGCCACCGTGCTCCGGAAGCCAGGTCGGTGCAACCAGTCCCGAGTCGGCGAATGCCGGATACCAATCCCGGTAATCGGCCGCGGTGCGGACCCTCCGCAGGGCTGCAGGCCCCTCGGCGGCGGCCGCCCGCCACGCTGCGGGCACCTCCGCATCGATCCACTGCCGCACCGCCTCGACGGCGGCGGCGGCGGAGGAGTCGGGGGTGATCGGCAAGCGGGTCATGATCCCGCAGCGGCCTTCATCGGCCCTGGAACTTTGCGTCGCGCTTGTCACGGAAGGCCGCGAGGCCCTCTTTGAAATCGTCACTGCGACTTGACAATTCCAGCGCGAGGGCCTCGTTCTGGAGATGGCGGTCGAGATCGAGCCCGTTGCCGCTGTGCAGCAGCCACTTGGTGAGACCGAGGGCAACCGTGGGCGCCTCACCGAGTTTGGCGACAAGCTGCTCCGCGCCAGAGGTCAATTGCTCGGGTGCGTAAGCGCGGTGGATGATGCCCCAGTCGGCCGCGGTGGCGCCGGAGATCTCCTCGCCGAGCATCAGCAACTGTCTGGTGCGCACCATCCCGATTAGGCGTGGCAGCAACCATGCGGCGCCGCTGTCCGGTGTGAACCCGCGGGCCATGAACGGTTCCCAGAACCGAGCGTCGTCGGCGGCCAGGCAGAAGTCGGACGCCAACGCGATGTGAAACCCCAACCCGGCCGCCCAGCCGCGGACCACCGCGACGATCGGCACCTGTGTCTCCAGCATCAACGGGATGAGCCGGTTGGCCTTGTTCGGTAGCCGGCGCTGAGTACTGCCCACCCGCGGTTTTCGCTCCGACTTCGCGTTGTTCGCGATGAGATCGGATCCCGCGCAAAAGTCCGGTCCGTCGGCGTCGATGCGGATGACACGCACCGCCTCATCGACCCCTGCGGTGGCGAGATATTCGATCAATGCGTCGAGCATCGTGTCATCGACGGCGTTGCGACGCTCAGCGCGGTCCAGGGTGAGGCACAGCACCGGGCCCTGCTGCTCGGCCGAAAGCCCTGGAACGCTCGCATATTTCACGGCAGCTGTCACCGTTCTGCGAATTCAGCCGACACGGCCGCGAGCAGATCCGTCAGGTTCGTCGCTCCGCCGGGCGGATCCGGCAGCCGGACCGGACCGCGGTCCCGGCTGGGTAACAGGATGGTCGCGTGTCCCGGCGTGGTGATCTCGTTGCGATGGTTGGTCGCCGCGAGTTCGACATCGACGGCGGGGCGCTCGCCTTCGGCGAGGTACTTTCGAGTCACGGTGCCGGTGATTGTGTGCAAATCACCCACGTAGTTGAACAACCGGAACTCACAGTCCAGCTTCCACAACCAGGCGTCGTCCCCCATCCAGTCCGTGCACAGATGGATCAACCACGTCTCACGCATCCGACCGTAGTCGAAAGTGTTGGGGTTGCCGGCATTTCGGGCCGCGTCCGGTTCCCAGTGCACGCGCTGCTGCGCATCGGGTACACCGCGGTCGTTCGGGGTGTAAAAGCGGGGAATGCGTTGCCGGTTGCGCCACGCCAACCGCAGGGGACGGACCCCGTACATACCGGTGCCCATGCCGACATGCCAGCAGACCATGTCGGTGACGGTGAGCGGTCCCTTGGTCAACGTGCCGACGGCGTCGCCCTCGTCGACGTCTTCCCACCACCGCGGTTCAGCACCACGTGGGGATTCCCGCGCGTAGCTTTCGTCGATCTCGGCGATCTCCTCGGCTGTCCAGGTCTTGAGTTGGATCGACTCGTATTTCTTGCGGCCGCGAGCCTTGCTGCGCTCGGTGCGGATCATGTTGCGGTACTGGCCGCCGAGAATGGTGCCCTCGTCGTCCCGGAAGACTTGCGCCGACCATTCGTGAATCGCCCGACCGGCGAACTCACTGCTCTTGTCGATCGCGGCGACTAGCGCGTTGCGCCTGAATACCCGGTGGTTGGCCCGCAGCGGAGCCCACCACTCTCGTGCGGACGACGCGTAAAACGCGTGCACCCCGCGCAGCGGGTCGCCCTTGGTCAGGGCCCGGTCCTCCTCGGAGAGCTCGGTGACTTCGTCTTCGCCGATCAACGTGTCACCACCGACCAGTGCCGGCGGCGCGATCGATTCACCCCACACCGACTTTGCGGCGTAATCCGGATCGGTCCACATGGGATTGGCGTCACCGTAGGCTTCGGCGACGTGGCGGAAGGTGTCCTCGTTGGGGCGGACGTAGTGCGGCGGCTGGGTGTGCGGAACGGCGATGCCGATGGTGCCACGCAACCTGGCCAGCCCCTCATCGGTGATTTGGCCCGGTTGAGAAGAGCGGGTCATGGCGCGCCTCCTCAGTTCTGGCGAATATCGTGGCCCGGACAACTGTGGAAATTAAGATACCCGAAAAGCGGAAACGCCGTTAACGGCAGGGGTGAGTGAGTTGAGTGAGCAGCAGCCAGGGATCCTGGAGGCCGTTGGTGCGGACGGCGTTTGTCGCATCACCATCGACCGGCCTGATGTGGGAAATTCGTTGTCACCGTTGGCTCGTGACGCGCTGACCGAGGCTTTTCAGCGCGCTGGCGACGACCCAGCGGTGCGCGCGGTGTTACTGGGCGCGACTGGGCAGCGGCATTTCTGCGCGGGGGCCGGGTTGCCCGCTGGATCAGCGCCCCGGCCGCCGGTTGCCGACAAGCGATCAGGGGACGTTGCTCGCATGCTGCAGAACGGATGGCAGAGGCTGGTCGCATCGATCCTCGACTGCGATAAGCCGGTGGTCGCTGCGGTGACGGGAACCGCGGCCGGTGCAGGAATCAGCCTGGTGCTCGCATGCGATCTCGTCGTCATGTCCACGGAGGCAAAGCTTGTCGCGGCGTTCGTGCATCGCGGGGTGCTGCCTGATTCCGGCGCCATCCATCTGCTGACGAGGATCGTGGGGCTGCGTAAGGCCACCGAGCTGCTGATGCTCGGCGAACCCGTTGACGCCGCCACCTGTGAGCGGTTGGGACTGGTCAACCGCGTGGCCGCACCGGACGTTACGGGCGCGGAGGCAGAGAAGCTGGTCAGCCGGCTTGCCGCCGGCCCGACGGTGATGCTCGGGCACACCAAGCGACTGCTCTTGGTTTCCTCGGAGTCCGGCCGTGATCGAGCTTTTCAGCAGGAGGCGTGGGCACAGGAGGCGGTGTCGCGCACCACCGATCTTCAGGAGGGCCTGCAGTCGTTCGCGGAGCGCCGCGAACCGCGGTTCTTGGGCCGCTGACCCTCACTCCTTGGCTGGCCCACCGCGGATCCTGAAGGTCGCGGCGTCATCGATCTCGTCGATCGCCTCAACGACGGATTCCGCAGTGAGCGAGGTGTTCTCGATTCCTTTGGTCACGCCGATGAATACCCGCGACACCTTGCCCGCTCCCACCGAATAAATGTGGGCAGTGCGGTCGCAGTCGCGATGCGACAGATAAACCACGACCGGAGTCACCAACTCAGGGTCCATCGCCTTAGCGGCTCCGCCCATGATGGTCTCGGTCATGCGCGTCCTTGCGATGGGGGCAACCGCGTTGATGGCGATGCCGTTTCGTGCTCCCTCGATGGCGAGCACGTGCATCATGCCGACGAGTCCCATCTTGGCCGCGCCGTAATTGGCCTGCCCGAAGTTTCCGAACAAGCCGGTACCCGAGGTCGTTTGGACTATCCGTCCATAGTTCCGCTCGCGCATGACCGGCCATACGGCGCGGGTGACGTGGAACGCCCCGGACAGGTGGACGGAAATGACCGCATCCACCTGATCGGCGGTCATGTTCTTGAATGCCGCGTCACGCAGAATTCCCGCGTTGTTGATGAGAATGTCGACCTGTCCGTATGCGTCCATGGCTGCCGCAACGATGGCCGCGCCGCCCTTTTCGGTAGCGACCGAGTCGCCGTTGGCGATCGCCGTGCCGCCCGCCGACGTGATCTCGTCAACTACCGCCTGCGCGGCCGATATTGACGCACCGGTGCCGTCCACTGCGCTGCCCAGGTCGTTGACCACTACGCGCGCGCCCCGGCGGGCGAGCTCAAGGGCATGACAACGGCCGAGGCCACCCCCTGCACCGGTGACAATGGCGACCTGATCATCGAAATTCATTGACGGCATGGTGAGAGGTTACATTTACTCTCAGTGAGAACCAGCATTTGCATCGGAGGGCATCCATGAGGGGCGCGCCGGCTCTCTTGCAATGTGCGCAGCGGCGCGCGACGGCATTGCGGGACCGATACCGTGAGGCCGGGTTCTGGTCGGGCCAGCCCGCCGACATCGTTCGTGCTGCCGCGGCACGACATCCGAGGAAGCTGGCTCTGTGCGCCCGGGGGGTCGAGCTCAGCTATGCCGAGCTCGACGCGCGCATCGATGCGGCATGCGGCGCTTTGGCGGCTTCGGGCGTTGGAGCTTCGACACCGACCGTTGTGGTCGTGGGTAACGACGTGGATTCAGTGGTTGCCGTTCATGCGACGATGCGCCTGGATGCCGTGGTCCTGTTGGCGCCTCGCAGCGCCGGCGAGGCGCAGGTGGCCGACATCATCGCGCGCACCGGTGCTGAGTTCGGGGTCGCGCCGAATTGGCCTGCGGCCCCTCGGAAAGGGATGTCCGCGCACTTTGCATGGATCGCTTTGGACGATGCCGCATCGCAGACTGCGTACCGATCTCGGCGTGCGGCCGACGAACCCTCCCTCGTGCTCTACACGTCGGGAACCACCTCGGCGCCCAAGGGAGTCATCCACTCGCAGAGCACGCTGATGAAGGCGTCATCGAATTACATCGCGGCAGCCGGACTCGGCCCGGCAGACCGTATTTTTCTCATCAGTCCGCTCGCGTCGGTGACTGGAGTGCTGCAGGCGTTGGTCATCGCACCGATGCTCTGCGCGCCCGTCATCCTCGAGGACAACTGGGATGCCGCCAAAACCTGTGAGCTGCTGGTCTCGTCGGGTGCGACCTGGTACGGCGGACCCGATCGCTTGCTGGACAGACTGCTCGACGAGGCGGTGGCGCGCCGGCTGCACGTGCCGCTGCAAGCGGTCTATTTGGGCGGGACCGTGCTGGACCGGCGCATCGTCAGCCGCATCGAAGACGACTTCGGGATCATTGTGATGCGCGCCTACGGTTCGTCCGAAGTACCAGTGAGCACGTCTGGTCTGCGGTCGGAGTCCGCGGACGTCCGTCACGCCGACGACGGTGTCGCGTTGGACGATGTCGAGGTGAAGGTCGGATTCGCAGCCGATCCGACCGAGTGCTGCATACGGGGCCCGCATGCGTTCCTCGGGTACACCGACGCCGATGACGACGCGCAGGCGTTCGATGGCGACTGGTTTCGCACCGGCGACGTGGCCGAGATGTCGCAAGGCCGGGTGCGCATCGTCGGGCGCCTGAAAGACATCATCATTCGCAACGGTCTGAAGATCGCGGCCGTCGAGGTGGAGGAGGCCGTGGCCAGGATCGCCGGGGTGCGCAATTGCGCGGCATACTCGGTGGCCGACGCCGCGACCGGCGAACGACTGGCCGTCGCCATGGTGCTCGACGGCGACGTCGACATGTCACTCGCGAAGGTCACCGACGCGCTCATCTCGGCGGGACTGCCCAAGTACAAGCTGCCCGAGGAACTGGTGTTCTGGAACGAGCCGCTGCCGGTCAACGCCAACGGCAAGGTCGAGCGCAACAAGCTCGCTGCGCGCTCGGCGGGCCGGCCGCGGGCGCTTGCCGACCGCCTCGCCGCAGGTGGTTGAGTCTCAGTCTTCCGATTTGCCGGTCGGCCGGAAAACCGGGACAACAAAGCCGTCATCGTCATCGCGAAAGGCGATGGTGAGTTCCATTTCTGCACAGAGGCTTTCGGCCGGGCAGTCTTCCAGAGCCGTCATCAGTCGGGGACCCTCGTCGAGATCCACCATTGCCACCACATACGGCGTGCACGCATCGAAGGGCGCCGCATTCTGGTGCACCACGGTCCACGTGTAGAGCCGTGCCCGCCCGGACGCCGGTGCCAGCGCGACGTCCTCGCTCCAGCAGTGCGGGCACAACGCGCGCGCATAGAGCGAGTTCTGGCCGCACCCGGCACACGCGTTGATCATCAGTCGGCGATCCTGGATGGCCTGCCACCACGATTCGCTGTCGGAGTCGATCGTTGGCCGGTTCGCGGCCACCGGCACGTCCATCTACTGCCTCCCGAGGATCATCGTGGCGCTATGGGTGAAAAAGCCTCCCATCGCATGCACGCATGCCAGACGCGCGTCGTCAACCTGTCTGGCGCCGCATTCGCCGCGCAGCTGCCTGGTCGCTTCGACCATCAAAAACATTCCCCGCATGCCGGGATGGCAAGAGGCCAGACCGCCGCCGTCGGTGTTGGTAGGTAACGCCCCGCCCGGACGCAGCGCACCCGATGCGATGAACGGCCCACCCTCACCCTTGGCGCAAAAACCCAGATCCTCCACCGTGAGCAGCATGGTGGACGTAAACGAGTCATAGAGCTGACACACATCGATGTCGGCGGGCGCGACACCGGCTTGCGCGAACGCGCGGGGACCAGACAGCGCCGCGGCCGACGTGGTGAAGTCGGCCCACTCGCTCATGCTGACATGCGACGTCGAGTCGGCCGCACCGAGAATCCAAATGGGCTCCTTGGCGCAATTCTTCGCCACTCGCTCGTTTGCCAGCACCACCGCGCCGCCGCCGTCGGTGCGCAGACACACATGCTTGGAGGTGAAAGGATCGGCGAGCATCGGCGCGGCGGCGACGTCGGCAACAGTTATCCGGTCGCGCTCGAATGCGGTGTCGTTCATCGCCGACCACTCGTGGGCCGCGACCGCGACTTCGGCCAGTTGCTCTGCGGTGGTGCCGTATTCGATCATGTGGCGCCTAGCGGCCATTGCATACTTTGCGATCAGGGTGGCGCCGTATGGGGCCTCGTACTGCATGGCGCCGCCAGTGCTCATCGCCGCCGCCGATGCGCGTGCGCGGCGTTTGACGGCCGACCGCGCCGTTGATCCGTATGTCAGCAGTGCCACGTCGATCACGCCGGCGGCGATGGCGTCGGCGGCGTGCCCCGCCATGACCTCCCAGGACGATCCACCGACATTGGTCGCGTCCACCCAGGACGGTCGCAGGCCGAGGTACTCGCTCACCTCGGCGGGGGGCAGCAGGGTTCCGTGGCCGCCGAAACCGTCGACGTCGTCTTTCGTCAGACCGGCGTCGGCGATGGCGCGGCGCGCTGCTTGAGCCATCAGCGCCATCGCGGTCTTGTCAGGCACCCGCCCACAATCCGACAGGCCGGCGCCCACGATAGCGACCCGGTTCGCGGACATACGTAATGGTTACCACATTGATAATGCCGTTAACGACTTGGTGGAATGAACGTTCTCAGTCGGCTACCGTGAGCGTGTGCGGAAACCACTGCGGGAGGCACTGCGCGGCGAGAAGCTGGTGCTGTGTCTGGCGCTGATGAGCGCTCGCACTCCCGATGTCCCCGCGATCGCAGCAGCATGTGGATACGACGCGGTCTACGTCGACCTCGAGCACACTTCCACGTCGCTGGAGACGGCGGCCATGCTTTGCGCGAGCGCATTGGGAGCGGGCATCTCGGCATTGGTTCGGGTGCCGCCTCACGATCCGAGTGTCATCGCTCGCGTCATCGACAACGGCGCAACCGGAGTGATTGTGCCGCATGTGAATTCGAAAGAAGAAGCAGCAGCCGTCGTCGGTGCCGCGCGGTTTCCTCCAATCGGGCACCGCTCCATTTCCGGGCCCAATGCCGTCAGCGGTTACCAGCCAAGGTCACCGGCCGAACTCACCGCTGTTCTCGAGGGTCGCACGGTGGTCGCGGTGATGATCGAGACGCCGCAAGCGGTCGACTCCGCGGACACCATCGCGGGCGTCGAGGGTATCGACATGATCCTTCTCGGTCCGAGCGATCTGACGGCCGAAATGGGCATCCACGGCGACTATGAGAATGATCATTTCCGCAATGCAGTAGAATCGGTCGCGGCGGCTTGTCGTGCACACGGCGTGGCGCTGGGAATAGCCGGCATCAAGTCCGTTGACCTGTTGAAACGCTTCACAGAATTGGGTCTGCGTTTCATTTCGGCAGGTACGGACATCGGGATGTTGACCGAGGCGGCGACGGCCCGGGCACGTGCGTTGCGAGAGCTCGACGGGCGCCACGCAGGTAGCAACGACGAATAGCCCCGATAAGCCGAAAGCCTCGCCGCCACAACAGGAGGACGGATGCCCACCGCGATCTATACCGAGCAAGTCGCCGACTCGATGTCCTGGACCGGCGCCGACTTCTCGAGCAAGGACGATTTCGCTTTCGACCTTTCGGCCCGCAATGTGGCTGCCCTGGAGTCGATTCTGGCCAAGACGTCGAACAAGGACCGCGACGACATCACCCCCGAGGATGCGCGCCACCCCGATCTTGACGACGATCTGGCGAGGCTGTACCGGGACCTGATGTTCGGTAAAGGCCTGGCGTGCGTGCGCGGATTTCCGGTCGAACAACATTCGATCGACGACCTCGAGCGCATCTACTGGGCGTTCTGCACCCATCTGGGATACCTGGTATCCAACAACTCGTTCGGACACCGAATGGTTCGGGTGCAGGAGGAGATCCTGCCGAACGGCGTGCAGCCCGCGCGTGGCACCAAATCGCGGGCGGAGCTGGCCATGCACAACGACGCCGCCGACATCCTGTCGCTGCTGTGCGTCTACCCCGCGGCGACCGGCGGTGAAAGCCAATTTGCGAGCGGGCCGGCGGCGCACAACCGGATTCTCCACGAGCGACCCGACCTGCTTCCCGTGCTGTATCAGGGTTTTCCACACCACCGGCGCAGTGAGCAGCCCGACGACCAGCCGGACGTGACACCGTACGACGTCCCGGTGTTCTCGCAGATCGACGGCCGGATTTGCATCAACTTCACCTACAGCAGCATCCTGCCGGCGATGCACACCCTCGGCCGGGAGTTCACGCCCGAACAGACCGAGGCGATCGAATTGCTGCGCAACATCCTCGTCGAGCAGCAGGTCGAGTTCCGGCTCGAGTCGGGCGAGGCGGCCGTAGCCAACAACTTCGCGATGTGCCACTCTCGCTCCGACTTCGTCAGCAGCAACGATCCGAAGAAGGCCCGCTGCTTCCTGCGCGCATGGATGGAGGTGCCGCGCAAAGACCGACGCCTGCCGATCGGCCGTGAGTACTTCCACATGGAGAACAAGGACCTGCGCCTGGGATATGACGTGGTCCCGGGCCGCGACGGCTCGATCGCGCGCAACGACTACAAGAACGTCAACGCCGAACTCGCCGACATGTTCAAGGCGGCGCAGGCGAAGCCCAAGCTCAAGCAATGAGCCAAAGCCCAAGTCCGAGAATCGTCTACGAGCGATGGACCGACCCCGTCGCCGGGGACATCCTCGAGGTGGCCGACATCGACGTCGTCAAACTCGACCTGAATGCGCCGACTGAGGACGGTTGGGCGGTATTGGAATCCGCCAACGGATACCAGGTCGCCACGCGCACCGACGTGGCGGCCGTCCCCGAGGGCGAACAGTGGTTGGTCGGGCCTGCCCTGGTGCAACGCTGCGATCAGCTGCTGGCCGTCTGCTCGGCGGGCGCCGGCTATGACGTCATTGATGTCGAGGCGTGCACACGCGCCGGAATCGCGGTGTGCAACAACTCCGGTCCGGGCGCGGAGGCCGTCGCCGAGCATGCGCTGGGCTTCATGCTCGATCTCGCCAAGAAGATCACCGTTGCCGACCGTGCCCTACGTAGCGGGCCGCTCGGCGACCGCCTGGCCTTGCGGGGCAGCCAGCTACTCGGAAAGACGCTCGGGGTGGTCGGCCTCGGCGCCATCGGCCGGCGCCTCGTGGAGTTGTGCGCGCCCTTCGGGATGGAGATCCTGGCCCACGATCCATATGTCGACGAAGCGACCGCCGCCGAGCGGGGCGTGACCCTGGTAGAGCTCGGCGAGTTGATCGAGCGCTCCGATTTCGTTCAGGTCACCTGTCCACTCACGGCCGAGACGCGTGGTTTGTTCGGTTCCACACAGTTCGCCACGATGAAATCGTCGGCGTTCTTCATCACCACCGCCCGCGGTCCCGTTCACGACGAAGCCGCGCTGTACGACGCGCTGGTCGCCGGCGACATCGCCGGGGCGGGCCTTGATGTGTTCCACGAAGAGCCGCCGCGGCATGACAATCCGTTGCTAGCACTCGACAACGTGGTCGCAACGCCTCACGTCGCGGGCATCACCGTGGAAGCCGCCCGCGACATCGCCGTCGCCACCGCGACCCAATGGCAGGTGATTTTCGAGGGGCGCATGCCGCCCCGGTTGCTGAATCCCGATGTCTGGCCGCGCTACTGTGAGAGATTCAGCGAGATTTTCGGATTTCGTCCCAGCGCCACAACGGCTTTGGAGAAAGAGGGTCCGACCAGGTGACGGATTACGACACCCTCGAATTCGAGGTGCGGGGTCACACCGCGTGCGTGACGCTGAATCGGCCCGAGGTGCTCAACGCGATCAATGACGAGATGATTGCGGAGCTCGCCGAGGTGTACTCCGAAATCGAACGCTCCCAAGAGATCTGGACGGTCATCATCACCGGCGCCGGCCGCGCGCTGTGCGTCGGAGCCGACGTCAACAAGGCAGCCGACCATGACATGGAGAACGCGGCGGGGATCGACAACCAGGGGGAGCCCATCCTCAGCTCGATGCGGCAGTGGGATGCGCCGCAGGAAGCAACGCCGCCCTGGCTTCAGATGACCAAGCCGATCATCTGTGCGGTGAACGGCATCGCCTGTGGCGCTGGGATGGACTTGGTGACTACCGCCGACATCACCATCGCGTCCGAGCGCGCGACGTTGATGGATCCTCATGTCAGCATCGGCGTGAGCTCTGGTCGCGAAGGGGTGAGGCTGGCCCGTATCCTGCCGCTGCCGGTGGCCATGCGACTGATCTTGATGGGCAAGCACGAGCAACTCGACGCGCAGCGCGCGTACGACTTGGGAGTCTTCACCGAAGTGGTCTCCCACGACACGCTCATGGATCGGGCGTGGGAGATCGCCGAGGTCGTCAATTCGAATGCGCCGCTGGCGGTGCGGGGCTCGCGGATGGCCGTGCGCAAGGGGCTGACACTGCCCATCTACGAAGCCGAATTGCTCGCCGAGAACTACCGCATGAAGGTGGCGCTGACCAAGGACGCCATCGAGGGCCCGCGCGCCTTTCTCGAGAAACGTAAGCCGGAGTGGAAGGCGTTGTAGCGCAACAACTCCAGAACGCTACGCCATACCAAAGAACGTCTTGGCGTTGGTCGACAGCACCTTGCGCTTGGTCTCCTCGTCCAGGCCCTCCGTCGCCTTGTTGGCGACCTCCATGCTGTGCGGCCAGTTGGTGTCGTTATGCGGGTAGTCGGTCTCGAACATGAGCTGGTCCTCGCCGACGAGGTCGAGGATGCGGAAGGCGACCGGATCGCCGAACGTGGAGAACCACACGCGGCCGGGCACTTGGGTGCTCGGCGGTTCGGTTAGCAGCGGGTGGATTCCGCCCCACGCCCGCCGGTCCTCCCAAACCTCGTCGACGCGCTGCAGATAGTAGGGAATCCAACCTGCCTGCGCCTCCGCGAAGGCTAGCTTGAGATTCGGGAATTGCCTGAGCTTGCCGGAGAACAACCAGTCCACCATCGCGATGGTGCAGTTGACCGCCATCAGCGCGCTGGTGACGACATGCGGAGAGTCGGGCGAGGACTTCGTGAGCGACGAACTCGACCCGATGTGCAGCATGATGCCGACCTGGTTTCGCTCGCACGCCGCGAAAAACGGGTCCCAATAGCCGCTGTGAATGGACGGCAGATCCAGACGTGAAGGCAGCTCGGAGAAGCAGATCGCGTGCATGCCACGGGCGGCCACCCTGTCGACCTCCTTCGCAGCGAGCTCGACGTCCCACAGCGGGATGATGCCAAGCGGGATCAGCCGACCGTTCGAGCCGCCGCCCCACTCATCGATCTGGAAGTCGTTGTAGGCCTCAACGCAGAGCTTGGCGAGCTCCTTGTCCTTGCCGTACAGGAAGCGTTGGCCGCAGAAGCGGACGAGCGTGTTGGGGAAGCATGCCGACGCCTCGATGCCCGCGATGTCCATGTCGGCGAGCCGGTCTGCCGGGCGAAAGCAACCCGGGCGCATCTCGTCGTAGGTGATCGGGTCGGTGGTGAGCTCGTCGAGTTCGTAACCGGCCGCCGCGCTGATCAGCGGGATCGGGATCACCGCATCTTCGTAATGCCAGATATCCGCGTCGCGGCCCTCGTCGTCCTCGACGAAAGCGACATCGGAAGTAACCGACGGATCCATCCGCCCGCGGGTGCGAACGATCCGCGGTCCGATGTCGCGATATCGCTCGGGCAGTCGGCTGGTCCACAGATCGGCAGGCTCCACCAAATGGTCGTCCGGCGAGACAATTCGGATGTCTGTGCTCAACGCTGACTCCTTCGAAGGCAGGGGCTTCCCCTGCGAAACGCTGATTCCCCGCAGACGAGAATAACCGTTTCCACAATATCGCACGGCCGCGCGACCGCCAGTCCCACACCGGCACGCTGCGTAGGACCGGCCAACATACCGGTGTAGGTTGATTGGGCGAACCGCCAGGGAACGCGTATTCTCAAGCAATCATGACTGCGAAGAAGCGCCCCGGACAGGACAGCGAAGCCAGCCTCGAGATCGTCGACGCCGATCTCGACGAGATGCCGACCAGCTGGCAGGAACGAACGATAGAGCGGCGTCTCTCCGCCGCGCGCGCCCGTGCGCTGGCACGCAGCTCGAGATTCCTTGCCACTGCGCTGGAGTTGGTCGAGGAGTCGGGGCGCGCCGATTTCACCATCCAGACCCTCATCGACCGGTCGAACCTGAGCCTGCGCGCGTTCTATCAACACTTCGCGGGCAAGGAAGAGCTCCTGCTCGCCCTTTACGAGAACGCCACGAGTCAGTTCATCGAAGCTATCCGCCACGAGGTCGCAATGGCAGATGGTCCGATGGAACAACTCGAGGCGTTCTGTCGGGGATTTCTCTCCCGGGCGGAGTCATCCGAGGCGATCGGCGGACGGGTGATGACTATCTACAACTTGAGTTTGGAGATCGAGCGGCCTGCCGACTTCGCGAAGATCTGGGAGCCGCATCAGAAGCTGCTCACGAAGATCCTCACCGCGTGCTCGCGCGCCGGGTTGATTCGAAAAGATTTGACACCAGCGCAGTTGACGACGCTGCTGAACTCGACACTCATTGCGCTCGCCCAAATAGGGGTCTTCCACCTGGGGGTCAAGGGCGCAGAGCTCGCCGAGGACCAGTTATGGGCCTGGTGCAAGCAAGCCCTCACCCCGCCAGCGAATTCGGCTAAGACCAAGCCCAAGGCCGTGGCCGCCAAGGCAGCGGCGAAGCGAACCACGGCCCGCAGGCCTCGAAAGCTAACGGGGTAGCCCCAACCCGCGCTGAGCGATGATGGAGCGCTGAACTTCGCTTGTGCCGGCATAGATTGTGGTGCCCAGCGCGAACCGCGCGAGATATTCGAAACGGCCTTGTTCGGGCGCCGTCGGCTCGAAGTAGCTTCGCGCCGCGTCCGGCCCGACCAGCTCCATGGCGTCCTGGCTGGCGCGCACGAGCGCTTCGGTGCTGAACACCTTGGACATCGGTCCCTCCGCTACGGGGTTCTGGCCGGTCTCGGTCATCCAGACGCAGCGACGCAGGAGCAGCCTCGAAACCTCGTCTTCCATTGCCACCCTGGCGATTCGGCGCCGAACGTCTGTCTTGGTGAGCTGTGGTGACCCGTCGTCGGCTTGAGTGTTCGCGGCCCACTGCTCGACGTGCTGCAGCAGCCGAGACAGATGCGGTCCCCACCCGGATGCGTGCTCGTCCTGCAGCGACAGCCCCATTACCTGCCAGCCGGCGTCGACATCGCCGACGCGCCATTCGTCGCAAACACGGACGTCGCTGTAGAACGTGACGTTGGTGCGTTCACCCGAAAGCGTCCATACCGCTTGGGCTTCGAATCCGTCGGAATCGCGCGGGACGAGGAACATGGTGAGTCCCTTGTGCTTGGGCTTGTCGGTACTCGTGCGTGCCAACAGGAACACGTAGTCGGCGATGTGACCGTTTGTGGTGAACATCTTGGAGCCGTTGATGATCCATTCCTCGCCCTCGCGCACGGCCTTCGTGGTCGCCGCCGCGACATCCGAGCCGCATTCGGGTTCGGTGAATCCCAGTGCGATGGTGATATCGCCCTTCATCGCAGGGCCGAGAATGCGGTCTTTCATCTCCGGCGTACCAACGGTTCGGATGATCGACGCCACCATTCGAGTGGTCTCCGAGAGGTACATGGGTGCCTCCGCACGCATGAGTTCCTCTCGGAGGACCTGCTCGTCCCATGCGCTGCGGTTTTGGCCGCCGAATTCGGTCGGCCAGCTCGGGGCGAAATAACCTTCGTCCACCAGCCCCTTGGCGAAATCGTCGTCGTGTGAAACGCCGCTGCGGTAGATCCGCTCTTCGGACTCGGGCGTCGTGACCTTCGCAAGGTAGCGGCGTACTCCGTCGCGATATGCCTGGGTGTCGGCGTCGAGCTGAAAGTGCATGGATCAGAACCAATCTGTCTCACGACGGGCCCGGGCGGCACGCGCGATAATGTTACTCTCATTTGTGAGAGTAACCATATCCGCACGTGACGGGACCTGAGCGTGGACTTGAGCCTTTCCGGCGAGCAGCGTCAGCTGGTCGACTCGTTCGCCGCGATGTACGCGCGCGAGTCGACGTCGCAGCGGGTGCGGGCCGCGGAGCCCGTGGGTTTCGATTCCCGGCTGTGGAAGGCGCTAATGGAGACCGGCGTGGTCGAGATGGCCGTCGGCGAAGCCGACGGCGGCTGGGGTGCATCCGAGCTCGAATTGGCCTTGATCGCCGAGCAGTACGGTCGGGCGCTCGCGTCCGCCCCGGTCCTCGAGGCCCAAGTCGCAGCCAGGCTGCTCGCCAGGTCTGGTGAGGCCGGCGCGGGTCTGCTGGCTGAACTGATGACGGGCGACAAGCTCGTCAGCTTTGCACCGCGAGTCGCACCGGACCGCCTACTCGGGCTCGTCCCCGCCGGGGCGGTGGCGGACACGGTGGTGGCGCTCTCGGGCGAACGCCTGATCGCGGTGCCGCTCGGGGAGAACCGTCGGCGCGTGCGAAACCTCGGCTCGCTTCCGCTGGCCGATGTCACGGTCGGGGACGAGGTCGCGGTTCTTGCCGAGGGCGACGCTGCACGACGGATGTTCTCCGATGCACTGGATTTGTGGCTGGCACTGACCGCTTCGGCGCTCGCGGGCGCGGCGAAGAAGGCCGTCGAAATAGGAGTCGAGTACGCCAAGCAGCGACACGCGTTCGGGAGCCCGATCGGATCTTTTCAGGCGGTGTCTCATCCGTTGGCGGACAGTGCCACTGCGGCCGACGGCGCGCTGTTGCTGGCGTTCGAGGCGGCATGCGCGTTCGCCGACGAGCCCCAGCGCGTCACTGAGTTGGCAGCCATGGCATTCGCATTCGCATACGAGACGGCGCGCGACGCCACACAGCGCAGCTTGCATGTCCATGGGGGCTACGGATTCAGCATGGACGGTGACATCCAGCTGTACTACCGCCGAGTCCGGGGTTGGGCGATGGTGTACGGCGCATCGGCCGTTGCCCTCGATCGCGTCGCCGACGCCCGCTACGGGGCCGTGGCGAACTGAACCGGCTGTTACGCTTCGGCGCGCACTCGGTCTTTGACCGACAGCACTATCGGGGGAGCGGTTCGCCAGTTCGGCACGCCCTGCTCCTCGCCGGCGGTGGCACGCTTGTCATCCCGCACGCCGACCCAGTGCGAGTGGTTCAGCTGGTGCAGGGTGAAGCAGGATTGCAGGGCGTTGTAGAAACCCATGTTGTCCACGGACTGATTGACCGACTCCTTGATGAGTAGGGCGGCCATCGTCGGCACCGTGGCGATGCGCCGGGCCATTTCGAGTGTGCGGTCGGATAACTCGTCTCTTTTGAAGATCTTGCTGACCATGCCGAGTCGGTATGCCTCCTCGATGTCGATCGCATCGCCGGTCAGCATCAGCTCCTTGGTGCGACGGGGGCCGAACTCCCATGGGTGCCCGAAGTACTCCATGCCGCACATGCCGAGCCGGGTGCCGACGACATCGGCGAACCGCACCTCTTCGCTTCCCACGATCAGGTCGCATGCCCAGATCAGCATCAGGCCCGCAGAGAACACATCTCCGTGGACCTGCGCGATCGTGATCTTGCGCAGGTTTCGCCAGCGCAGGTTGTTCTGAAAGAAGTAGTGCCACTCCTGCAGCATGATCTTCTCCGCGCCCTCGCGGGTCCCGCCGTTGATGGCCGCTGTCGGGTGCTGTCCCGGTCCCGGGGTGAACTCGGCGCGGGCCTGCTTGGAGCCGATGTCATGGCCAGAGGAGAACATGGGTCCCTCGCCGGCGAGGATGACGACGCGGACGGTGTCGTCGGCCTCAGCGCGGGTGAAGGCGTCGTCGAGTTCGACCAACATGCCGCGGTTTTGCGCGTTGCGTTGCTCTGGTCGGTTCAACGAGATTCGGACGATCTGGCCGTCGTCGAACGTCTCCCACTTCAGGAACTGGTAATCGGGCATCGTCTCCTCCAAGATCCTTCTGATGCGGCAATGGTGTTATCAATATCTGAGAAGATATGTTCTCACAGGTAGGGCTGGGTCAACCGGGAAGGGCGTCGATGACGGACTGCCAACGTAGGCCGCGGGTGATTCTCTGGGGTCCCGGTCAAGTCGGGGCCGGCGCTTTGCGCGCGCTGATCGCGCATCCGGGGTTGGACCTCGTGGGCGTCGTCGTGCACGCCAAGACCAAAGAGGGCAAGGATGCGGGCGATCTGTGCGGGATGCCGGTGACCGGCGTCGTCGCCACCCGTGACGTGGATGCCGCACTGGCTCTCGACGCCGATGTGGTCGCCTATTTCGCGTCGGGGGACTACCGGTATCACGAAGCTGCGCAGGACGTCGCCCGCTGCCTGCGCGCAGGGAAGAACGTCGTAAGCACCTCGCTGGTGCCGATGTGTTATCCACCCGCCGCCGACAAGGAGACCGTCGATCTCATTTCGGCTGCGTGCGAGGAGGGCGGCACGAGTTTCTTCAACAGTGGTGTGGATCCCGGATGGGCCAACGATGTCATCGCGTTGACGATGACGGGATTCAGCAGCCGCGTCGACACCATCACCATGCTCGAGATACTCGATTACGGTCCCATCGATCAACCCGAAATCATGTTCGACTTCATGGGATTCGGCCACCCGCCAGATTATCCGGCGCCGTTGTTCGACACCGCGCGCCTGGCAGCGTTGTGGGCCCCGATCGTACGCTTAGTGGCCGACGGCGTCGGCTTGCCGCTCGATCGTGTCGACACCACCATCGAAAAGTGGTTGGTCACAGAGCGTTACGAAGTGGCGTCAGGGTGGGTTGAGCCCGGCACGATGGGCGGAATGCGATTCAAGCTCGCCGGAATCCTCGACGGTGAGGAGCGGGTGGTGCTAGAGCACATCACCCGGATGGGCGAAGGGTCGGCTCCCGAGTGGCCGCGGCATCCGTCGCCGCACGGTGGTTACCGCGTCATTGTCGACGGCCTACCCACGTACACGGTCGACGTTGAAATGCACGGACGGGGAAACAATATGCGGGGGTTGACGTATGCGACGGTGATGCGGGAACTCAACGCGATCCCGGCGGTCATCGCAGCGCCACCGGGTCTCTTGTCGACGCTGGATCTACCGCTTATCACCGGCCCGGTCCGCGGCGGGACTTGGCAGGGAATGCTGCCCGCGACGGCGAAATCATGAGCCAGCAATCTGTCCCGCGGATATCGGCGGACCTGTGGGAGGTCATGCACACCGCGTCGAGCGTTCGGCGCTACCGCGACGAACCCGTCTCCGACGAGGTCATCGAATCATGTCTCCGCGCGGCGAGCTGGGCTCCGTCCGGTGGCAATCAGCAGCCATGGAAGTTCGTCGTCCTGCGATCGGCGAGTT
Organism: Mycobacterium sp. NGS17; assembly: GCF_059813205.1. Classification (NCBI taxonomy): domain Bacteria; kingdom Bacillati; phylum Actinomycetota; class Actinomycetes; order Mycobacteriales; family Mycobacteriaceae; genus Mycobacterium; species Mycobacterium sp. NGS17. The sequence continues at coordinate 240,691 of NZ_JCALED010000003.1, read as the reverse complement.
TGCGCGGCGTGATCACGGCCGCGGCCCACAAGACATGGGACGTGATGACCGAGTTCTACTCGATCTCGCTGCCCGACAACGACGCTGACGACCCGAAATCGCGCGTACTGCGAACCATGGCGGAACACATGAGAGTTGGTGGCGCAGTGCCTGTGCTGGTGCTGTTCTGCGTTCAGCCGCAACGAGGAACCACCGAACTACAGCAGGGCGGTTCGATCTTTCCCGCGGTCCAGAACTTCCTCCTGGCCGCGCGCGCGCAAGGACTCGGCGCGGCGATCACCCTGTGGCACGGGTCCTGCGAGGACGAGCTGCGGTCGATGGTCGGAATTCCTGACGACTGGAAGATCGCGACCCTGCTGACGGTGGGCTGGCCGCGCGGCCGGCACCACCCCGTGCGCCGCAAGCCGCTATCCGAGGTGGCGACGATCGATCGCTGGGACTCGCCCTGGCAGACCGGGTAAGTGATACACGCATGGGCCTCTGCGACTACGCCGCTTACACGAAACCCGCTGTGATACTTCATCCTTCTGGGGTGACGGTGAGTTTCGGCCAGCTCGAGGCCAGCGCGAATCGCCTGGCCCATTATTTGCGCCGACAAGGTCTCGTTACGGGGGACACGGTCGCCGCCGTGATGGAGAACAACGAGCACATTCATGCGGTGATGTGGGCCGCGAGAAGAAGCGGTCTGTACTACACCTTGATCAATACACACCTGAGCGCGGCCGAAATCTCTCACATTGTGAATGACAGCGGAGCGAAGGCGATCATTTCGTCAGTGGCGATGCGGGCTGTGTGCCGACAGCTGCCGCAATCACTCCCGGGTGGATTGCCATCGGTGGCGCTTGTCGCCGACGGTGAACTCGAAGGGTGGCGACGCTACCCGGACTGCGTGGCTGCGATGCCAGCGACACCCGTTGCGGTCGAATGCGACGGGCAGCTTCTCCAGTATTCGGCCGGAAGCACTGGACTTCCAAAGGGGATCCGCCGCCCATTGAAGGCCGCCGGCTCTGCTGGGACGCGACTGTCGACGCCCGTCTTCGAAGCACTCGGTGTGACAAGCGAATCCGTCTACATGAGTCCGGCGCCGACGTATCACACCGCACCGGCGATGTGGACGATGGCTGCCCAGGCCATTGGCGCAACCACTGTCATGATGGAAGCGTTCGATGCCGAGGGCGCGCTGGACTGCATCGAGCGGTACGGCGTCACCCATGCGCAATTCGTCCCGACGATGTTCGTCAGGATGCTCCGGCTGCCCAGGGCGACGCGACTGCGGTTCGATCTGTCGACCCTTCAGCGTGTGGTTCATGCCGCCGCGCCGTGTCCGCCCGAAATCAAGCGGCAGATGATCGATTGGTGGGGTCCGATCGTCGATGAGTACTACGGCTCCTCGGAAGGAGCGGGTATCTCATTCATCCGCGCCGAAGACTGGTTGCGCCACCCTGCTTCGGTTGGCAGGCCAATGCTGGGAGTCCCGCACATCCTCGGCGAGGACGGCAAAGAGTTGGCAGCGGGACAGGTCGGCGACATCTACTATGACGGCGGCTATCCGTTCGAGTACCTCAATGATGCGGAGAAGACCGCGGCGGCACGCAACTCCACGGGCTGGGTGACCGTGGGCGACGTTGGCTACCTGGACGACGACGGCTACCTCTATCTCACTGACCGTCGTCATCACATGATCATCTCGGGCGGCGTCAACATCTACCCGCAGGAAACCGAGAATGCCTTGGTGTGTCATCCGCTGGTGGTCGACGCCGCAGTGTTCGGCGTACCGGACGAGGTGATGGGGCAGTCGGTCACTGCTGTTGTTCAGCTAGTCGATCCGGCGCGGGCTACGCCACAGCTCGCCGACGAGTTGACCGGGTGGCTGCGAAATCGATTGGCGAGTTACAAGTGCCCGCGATCGCTGTTCTTCGAACCGCGATTGCCGCGCAGCGACGCCGGCAAGTTGTACAAACAGGACCTGATCAAGAAGTACTCGCGGCGTTGACGTCAGCGCGACGTTGACCTCGGCGGGTATCGAGGCGGTTGCGGTTCTGGGCAGCTCCACCGAGTATTGGCTGGCCGAAGCGATAACTCAATATGTGGGCGTATCTGCGTCACGTCCCATCGCGGCGGCGATGTCACGGTGAGCACGCCCGACCGGACCCACGAAAACACGCATCGGATCGGGCTCTGGTCGCGGAGGCAGAATTTCGTTTGCTTGGATTATCGCTAGTGAACCCTCACGATGGACTTTCGCAGCTAGATGAGGAGCTCTCATGACCTATCGCCGTCTTGCTTGGGCACTCTGCGTGGTGATGGCGGCGGCCATCATTCCCGTCGAGGCCCATGGCGAGCCGCCGACGAAGTGTCTGACCAACACCCCCAAGGGCAAGCAGGTCTACGTGCCCTGCGATCTGCTCAACGCGGGCGCCAACTTCCCACCCGGGCAGCGTTGTCCTCCACCGCTCGAGCAGTACCCGAAAGATGTGGCGGACTGGTGCGGCGAAGGTCCAGGCCTTGCGAGCACTACGCCCACGACTCCGACGGCCCCCACGACTCCGACGAGTCCTACGAGTCCGACGACCAGTCCGACGACCCAACCGAGTTCGAGTTCGAGGACCACTCCGACGACCCCGACGACTCCGACGAGTCCCGCGACCTCAACGAGTCCTGCGAGCCCGCCGGCCTCGAACAATTCGGGGTGAATCGCTGGAGGTTGGTCCTTCGAGGAGGACTTTCTTTGCGGCGACGGGTCTTGACGCCAATTCACCAAGGCGCATCAGCTGAAGCGGACGTTCAACGTCGCCAAACCGAAGATCTTTCGGCCACCGGACTTCGCCCCGACCAGGACGACTCCGGTGCGTGTCGCCGGGTCCAGCGACTTGACCTTGCCGCTGAACTCGATATCGCAGCCTTCTTTGGCCGACACGATCGCGGGCGCCGAGAGTCGTACCGCGTAACGGGTGACGGCACCGGGGTCGCCTGTCCATGTGGAGGCGAATCCGGCACCCAGCCCCATGGTGAGCATTCCGTGGGCGATCACGTCGGGCAAGCCGGCCAGCTTGGCGATCTCCTCGTCCCAATGGATCGGGTTGGCGTCGCCCGCCACGCCGGCATAGTTCACCAGGTCGCCGCGAGACAGTCGGGTGTGATGCACCGGTAGCTCGTCGCCAACCTGCACGCCATCGAAGGACGGCGTCCCGGGCGTGCGACTGCCGTGCTCGGCGATCCGGATTTCGCCCTCGGGGCGCACCGTCTTCTCATACGCGTCATCGGCATCACCGACCGCCGTCAGGTCCACGTCATGCATCATGATGTTCGGCACGGCCAACTTGATCGCCGGATCGACATCCTCGGCGGTGACTCCGACGACGGTGGTGTGCAGGGTGTGCACCCGCTCGCCGGCGGCGTCGGTGAAAGTGTTGGTCACGGTGATCAGGTCCCGACCGGCGATCCTGCGCACCGAGGTCAGTTCGACGTCGATATGCAGTTCGTCGCCGGCCACGATCGGGCGGTGCTGTTCGAACAACTCTTCGGTTTGCATGTAGGTGTCGTAGCCGACGACAACCTGTTCGAACATGCGGCGATTGCAGGTCATGCCCGGCGTCGACGTGAACGTCAGCGGCGCCACCAGGTCCGGATAGCCCAGCTCAGCGGCGGCGTCGACGTCCCAATGCGCGGGGTGATAGTCCTGCACCGCGCGGGCGTACTCGCGTAACTTCTCGCGGCCGACCAGGTAGGTGCCGTCCATCTTGTAGTAGTGGCCGACCCGCGATTCGAGCGCCGACGCTTCTGCTGTGGTCATCAATTGCCCAACTTTTCTATCGGCCCGTTCGGTGAGGCCGACCAGAGCACAGTAACGCGCGTCGCGCCGAGGATGACGTCCGCGGATTCCCGACGACACCGCCGTGTCGAAACCTATGCTGCCCGCATGACCGAGTTCCGTGCGTCCTCCCCGCCGGATCTTCCCGGCATCCCCTCGGCCGAGGGTCCCTTGCCCGGACCGGATCAGTTGGTCGGCCGACCGCGCGCGCTGGCCGTGGATCTACTCGGCGAATTGCACGGGCCACTGTTCTACGCCGACTTCAACGGCGGCTTCAGGAAGCTCTACGCGTGTTCGCTGGAGCTCGTCACCGAGCTTTGCGACGAAAGCCGGTTCGCCAAGAACCTGACGGCAACCCTTGCCCGAGTCAGGCCGTTGGCCGGTGACGGCCTGTTCACCGCCTACCACGGCGAACCGAACTGGCAGCGCGCTCACGATGTTCTGTTACCCGGTTTCAGTTACGCGGGTCTGCGCGCCTACCACGCGGCGATGCTCGACATCAACTGCACCATGATCGACCGGTGGGACGCCAGCGCAGGGGTGGGGCCGGTGGATGTGTCGGCCGACTTGCAGAAGTTGGCCATGGACACCGTGGCGCTCGCCGGGTTCGGTTCGCGCTTCGAATCTTTCGACTGCCCCGGCCTGGCTCCGATCCCACAGAGCTTCACAACGGCGCTGGGGGAGTTGACATCTGACACTCCGACGCCGGTGTTCAAGAAAGAATTGGCCACCTTGCACTCCTTCATCGACGGACTGATAGCCGAGCACCGGTCCCGTGACGGTGAGTGTGACGACCTGTTGGCGTTGATGCTGCAGCAGGATGCGAACGGCAAACCCGTACTGGAAACGGAGAACATCCGCAATCAGATCATGACCTTCCTGATCGCGGGGCAGCTCACCACATCGGAACTGATGCCCAACACGCTGTACAACATCGTCAGCGATCCGACGGTGCTGCACCGGGTGCAGGCCGAGGTGGACACCGTGTTCGGAGCAGAAGACGGCTACCTGCCCAGCTACGACGACATCGGCAAGATGACCTATCTGCGACAGGTCATCGAGGAAACCCTGCGTCTTTCGCCACCCGTATTGCATTTCGATCGAATGGCTTTGGAAGACACTGTGATCGGTGGCAAATATCCCATCAAGCGCGGCGAGGCTGTCACGGTGCTCACCGGCGCATTGCACCGCCAGCCCGGCTGGGGTGACAATGTCGAACTCTTCGACCCCAGCCGCTTCGCTCCCGAACGCTCGGCGGCTCGGCCGGCTGCGTTGTTCAAACCCTTCGGATCCGGTGCAAGATCATGCATCGGCCGGCAGTTCGCACTGCATGAGGCGGCCATGGCGGTGGCCCGGCTCATACATCGCTATCGCCTCATCGATACCTATCACTATGTGCCGCAATGGGAAACTCCCACCAGTCGCCGGCCGGTGGGGTTCCGGCTCGACCTGCTGCGGCGCACGCCGCAGGACCGCAATACCCACACGCTCGACGCCCAGCCGGATGGCGCACACGGCGAATCGCAAAGTCTTGCAACGGCGATGATGGCCGGCACCCGGCTGGCGGTCTTGTATGGTTCCAACCTCGGCACCTGCCGTGCGCTGGCCCGCCAATTCGCCGACGACGCCACGGCTTTGGGCTGCACGGCGACAGCGGCCTCCCTCGACGATGCCGTTGGTGGCTTTCCCGAAGCCGAGGCCGTCGTGATCATCGCATCCTCCTACAACGGGCAGCCGACCGATGACGCGCGCGCCTTCCTCACCTGGCTGCTCGACGCGAGTACCACGCTGAATCCGGCACCCAATGTCGCGGTTCTCGGTGTGGGTGACCATAATTGGGCGGACACCTACCAGGCGGTCCCGCAGCGCATCGACGAGCGCCTCGGCGAGCTGAAGGCCAACCAACTGGTGCCGCGGGCGGCGGCCGACACCTCGGGGGACATGGTCGGCACGATCGAGGAGTTCGCGGCGGCGCTGTGGTCATCGTTGGCCGAACGCTTCGGCGACCCCGACGCCGCACCGGTCACGGATGCGGCCGAACCACTTTATGAGTTGCGCCGGATCGTCGGGCCGGTGACGGCGGCGCTGGACGCACGGTCGTCGGTGATCCCGATGACCGTCGTCGAGAACACCCAACTGGTCAGCCCCGGGCTGGGTCAAGCCAAAACCAATGTCCGCGTTGAGCTTCCGGACGGCGTCGACTACCAAACGGGCGACCACCTAACGGTGATGGCCGACAACCCACCCGAGGTGGTCGACGTGGTTTTGACACAGCTCGGCATCGACCCTGGACTGCGGCTAGCGATCAATCCTCGGCGCAGCTCTCGGCGCCTCATCGCGCTCGACCGAGAGGTCAGCGCACGCGAACTGCTCACGCACTTCGTCGAATTGCGGAAACCGGTGACCAGCAGTCAATTACGTAGACTCGCCGCGGCCAACAACAGTCCCGCGGAGCGCCAGCGGCTCACTGGACTGGCCGAGGCCCCGGACGGCTGCCCGCTGAGCGTGCTGGAGTGCCTCGACGAGTACCCGGCGTGCGTTCTCACCGGTGCCGAGCTGCTTGAGCTGCTGGATCCCATGGTGCCCAGACACTATTCGATCGCATCGTCGTCGATGCTGTCACCGCGCACGGTGGGACTGGTCGTCAGTGTGCTCGATGCGCCGGCCCGTTCGGGTCACGGTCTGTTCAAAGGTGTCGCGTCCAACTACCTCGCGACAATCCAACCCGGACAGGTGATCCGGGCGCGGGTGGACCCGGCTCGCCAGGCGTTTCGGGCCGGTGCCGATCCGGCGAAAAACGTGATTCTGGTCAGCGCCGGTACCGGCGTCGCTCCGTTCCTCGGTTTTCTCGGTGACCGGCTGGCCGCACGGGGCGCGGGTGCGCCGGTGGAGCCGGCGCTCTGCTTCTTCGGGGTGCGTGACCCAGAAGTCGATTACATCTTTCGAGACCGGTTCGAACAGGCCGAAGCCATCGGTATCGTGCGGATGCGCCCGGCGTTCTCCCGCGCGCCGCAGAACGGGGTCCGCTACGTGCAGGACCGGATCGCCGCGGACGCCGACGAGGTGTGGGACCTGTTGAGCGACCCGGCCAAGGACACCCACGTCTACGTGTGCGGCGACGGCGCGCGGATGGCGCCTGGGGTGCGCGGTTCCTTCCTCGACATCTATCGGCAACGGACGGGGGCCACCGACGATGAGGCCCGCGCCTGGTTGAACGGACTTATCGAATCCGACCACTACGTCGAGGATGTGTGGGCAGGGTAGGTCAGTTGCCGGCCTCGATCGACGCGACCCGTGCGGCCGCGTCGGGCCCGCAGAAGCGCTGGAGGTCCACTCCGCCCGCGCCGAGAAGGTCGTCGACGCGGCGCTTGAGGTCGCCCGAGGAAAGGTGGGCGTACAGGTTTCGACCAGGGCAAGACGTTTGGGCCAGGTCTCGATGGCCCGCCAGTGTGGCGGTCGAAACGTGAAAAGTCTGGGCGGCCCATGCGAATGCGCGAGCTGCGCCCTGGAGCTGGGCCTCCGGCACGGCCTCTTGATCGAAGTCTCCTTCGCAGAGCACCAGGAAATGGCCCGTGGTGTCGTAGTCCGTCGCCGTATCGCCCGCGATCTCGGTGCTCCGCAGTTCGTAGATGTTGCCGTTACGGTCGACGCCGACGTGATAGGCGATGTCGATCCACCCGTGCTGGTCCTGGTGGTATCGCTGGTCCTGGCGGAGATGGCTTGGGGCGTTGCGGTTGTCGCCGAGGACGACGGCCTCGTGGTGAAGGGTCATTCGGGTGATGGTGTGGCGCTTGCCTCCGGAGCGGGCCGGTCGGGCGCCCCAGGCGTCCCGGCATAGCAACAGCGTCGAAGTCGTAGCGGTCAGGCTTGCGTTGATCGTGGGGGCCGGGGGAGGAGGTGGCGTTGCACCGGTTTCCGACACCGCATTCGTGCAGCCGCCGACGAGGGACGCCGCCCCGGCGCTACCGGCCAGCATTAGCAGCTGACGACGGCTGACGGGCGCTGGCCGGCCGCACGCTGGCTCACACACGATCCTCACCATACGGGCGTGACGCCGGCCCGCGGGACGTCTTGATTCATGTCCCACCCAGCGCGTGGCGCACGCGTCCGCGCGCCCGGTCGAGCCTGGCGGCGGCCTCGGTCGCGTCGACGCCCGCGAGCAGAGCGACGATCGCGGTCTTGGCGTGACCGCCCGCCCCGGCGAGCGCGGCGGTAGCGGTCCGCTCGTCGACGCCGGCCGCATCGCGGACGATCCGCACCGCTCGGCGGCGCACCTTCGCATTGGTCGCGCGCACGTCGACCATTTGGGCCCCATAGGCCTTGCCGAGCGCGATCATCACGCTCGTCGAGAGCGCATTGAGCACGACCTTCTGCGCCGTCCCCGCGGTGAGCCGCGTTGACCCGGCGAGCACCTCGGGCCCGGTCAGCAGCTCGATCACCACATCGGCAGACGCCTCGCTTCTCGGGTTGTTGACTAGCGCGACGGTCAAAGCACCCGCCGCGCGCGCGTGCTCAAGCGCTCCGAGCACGTACGGTGTGCGGCCCGACGCCGTAATCCCGACGAGCGCGTCGGCAGCGGTGAGATCCGTGAGATCGGTGGGGTCGAACGCATCCTCCGCGCCCTCGATCGCCTCGGTCAAAGCCGTTGGCCCGCCGGCGATCACACCGCGTACCAGGTCGGTGCCGAACGTCGGCCCGCACTCGGCCGCGTCGAGCACGCCGAGCCGACCGGGCGTCCCCGCGCCGGCGTAGATCAGGCGGCCACCGCGTTCGAGCCGCGCGGCAATCGCCTCGGCCGCCGCCGCGATCCGCGGTACAGCCGCCGCAACCGCGCCGTGCGCCTCGCCTTCGGCGGCGACAAGCAGCGCGACGACCTCCGCGATGGGCCGCGCGTCGAGGTCGTCCAGGCCCGGCCGCACGGCCTCGGTGGCGAGCGCGTCGAGGCCGTGCGTCGCACCGGCGGTCTGCATCCGAATGACATGCGGCTCATGGATCGGTCCCAGCCGCAGCGCGCCATCGAGCGCATCGCCGGCGGCACGGATGAGGTCGAGTCGCTCGCGCAGCGCCTCGACCCCTGCCAGTCCGCCGACCATCGCCACCGGGCCATCCCCGGCCGCGCGGGCGGTTGCGGCGAGTGCCTTGGCCGCGGCGCCGATGATCGCCAGCGCCGCGGCGTCGCCTTTCGCGGCGAGGACGTCGGGCGCGAAGGACGCGAGGGCGGCGGCGTCGGTGAGCTGCGCGGGCCAGGTCTCCGGCGCGCCGAAGCGGGCGCGGGCGGCGTCGAGCAGAACGGTGGATGGCCCGCGGCCGTCGTGGCCCCGCAGCGCCGCGCGCAGCCCGGCGGCGCCGATCCACGTGCCACCACCCTCGTCACCCAGCCACGGACCCCAGCCGTCGGCGGTGCGCAGCGCGCCGTCCGCATCGATGGCGAGCGCCACGACGCCGGTGCCCGCGATCAGCACGACGCCCGGCTCGCCATTCAGTGCGCCCGCATGCGCAATTACCGCGTCACTCGTCACCGCAACGCACTGCGCCCTAAACGATTTCAGCAGCGCGTCGCCCAGTGCGCGCGCCGCATCGGGTGCCGCCAGCGCCCCCGCGGCGCCCACGACCACCTCATCGACGGAGCCGAAATCTCGCGCGACGGCCACAATCGCCGCCTCCGCGGCGCGCGCGCCACCGGGCATCGCGAGCCCCGGCGCGCCCGCACCCTCGACCAGCCGGCCGCCTGCCGCTGCCCGACAGGACGTCTTGCCGAGGTCGATGGCGAGGATCATCGCAGCTTCTGTGCGAATTCGATGATGTTGCCGTCCGGATCGGCGATGTGCAGCGTGCGTTCCCGCCATGGTCGATCCACTGGCCCCGTGAGGATCTCGACGCCGAGCCCGCTCAGCCGTTCTGCTTCCGCATCGACGTCATCGATCAGGAAGCCGATCTCACCGCAGGGCGCGTTGCCGCCCTCGCGACCGATGAGCTCGGGCAGCTTCGAGCGTTCGAAAAGCGAGAACTTCGTATTCTCCATGTCGAACTCGACGTAGCCGTCGCCCTCGATGCGCACCCGAAGCCCGAGGACGTCGCGGTAGAACGCCACCGAGCGGCTGAGCGATTCGACATAGTGAATGACGTAGTCCACACGACGCATGCAATGCACCGTATCGGTTTTCGCCGTGAGCCCGAGGAAGTTCAGCGACCGGTAAATGTCGGGGTGCGGCGCTGGGCCGCCGCCGTCACGCCCTCGCGGAAATCCGCGGTCGACTGGAGTCGCGTTTGTTCCTCGAGTTCGTGGGCGGTGGCGGCTGCGACGGCCTCGGCGAGTCCGGCGCGCATCGTCGCACGGATGCTCGTGAGCGCCAGGGGAGCCGAAGCGGCGATCCGCTCAGCGAACCGAATCGCCGCCGGCCGAACGTCGCCGTCGGCAGCCAGCTCGTCGAATAGCCCCGCCGCATAACCGATTTCACCCCCGAAACGCTCACCGGTGAGCATCCACTCCAGCGCCTTTTGCTGGCCGACGACACGAGGCAACGTGGCGGTGATACCGAAACCGGGATGAAAACCAAGCCGGCTGAAGTTGGCCGCGAATTTCGAGGAAGGTGCGGCCACTCGGAAGTCTGCGCTGAGAGCAAGCCCGAGCCCACCGCCGATCGCGGCGCCCTGCACCGCCGCGACAACCGGCTTGCGGGCGCGGAACAACCGGATGGCCTGCGCGTAGAGCTCACCCGGTGACGAGCGATTCTCGGCCGGCTGGGAGAAATCGGCGCCCGCGCAGAAGTGTTTTCCCTCCGCGCACAACACAATCGCCCGGCATTCGACATCGTCGTCCAGTCGCTCGTAGGCGTCGGCGATGCCCGTGATCAAGGCGGTGTCGAAGTAGTTGTTCGGGGGCCGATGGATCTCCACCATGGCCACATGGCCGACGGATTCGACGGTGACATCAGTCAAAGCTGTTCCAACAGGTCGCACACCGCGGCGTTGAACGCCTCGGGCTGGTCCATGTTCGCCGCATGCCCCGCGTTGTCGATGACCAGCTTGCGGGAATTGGCGATCTTGCGGTGCATGTAGTCGGCCGGGGCCAGGAAGTCGGTGTCTTGGGCGCCGACGACCACCAGCGTGGGCACCGTGATGCGCTCGAGCGACGTGATCACGCGGGCGTCCTTTTGGGCCATCACGCCGCGGGCAGCGAGCGGCAGGCCCTCGGGATGCGCATGCAACGCCTGCGCGACTTCCGCCGACGCGTCGGCGCGCTCTTCACCGCGCTCGAGTTCTCGAGCGCGGCGCTCCACCCACGCGTTCCACTTGTCGCGCGCTTCGTCGTTGCGATAACCCGGCCCCGTGTCGACCAGCACCAGCGCGGCCACCCGCTGCGGGTGGACGAGGTGGAAAGCCAGGGATAGGTAGCCGCCCAAGGACATTCCGCCGAGTACGGCGCGATCGGCACCCGCGGCATCGAGAACGGCCGCCATGTCGGCGACGCTGATCTGCTCGGTGTAGCGCGTGATGTCCTCGGGCGCGTCGCTGCTGCCATGACCGCGCTGGTCCCAGACGATCACCGGTCGGTCGACGCTCAAGGCATCGATGTTCGGATTCCACATGCCCGCGGTGGCGCCGAAACCGTGGGTGAGCAAGAGCGGCAAGCCCCGCGCGTCCGGGTTGTGCACCTGATAGGCCAGTGTCACCCCGTCCGGGCGCTGCAGCCGGTTCACGACACCACCTCCGAGCCTGACTGGATGGCTGGGTACAGGGCGTCGGGGCCACCGGCGACCAGGGCCGCGCCGAGTCGGTCGGCCCAGCGGTGATGCCCTCCGGCTTCGTCTCGCCATGCCCAGAGCCGACGGGTCAGATAGTGCAACGGATACTCCTTCGTCATGCCGATAGCGCCATGCGTCTGGTGAGCGGCCGCCGTCACCAATTGAGCGGCCCGGTCGGCAAGCATTTTGGCGCAAGCGATCTCGAATCCGCCCCGGCCGAGTTCGACCGCTTCGACCGCACCGTCGAGGGCCGACGCGACTACCGCGGCCTGCTGGTGGATGGTGACCAAATGGGCTTGAACGGCTTGGAATCGACCGATGGGGCGGCCGAATTGCTCACGTTCGCCGCTGTAGCGCAGTGTCATTGCGGCGACGGCACTTACCGCGCCGGCCATCAGCGCCGCACGGCCCAGGGCGCTGCGCTCCCAGAGCGATTGGTCATTGACCCCGTCTGGTGCGTCGGCGCGCGCGGTTACCCGGACACCTTCGAAAATCACTGTGTCACGCGGCTCTTCGGCGAGGTTGACGCCGCGGCTGACGGCCGGTCCGCCTGATGAGGCCGCCGGTCCGGGCGCGAGCACCACGGCGCCGTCGACGAATCCGATGAGATGCTCGGCGCGGTGGCCCCATGCGACCGCCGGCGCCGTACCGAACAGGCGGCCACCGTCGAGACTCAGCGTCGCGGCGGGTGGCAGTACCGTCCGAACACCCTCGGGGAGCGCGAGACCCGCAGACGCCAATAGCCAACCGCCGACCAGCCCGGCTTCGGCCAGGGGCACCGGTGCCGCGTGCGCTCCCGCGGCGCGCAACAGTTGGATCGCGTCGGCAACGCTTCCCCCGGCTCCGCCCAGCTCCTCTGGAACCGGGACATCACTGAACCCGTTCTGCCGCAATGTGTTCCATAGCTGTGGCGCCCAGCCGGTGGCGTCGGCGTCGCCGACGTCCTCCCAACGGCTGTGTGCGGCAAACAGCTTGTCGGCGGCGCGATACAGCTCGTTGTCGCTCATGACAGCCCTTTGAAGGCGACGGAGCGCAGCACCTCGGTGGTGCCGCCCCGGATGGTGAATGACGGCGCATCGAGCGCGGCGCGACGCAACAATCGCTCGAACAATGACGGTTCCGGCCCCAGCCCGCACACGAGCTCGCGGTCCAACAACTCCCGCAGCGCGCGCACGACGTCTTGTTCGAACCGGGTGCCCATCTCCTTGATGAGCGCCGCCTCGGCCGCGGGGGTGTCGCCGGCATCGATCGCGCGGGCCACCGTCAGCGAGAGTCGGCGTAACACCCAGTATTGGGCCGCGAGCTCGCCGATCAGCCGGCTCCCTTCGCGACTGGCTGCGAGGTCCGGGTGTTCGCGGACAAACTCCTGAACGACCAGGAAGGTTGAGATCCAGCGGTCGGGGCCACTGCGCTCAAAGGCCAACTCGTCGGCGTTCTGTGCCCAGCCCTGCCCGATTTCGCCGATCACCATCTCATCGGAAACCAGCACCCCGTCCAGGAGTACTTCGGCGAAGTGGTCGGTGCTGCCATTCAGGAAGGGGATCGGCTTGACCGTCACGCCGGGGCTTCGCATATCGATCAGGAATCGGCTGAGCCCCGCATGCCGTTCGCCGTCGCCGGTGCGGCACAGCGCGATCATGAAGTCGGCGCGCATGGCGTTGCTTGTCCACACCTTCACGCCCGAAACCCGCCAGCCATCACTGTCGCGCACGCCCTTCGTGCGGACCGACGCGAGGTCGCTGCCGGCATCGGGCTCGCTCATGCCGATACAGAAACACAACTCGCCGCGGCAGATTCGCGGTAACAGCCACCGCTTCTGTTCCTCGGTGCCGTAGCGAAGGAGCACCTGGGCGATCTGTCGGTCGGCCACCCAGTGATGCCCGACGGGCGCGCCCCAGCGCAGCAGTTCTTCGACGACGACGAAGCGGTCGACGGCGGTGGCGTCGTGGCCGCCATAGCGCGCCGGGACCGCCATGCCGATCCAGCCACGCTCGCCCAATGCGGCGGAGAACCGCGGATTCACCTCGGCGCTCATGCCAAGTCCAGGCTCGAACGTCCCCCAGGGCAGCTTCTCGGCCAGGAACGCCCGAACCTGTTCCCGCAATTTCAGTTCTGCGGCGGTGAGCGCGGCAGGCGAGGTGACCATACGTGGAGGCTAACCACCCTCTGTGAAGCGAGGGAAGGTGCCGCCAGGCAGGCGTAAGGTTCGACCATGAACGTCGCGGGCAGCGCGCCGGACATCCACTATGCCAAGAGTGGTGGCCTGAACATCGCGTACTCGGTCACCGGAGAGGGACCCGACCTCGTCGTCGCGCCCGGCTTCATCTCGCACCTCGACATCATGTGTGAGGAGCCGTCGGTCGTCCACTTCTATTCGCGCCTCGCGTCTTTTCGTCGCGTCGTCACCTTCGACAAGCGGGGCACTGGCCTGTCGGATCCGGTCATGCACGCGCCGACTTTGGAAGAGTCCGTCGACGATCTGCGCGCCGTCATGGACGCGGCCGGCTGTGAACGCGCCGACCTGGTGGGCGTTTCGGAGGGCGGCACGATGGCGATGCTGACGGCGGCAGGCCATCCCGATCGCGTGAATGCGCTTGCCCTCTATGGCACGTTCTCCCGTCTGCTCGAAGGAACTGACTACCCGCTCGGCGTCAACGAGGAGCAGCTGTCGGCGTTGGTCGAGGTGAGTGCCAAGGGCTGGGGTGAGGGCGTCGGATTGGGTGCATGGGCTCCGAGCCGGCGGGACGACGCCGATTTCCGGCGGTGGTGGGCGCGGCTGCAACGCGTGGCCGCCAGCCCCGGAATGGTCCGCAACATCTTCGCGCTCTATCCGCAACTGGACATCCGCGACGTGCTGCCCACCATTCAGGCGCCGACGCTCGTGCTCCACCGGCGCGACGACCGGATGGTGAAACTTGAGATGGGCCGCTATCTCGCCGACCGCATTCGCGGGGCCAAGTTCGTCGAGCTCCACGGCGCCGACCACCTCTTCTTTACGGGCGACGCCGATGCCCTGCTCGACGAGATAGAGGAGTTCCTCACCGGCGTCCGGCCGCAGCCTGCGGTCGAGCGGGTCCTGGCCACGGTGTTGTTCACCGACATCGTCGACTCCACGAAGCGAGCGGTCGAGCTCGGCGACCAGCGATGGAAGGAGCTGCTCAGCAGGCACGATGCCCAGGTACGGCGCCAGCTCGCACGTTTTCAGGGTCGCGAGGTCAACACGACTGGCGACGGCTTCCTCGCCCGGTTCGACGGGCCCGCCCGGGCGATCCGGTGTGCCGCGGCGATCCGCGACGTGCTGCGCAGCCTGGGTCTCGAGATGCGGGCGGGTGTACACACGGGCGAGGTGGAGTTGCGCGACGACGACATCAGCGGCATCGCCGTCCACATCGCCGCGCGCGTGGCAGCGGCGGCCGGGGCGGGCGAGGTGCTCGTCTCGCGCATTGTCGTCGATCTGGTCGCCGGGTCGGGTCTTGGCTTCACCGCTCGCGGCGCGCACGCCCTCAAGGGTGTGGCGGGTGAGTGGGCGCTGTTCGCCGTCGAAGGTTGACGGCAGCGGTTATCCGGACGCTCAGTTCCCGGCGGACTGATGCGTCCACGTATCCCAAATCACCTGTGTCGCAACGCCGATCGAGGGATGGTGGATTTCCTGAAAGTTTCTTCCGCCCCGACCGAATGTGGCGACGACGGCGTCCGGCACGTCGTGTTCCAGGATCGGCGTGGACAGCCACTCGCAGGGTCGTATGTGCACCAAATCCACCGCCGCAGCGGTTTTGCCGGCGTCGTAGACGTAGGGCCCGGAGATGCGGCCCAGCCAGAACCACCCACGGGTGTCGCGGGTCCACACGAACGAACCTCCGTCGACCTCGGCGAATCGGGACACCCGACGGGCAAGCCGCTCCTGTTCGGCCGGCCCGCTCACAAGTTGGCCGAACCCGCACACGCCGAGCCTGCGGGCGCGATATATGGCGGCTTGTGGCTCGACGGCATCATTGCGCGATCGCATCGGCGCGCGGTATACGGCGACCATAAGAGACATCGTGCCCGGGCGCTGCAGCCGGGCCGACGCGGCCCTTTCCCGCACATCGCGATCGGCGACGTTTTAATCTCCCGACATGGATCGCATCTGGCAGTGGGCGTGGGATCGATACGGGGCGCGGTATTACTGGTGGGCGTTGTGCGCGGCAGCGTATCTCGTTTCGCTTCCCGTCTACGCCGTGTTCGTATCGTTGCCGATCGTCGCTGCGGAGAAGCAAGGGCGATACGTAGACGCGGCCGCCGTCACCGTTGTCGCGGTGCTGTTACTCGTGTGCATCATGGTCTCTCCTGGTCGCCAATGGATCCGCTACGTGGGGCAGTGGGCCGCCGGTCGCGAGATCGATCGAGCGGCCGCACTCGAGGAGACCTACCGCTACAGCCGCAAATCGTCCGGCCTGACGGTCTGGGCTACCGGCGTATGGGCCGCCGCGTTGTCCGTCGTCGTCGGCGCCATCGCTGGAGCGTCGTGGATCCGGTTGGTGCAGTACGGGATCCGCGGCGCCGTCATCGGAATAGCGGTGCAGCTGATCGCTTTTCACAGCATCCTGGAGGCGATGCAGCGTCCGGTCAGGATCGCCCTTGCCGACGGGACGGGAATTGGGGACTCGCTGCCGCGCTCGCGCCCGAGTTTTGCCACGCGGTCGAACGTGTCCATGCTTGCAGCGGCGTTTGCCTACGCCGTTGCGGGGGCTATGTGCGCGACGGTGCTCGCCCCGGTCAGCGATGCACCGATCCTGTCCGCCGCGATCGGCTGTGCGTTGACACTGGTTTTCGCGGTGCCGGTCACGGTCGGTATCGGGTTTTCACACTCCCTGCAACCCATTCGCGACCTCGCCAAAGGCGCCGAACGCGTTGCGGCAGGGGACTATGGTCAACGCTTGCCGGTCGTCCAGGACGACGACCTGGGCGCCCTGGCCGCGTCGTTCAATCGCATGCAGACGGGTTTGGCCGAGCGGCAACGGCTTCAGGGCGCGTTCGGCACCTACGTCGACCCGGCCCTCGCCGCGCGGCTGCTACAGCAGGGCGACGACGTCTTCACCGGAGAGCGGCGCGAGGTGACTGTGATGTTCGTCGACATCCGTGACTTCACTCCGTTCGCCGAGGCGAACTCCGCCGAGGACACCGTCACGCGGCTCAACGCGCTGTTTGAAATCGTGGTGCCAGCCGTCGTCGACGCCGGTGGGCACGTCAACAAGTTCCTCGGCGATGGCGCTCTGGCGGTGTTCGGCGCCCCCAACGATCTCGCCAATCATGCCGATGCCGCGGTTACCGCGGCGGTGCTGATCCAGCGACTCGTGGCCCAGCGATTCGGCGATGAGCTTCGCATCGGCATCGGCGTCAATACCGGAAAGGTGATCGCCGGCACCATCGGTGGCGGAAGCAAGCTCGAGTTCACCCTGATCGGCGACGCAGTCAACGTCGCGGCCCGCGTCGAGCAACTCACCAAGATCACCGGCGACGCCATCCTTCTCACCGGTTCGTGCGTGGAAGCGCTGACATCTCGGCCGCCCGGACTCCTGAATCGGGGAGCGCACGCGTTGAAGGGAAAGTCGGCCGAGGTGCAGGTCTTCACTCTCGGCCCAGAGGGGCCCGCCGCGACCTGAGTCCCGCGGCTCCCGGCCCGTCCTACCCTCTCGGGGCCAACACCACCACGGGGATGGGTCGCGACGTCTTCTTCTGGTATTCGTTGTAGCGGTTTTGATTGTTCTTGTTGACGATCTGCCACAGCCGCTGGTAGTCGGGATCGCCGGACAGCACCGGCCGTGCTGTGACCGCGAAACGCCTTGGGCCGACGTTGATCTCGACGTCGGAATTGGATTTCAGGTTGTGGTACCAGCCGGGAGCCTGGGGCGCACCGCCCTTGGAGGCGACGACCAGGTAGTTGTCACCGTCGCGGGCGTAGGACAGCGACGTCGTGCGTTGTTTGCCGGTTTTCGCCCCGACGGTATGCAGCAGCAGACTCGGTATCCACAGTGTGCGGTGGCCGATCCACCCGTTCGTCTTCTGATAGACCGTGTCGTGTACCCGTAACACCTGCGAAAAGACCGTTTCCACCAAACTCATGGCTACCAGTCTCACTCAGCGGCGGCGGCCTTCGCCAGTCCCTTCCGCGAGGCCCTTCGGGCTACTGGTGATGCGGTGGTCGCTCGTCAAGTAGCCGGCGCTCGTCTGACGCCTCGCGCACCTGCTCCTCGTCGCCGAACCTTTCCACGTCCTCGGGCGTGACATGCACCCGCTTCGGTCGCGGCGCGGCCGGCGGCTCGTGGGGTTCACGGGGCATGAGGTGATTGTCTCTTATCTCGGGCGAACTTCAGCCCTTTACCCGGGCGATGGACTCGACAGCCAGCGCACGACCTGGTCAAAGGAGGTGAAGGGCGCGAGCGCCCGCGACGAATTATCATTCGGAACACGATGCCGACGAGCGGAAGGGATGGTTTGTGGCCGATAGCTTCAAGGTCGATCCGGTCGCACTGCACCTCGGCAGTAACCACATGTTCAACGCGATTGGTGATGCTGCTCTGGACTTCATCGCCCATGAGGATCGGCTGGCCGAGGCCGCGCCGGGCTGGATCGGATCTTCGGAGCTCGCATTGGGTGAGTTGACGGCACGGTGGGAGGTCCGCCACGACCAGCACAATGAGCGGGTGGACGCGCTTGGGTCCCACGTCGCCGAGGCGATGCTCTGGTATCTCACCAACGAGCGTCAATCGCAACGAGCCTTTACATCGTTGCAGGAGTAGGGGTTTCGAGTGGGGCAGTTGACCCCATCTGATGTCAAGCGTTGGGATCTCGACGCGATTCACAGGGTATTCGAGACGGCCAATGGGCGCGCAAATACCTTGCAGCAGTTGGGGGACAACCTCCAGCAGGTCCACAACGTTCTCATCGGCTGGCAGGGGCAGGCCGGAGAAGCGTTTCGCACCGATTTGGGCAAGGCTCGCCGCGACATCGATGCGGACGGCCAGGAGTCCAAGCAGGTAGCCGCGGCGGTATCGCGCGCCGAGAAGGACGTTAGTGCGTGCAAGCGCGAGCTCGATGACATTCAGCGGGTCGCTGATGCGAACGGCTGGACCATAACGCCGGACTGGCGAATCGACGTGGGCGACACGTGGGTCGGCCGTGACTCCCTGGACTTCGCTGCCCAGCAACAGGTGTTGCAGGACAAGCTGATTGCGTTGAAGGTGCATGCGGACAGCGCCGATCACGAGCTTGCCACCGCCATCCGCAGTGCCGTCGGGGAAGGCCCGTCTCTGCCTGCAGGTCGCCCGGCGCCGCAAAGCGCGCCGAAGCCTGCCGCCGAGGGTCAGCCGCGGTCGTTGCAAGACATGCTTTTTCCGGCGGG
Source organism: Mycobacterium sp. NGS17 (assembly GCF_059813205.1). Lineage (NCBI taxonomy): Bacteria > Bacillati > Actinomycetota > Actinomycetes > Mycobacteriales > Mycobacteriaceae > Mycobacterium > Mycobacterium sp. NGS17. The sequence goes on along the minus strand of NZ_JCALED010000003.1, from coordinate 221,754 downwards.
CGCCGCAGATCCCGCGTCCGGTGATGGTCCACCCTCACATGCGCCGGCTCCGGCTGGCGGCGCCGGTGGCAATCCCCCCGTGCCGCAAGGCCCCTCGCTTCCCACCGGCAAGCAGGCGGTAAGTGGCCAAGGTGATCAGCTCACACCCGGAAGCCTGGCCGACCTCTTGGGCGGGGTGCAAGGACCGGTGGTTCCTGGCACACCGCCGCCTGCGCTGAAACCCGCTGACGTGGAGAGCTTCAAGGCGATGGCACGCCAAACCATGATCCGCGACGGCGTGCCGCCAGATCAGATCGAGGCGCGTTTGAATGACGTGGTTGGGCGTACTCAGCAGTGGCTCGATAACGGTATGCCCAATTACGTTCCTCCCGAGCCGCAGCGCCCGCCACCGCCCGGATTCGGTGAAGGATTCAGTGACAGATGGTTTGCTACCGACCAGGCGATCAAAAACCTTGTCGGACAAGGAGGACCCGGGGCTCCAAGCGTCCTCAAATCATGGGAGCAGATGCTCAAGAACACGATCGAGACGGCGCCGAACCCGGCTGTCGCGGCGATCGGAGAAGTCAAGAACGCCCTTGACTCACCGAGCCCGGCCTATTATCTCGGCGGCAAGGCCGCCGACGGCGCATTCGCTCTGCCTGGGCTGATTTTCGGTGGCGAGGGAGCGGCCGTTGAAGCGGGACTTGGCGACATCGGCCCTGGTGTGCTCGACACCGGTCCCGTAGTTTCACCGCATTCGCCGATCGGGTTCGATCACCCCTTCGGTTACAACCCGTGGGCAGAGCAGGCGGCCACAGATCTGAATGGCGCGTTCGGGCATGGCGGCCCCACACCGAGCCTCAGTCGACAACTGGCTGACATGTCCACTCACTACGTTGGTGACCACTCGGACCGAGTAGTTCTGGGCAGATTTGATGGCCAGGCAGGTGGTTACATTGGTGACGCCAGAGGGCACGGCGGAATTTACTTCGATACGGGTGACCCAGCTTGGGCTGCTCTAACGCGGAGCCTTGGTCATGCGGAAGCGCAGGGCCTGGCTTGGCAGGTCAATGAACAATTCCTCCGCGGCCATATGGAAGCTGGCATTGCCCGCATCGAATACAATTTGCCGCAGGGGTTCAACACTGTCGAAGAGGTCTTAGCTCTGAGGCCGGACACCTTCTCCGCCAAGGAAATAGCTTACTTGAAGAGCAACGGAGAGGAATACGGTTATCAGCAGGTTGGCAACTCTTGGGTACATGTGGCGGGCGGGCGGAGATGACAGAAGAATTCTTAGCGGGAGTGCGGTCCATTGTTGAGCCTCTGCTGATTCAGCTCGGATTCGAACTGGACGAGTTCGGTGACACTGTTGAACACGGACGGAAGGCTTACGTTGTCTTCTTCCGTTCAGACGATTGCAAGATCCAGATATACGATGCACCGCGTGAAGGCGAGATAAATTGCATGATTGCGCCGCTCGACGCCGATAACATTCTTGGTCTTTATGATCGGTCAGAAAAATGGCATTATCTTCCCAGATTCGCCATCCGACGGGGAGTGTCCTTGGATGAAGTCATGAGGGATAATCCGGCAATCGCGTTCCCAACCATAGACCAATCGCTCGAGGCGGTCCGCGAACGCATCAAGAAGTATTTCCCCGTTGCACATGACGGTGTCCGTGAAATGGGCGGGCCGGGATAATGGAAAACCAGCTAATGAAGGATGTGCACGGTATTGCACCCCGGGTTAGACACCAGTGAACCGGCGAATGCAAATGCGATCAGGACCGCGCCTTGGCCGATAAAGCAGCGGAACTTCAGGCTGAAGTCGATCGGCTATCGGAAACGCTCGGAGTTCGTACTATGCCCGTCGGGCTTCGAACAAACGACGGACTGAATATCTATGTGGTCGACGATGACGCGTATCACTTCACTTTTTACGACCGCGGAAAACTCGGTTTCGACCGGGTCGGCACACTTGATGACCTTCTTTACTGGTACGTCGGAGGGGTGGTTACCAGCCAAGCCGCCAAACGTGTGGGAGATAGAGCAGAGCGCTTCAAATATGAATATCAGGTGCTAAGTCACTTCAATGTTGGTTGGGCTAAGAGGAATGTTCGAGAGACAGCGGCACTATTTCGTCGCAATGGCCAACACGAGGACATCGCCTTACTCCCCGACATTGGCGAAGCGCTATGACAGTGACTCGCGTAGCGCGTAGGCGCAGGCCGGAATGCGGGCGATTCAGCACCGTCCCCAGCCGTAATGCCGCCACATCGCAGCGAATGTTCCAACTGCAGCCGACGCAACCGGGACTTACACGTCGTTCTCGGTAATCCACGTGGTGGTGAAGCGCACCAGCTCGGGGATGCCGTTGGCCAAGTCGGACCCGATAGATTTCTCGAGTTTGCCGCCGAGCAGAGGGATTTTCACCTCCACGCGCAGGGCAGAGCGCATTTGGCAGCCGCCGTCGTCCGTCGGTGCCAGCCAGCTCTCCACGTGACCAGACCCCAATCCGCCGGACGCCAAGACGCTGACCTCCCCGCGCACGCGCCGGTCGGCTTGCGGTCGCCATGTCTCGGTGTGCACGATCTTCAGGTCGCCTTTGATGAGCTTGGACACCAGGCCGGGTAATAGTTGACGGCCGAAATGCTGGCTAATCTGGGCTGTCACCGTGCCGTCGGCATCAACCACCAGCGAGTCGAGCGTGATGTTGGTGGCATCGGCGATGCGGGCCCGCCAATAGTCCTCGCGACCGAACGCGGCATGGATCTGTTCGACACTGGCGGGTGACTCGGTCGAGACGTCGAATGAGCGCGACATATCCATGCATCCTTGCAGAGTTCCGGTTCAGGGCCGCTCGAAATGCTGATAATCGATCGGGGCCGTCCAGTGACCGCCCCACCGCCACCCGCGGTCCGTGAAGACGCGCACGGCGGCGTCCCCGTCGTGCAGGAGTCCTGGGTCTCGTCGGCTGCGGTCCAGGTAACGCGCGGCGTTTTGCGGCTGGAAGGTACCGGTGGCATAGACGCAGGGGTTGAGACGCGGATTGAGGTCGATAGCCCGGCCATAGGCGTGTTGAGACCAGTGATCGCTTCCGGGGATGCCCCGGCAGTTGAACGCCGACGTGTTGTCGTCTTGCATGGAGAGCTCATCGTTCGCGGACGGGTAGTGGTCGACGGTACGCATCTTCTCGATGGGAAATCCGAGTCGGTAGAGCTGAGCGAAGACGGTAATGACCTCCGGCGCCAAGTCCTGATGCACGATCAGTTCGCCGTGGTGCGCCCGTCCGTCGAAACCGATGTGGTCGACCTCGACGCGTCGTAGCTGCGCGGGGTCTACCGGGCAGTCCGGCCGCCAGCTCGCCCCGAGCTCCCCGGCGGTGACCGGCCGAATGTTGCTAGCGGAAGCGGGCGCTGACGTCCCGGCCGCCGACGACGCGGCGGACGACGGCCTGGACGCGGGGGGCTTCGGCACGCCGGTGCATTGTGTCAAGGTCACGATGGCCGCCATCGTGCCCGCCAGCACGGCAACTGATTGCCTGCCGGACGTCAACGGGGATGAGTCCTCACCGCTCGCTCCCAGACCGACTAGATCGCCGCGACCGGGCGTCGCGACACATCCGGGGCCACGGTACTGCACACCGCTCTAACCTGCTGCGCGACAGCCGCTTTGCGCGGAAACCGAAGGAGTGCTGGATGCCGTCATGCCGTCGATTTACTCTTGCCGTATGCCTGTGATCAGTGGCAGGTGGAAATTTTGGCCGACCTCGCCGCGCAAGACGGTCGTGGTCGCAATTGTGCTGCTCGGCCTGATCGCGGCGTCGCCCTGGGCGTTTACGGCACACGCACCCGAGACCGACCGCTCGCAGCAGCCCGCTTTGACGTCCGCGCCGGGGCCTGTGCCGGCGGAGCCCCCAGGTGCGGGGCCCGCGCCTGACTTCGCACCCGTCTCCGAGCTGATGAACGACGCGATCGCGGCAGGCGGGCTGCCGGGTGGGGTAGTGGTGGTCGGGCACGGCGGCCACGTCGTCTTCCACCAGGCGTACGGGTCGCGAAAACTGGCCGGCGAACCGGGGCTGGATGGATCGCCCGCACCCGCAGAGCCGATGACCGAGGACACGATCTTCGACATGGCGTCGTTGACGAAGTGCCTCGCGACGGCGGTCGCCATCATGCAGCTCTACGAACAGGGCAAGGTCGCGTTCGACGATCCGGTGCAGAAATATCTGCCCGACTTCAACACAACGAACGATCCACGGCGAGCCAAGGTCACGGTTCGCATGTTGCTGACCAACTTCTCCGGCGAAGGGATCGACGTCAGCCTGCAAGACCCGTGGGGGCTGGCCGGACCCGACAAAGCGGAAGGCATTCGTCGCGCGCTCACGACGCCACTGCAGTCGGGTCCGGGCGAGCTTTTCCGATACTCCGACATCAATTACATCCTGCTCGGCGCGCTGCTCGAAAAGACCACCGGCGAGGCCGAAGACACGTACGTGCAACGCAATGTGGTTGCGCCGCTCGGGCTGCAAGATACCCGCTACCTTCCTGCGGCCAAAGCGTGTGGCCCACACGTGGTGCGAGGGGCAGCGGTTGCCTGGGCCCCCGCGCCGCCGGGAGGTGAGCCGATGAATTGCCCCGCGGGGACATGGAACACCAGCTTCCTGCCGCGTATCGCGCCAACGGCACGTGACGAGGAAAGCAGAGACGACCCGAGCAGAAATCCGGATTTCTATGCGCTGCTTCGGGGTACCGTGCATGACCCAACGGCGCGCCGGATGGGGGGAGTAGCCGGCAATGCCGGCCTGTTCTCGACGGCGCACGACGTCAGTATTTTTGCGCAGGCGCTGCTCGATCGGCTGGCCGGCCGTCCGAGTGAGTTTCCTTTGCGGACAGAAACTCTCGAGCTGATGACTACCCCTCAGCAACCCGGTCACACCGCCGGACAAGTTGAGGCGGCAAACCGTGCCGCCCAAGGAGCTCACGCTGCCCACTATCCGGCGATCGAAGGGCAAAGCCTGTTCGGTTTTGGCTGGGACATCGACACGGCCTACTCCAGGCCGCGCGGGAAGGTGTTTCCCGTCGGCAGCTTTGGCAATACCGGGTTTACCGGAACCACGCTGTGGATGGACCCAGGCTCGAATACCTACGTCATCCTGCTCTCGAACTCCATTCACTTGCGGGGCAGCCCGCCGATCTCAAATCTCAGGGGTGCCGTGGCCACGGCGGCGGCGCAGGCCCTGCACCTCTGAACACCGCGCCGTCCGCCGCGACATCGAGGCATGCCCGGCGGAAAACGCCTTGGCCTCTTGTCATTTCACGCAGGGAATGCCGTCGGCGGTCATGCGCGACAGGTTGGTGACGGCAGGTTCTTGCGTGCCGGCGCCCGTCGCCGGCACCGTGGTGACGGGCGCCGTCGCGGTTAGGGGCGGCGATCCCGACGGGTAATCGCGGTGGTGGTCGAATCGGGAGAAATCGGTCCCGACGGTCAGCTGCACCGTGTTGCCGGCGACGCTGTCTGATGCGGTCGCGGTGATGTCGTACTGGTCGGCGAGTTCGGTGGCCGCTGTCTTCGCGCCGGGCCCGTAAGCGATGCTGCTCGTTTCGCTGGTGGAGTCGGCGCTGCTGACCTTGCCGCCAGTGAATCTTCCAGTCGCCAAGAGCGTTTGGAGGCTTGCGGCCTCGCCTTGCCGGCCCGAGGCGTTGACCACGTCGAGCGCGACGCTGCCGGCAGTGCTCTGCGTACCGCTGTCCGGTTGCGCTGCTGCGGAGGGGCTGCTGGTCGAGGAGGTAGTCGACGAATCGGTGCCCACCAGGTTGTGCACGATGGAGCGGATGGTGGGTATGTCAATGAAATTCACGTAGGCGCCGTTCGAGATTTCGCCGAACCCGGTGACCGGCAGCGTGTACAGCGCGACTGGCCTGTTGGGGAACTCCAGCGCGTTACGAACGAAATCGTCGAAGTCGAAATTAGCGTCGACGGCAACGTTCTGCTTCGCGACGTCCAGCAGGGCATGCAGTTTGGTGGGATCCGACAGCGTCCCGCCGCGGCGCATCGCGCTGACCACCGAGACGATGAAGGCCTGCTGACGCCGGCTGCGGTCAAGGTCGGTGAATGCCGCGTCGTTGGGGTCGCGGCGTTGCCGAACGAAGGCCAACGCTTGAGTTGCGCTGATCTGTTGCATACCTCGGTGGAAGTCCGCGCCGGAATAGTAGCGGTCCGAGGTATCGGCGTTGAGGCACACCGTGATCGGTTCGACCACGCGTGCGATCTGGAAGAACCCGGCCAGGGTGACTTCGACGAAGTGATCGATCGGGATTTGCAAAAGACTCTTGACGGTGCTGATTTCGGCTTTGCGGCCCGCCTCCCGCGCCGTCTGTTCTCTAGTGGTGGAGTCTTGCCCTTGAACCGGGGTCGGGCTCGGTTGTGAGCCGGCGGAGCCGTGGCCGGCCATCACGCGCTGGTAGGCGAAGCTGTAGGCCTCCTTGATCTTGCCGCGGCAATCTGAGGTCGGGCATCCGGCCAGCTCGACGTAGTCGTCGCGGGGAATTGAGATCGCCGTGGCCGGACCGCCGCCGGCGGGCAGGTGCACAACAATGAGCGCGTCGGAATCGCCGTCGGCGGAATCCGCATCGCCCGCGTGCAGCGCGTCATAGATGTCGGCTGGCAGCGGCTGTCCGTGCTGGTCGCGCCGGCTATCCAGGCCCATGATCAGGATGTTCTGGTCGTTTCCGGTCGACTCGGGTTCACCGGCCAATGCCTCGGATTTGGTGATGCCCGCCGAGGCGCTGCGGTAGGCGTGCCAGGCGATGCCGATGGCGGCCACCAGCACCAGCGATGTCAGCGCGGCCAGCATTTTGGCACCGGCCACCATCCGGTGGTTGCGGTGCAAACGATTCCCGAGCCCGGCCGTCGGCGAATCCGATTCTTGTCCGTCGGGCGGGCCCGCTCGACGCGTCATGACAGAACTGAGAATAGCCAGGTAGGGGCCCGTCAAACCGGGAAACGTGCAAGCGCCCTGCCTCCCGATCGAACGGGCGCTAGGACTGCGCCTCGACTTCCAACAGCCGCAACGGATGCAGGCCGTCGACGTTGCCGACGAACGGTGGGTGAATGCTATAGCCCAGCATCCGGCGAATGTCATCGGAGACCGCTCGGGCGATGTCGCGCGATATCGACAGGGTGTAGGCCTCCATCGGTCGCAGCCACGGTTGGCAGTACTGAGCGGTGACGGCAAGGCGCTCGCGATCTGTGGTGTTGGCGCCCCCACCGTGCCACAGCGTGCCCACGAACAAGACGCACGACCCGGCGGGCATGACGACCGGGAGGGCCTGATCGTCGGGACCCGGCCGGCGCTTTCCCCAGCGGTGGCTGCCCGGGTACAAGACGGTGGCGCCGTTGTCGGCGGTGAAGTCGTCGATCGCCCAGATCGTCGCGGCCGCGAGCGGGGCCCGAGGACGCGGAATCGGGTAGAAGCCGTCGTCGTGATGCGCCAGCTGTGCGGCCTCGCCGGGGCGAATGTTGATGGCCTGCAACGCCGAAAGCAGGTAGTTGGGCATCAGCAGCCGATCGAGCACCGCCAGCACCCGCGCATCGTCGACCAGCCGATCGCACGCCCTGGTCCTACTCAGCACGCTGTAAATGCGCTGAGTGCGCAGGCCCTCGAAGGAGTTTCGTCCGGTGTGCCCCAGCCAAGGGCGCACGACCTCGCGGATCTGCGAACACTGCTCGGGGCTTAGCAGGTTCTCCCAGATGACGTAGCCGTCGCGATCCAGCGCGGACATGTCGGCCTCGACGATCGCGCTGTCTACCGAACTTCCACCGGTCGGCGTCCGCTTGTAGCGCTGCGCCAGATCGCCCCGCAGGTCCTCCAGCGTGGTGACTGATTCGTCGTCGATGCTCATCGGTGCTCGTCCTTGTTCACTGGCACTTCTGCCCACACTAGGCCGATTTGGACTTGACCCACACCCGAATCGCCGACCGGTCAACCCCGAAGGCCGGTGATGAACCGTTGCACGCTGCGGGTCAGCGACCGGGGCACATGGTCGGGGTCCATCAGGTCGTTCTCGGCCAGCGGGCCCGCCTCGTTGGCGATGGTGCGCTCGGTAAAAGGCCGCAACGTCTTGCCGTGTCCCCGAAGCGCCTCGATGGCCTTCAACACCGACCGGTGTTCACCGATCGCCTCTTCCAGTTCGCCTACCGAAACCCCTAGGTGTTCGGCCAGCAATTCGTTTCGCACGGAAGCGATTTCGCGGCGCAGCTCGTCGTGTTCGGAATCGGCCGGCGGCGCCTCGATCGCGACGTCACATTCGCTGTCGAACCCCATCGAGCGGTTGTTGAAATTCGAGGAGCCGATGCGCAACAGCCGGTCGTCGACCACCAGCACCTTCGAATGGACGTATATCGGCGGTCCGCCGTCGGTCACCGGCCAAAACACGCCCAACCGGCCATGCTCATCGGCCTCCCACAGCAGTTGGATGAGGCGGTGGCGTGCGCTGTCCATGGTTCCGCGCTCGAGAGGATTGTTGCCTCTGCGAGCCAGCACCATGACGATCTCCGGACCCCGGTCTTCGCGCAGCCGCGCAGCCAGCGCTTCGGCGATCGTGCGGGATGCCAGGTATTGGTTTTCCACATACAAGGTGTCCCGTGCCGCCGCGATGGCCGCCAGGTTGAGCGCCTCCACCTCCCTGACCTCGGCGGAATCCTCGAGCTCCGGCACGGTGCGGGCGATTCCGACGTCGACGTTGCGCAGGCTCGGTTCCAGTTTGCTGGGCCACGCGCTGTGCTTGGCCTGGACCGGCGACAGCGATTGTTTGGTCGCGGTCTGCCACCTGGTCATGGCCTGCTCAGCCAGGGCCCGCGCCGCCGCGCCGTCGACGGCCAGGCCGACGTCGTGGCGCGGACCGTAACCGCGCCCTACCGTCCGGCGGTGGTGGTTGCGATGCGCGTGTGCGCGGGTGTCCCATCGTTCGAGTGTCAGATCGATGCCGCCGCAGAACGCGACCGCGTCATCGACGACCACGATCTTCTGATGATGCACCGAGCCGATCGGGTGGGCGCCGTCGATGGCGAGATGCATTCGCCTGCTGCTGATCTGGTTCAGCAGCGATACCGGGGTGAGGCCAAACCAGATGCCGTCGAATGCCGGCAGCAGCCGAAGATTGGACTTCAGCAGGTAGACATCCAGATTCGGCCGCTTCCACAGCATCCAGTAGAGGAACGCGCCCAGCTGGTTCGGCCCGGGAAGTGTCTTCGCGCCGCGCTCGAATGTCACCCGGGAGTCGAAGTCCCAGCCGATCAACATGATTCGATGGCGAGCGCGCAGCATCGCCGCCTTGACGTGTTTGAAGTAGTCGGCGGCGTCGATGATGGGGGCGAATTGGTCGGCCCGTGCCGTGCGCCAGCAGGTCTGGCCGGATGTCAGAAGTCGATCGTCGTCCACGTCGGCGCTCTCAACGGTGTTGACGGGACAGCGCGGACATAGCCACTGTGTACCACATCCAGGGCGGGTGCCAGCATTCGTGAGGATCGCCACCCGGCGGCTCGACTTCCCCGTTCATGCACACGGTGAGGGGGCCGGCAGGACACGGCCGCCGATCTATACGAAGATGAAGCGATGCGAATGCTGGTAGCGCTTGCGGGCTGCGCCGTGCTCGCCGGCGCGGCCGCGCCGGCGTACGCCGATCCGGTCGGCGCTTCGGGAGCCGATGCAAGCTTCCTCGCCGCGCTGAACAAAGCGGGCATCACCTATCAGGATCCGGCTGCGGCCGTCGGGGTGGGTAAAAGGGCCTGCCAACTGATGGACGAGGGCAGCCCGCAGGTCGAGGTCATCAAAAGCGTGTCGTCGAGTAATCCGGGGTTCACGGTGGACGGCGCCGCTCAATTCACGATGATCGCGGCGAGCGCCTACTGCCCCCAGCACCTGGGACAACAAGTCACTCAGGCGCCGCCGCCGGCAACGACTCCGCAGACGCCGCCGATCATCTATATTCCCATCATCACACCCGGCGCAGCGTAGCGGTCGGCACCTGGTTGTACGCAACGGCTTTCGTGCGGACTACACCGACTGGAAGCTGCGCTCCACCTCCGAGCGGCTGCGGACCTCATCGCTGCCGAGTACGTAGCTCGGCAGGGTGTGAGGGACCGTGGTTCCCCCCTTGACTCTCGCTTGGGCCTGCTGAAATTCCGGGGCGGGCCCGGATGCCGCGTGGATCCCGTTGATGATCGACCACACCGCGGTGCGACGAGCGGTACGTTCGATGATGTTGCAATCGCGGTGCTGCAGCATCTGCTTGGCCCATTTCGGCATGGTGTCGCGGATGGCCCAATCGACCGCCGCCTGCGGCATCGAAACGTTGGGGCCGGTGCCCATCGCTTTGCCATAGGTGACAGCCAATTTCGGCAAGTAGGACTCCAGACACTCGAGCGTCTCGGCCTTCGTGGTCGGCAGGTCGACGCCTCCCAACGCATGCCCGACCCGGACGAACTCACCGTAATAGCGGTCAAGTCTCTTGCCGCGCAACGGCATTGGGTGATATAGCTCATGCGCGGTGGCCAGGCCCCAGACCACCGTCGCGTAATTCCACCGCAGCCACTCGGGATCGTCGGCGTCGTAGCGGGCACCGTCGGGGCGGGTGCCCTTGATGGTGTGGTGCATAGCGCGCACGGATTTCGCCAGGCGCTCAGCGGTTTCCGTGGACCCGTATGCCGTGCCGATGAAGAACGCCACCGAGTGGCCGAGGCGTGTCGCGGCACCTTCGGGATCGATGTGGGGCACCCGCGATATCGGGTTTCCGTCGCTGTCCCGTTTGATCAGGCGGGAGTGGTGCATGCCCATCCAGTAGATCGACGGGTCCAGGGTCTCCATGAAGGCGGCACATTGCAGCCCGAAGATCAGCGCCGGCAAGTGCGAGTGCACCCGCCACACGGCGCTGTCGGGACCGAACCAACCCGGATCGCCCACGGGCGCGGCGAACTCCATGCCGCGGAAGAAGTACCGCCGCATGTTGTCGTCCAACCGTTTGTTGATCATCTGCCCGACGATCTGGTGTGGCAGAAACACGACACACTCCCTACGAAATCTGGTCACGACTGTAACCAGAATAAGGTTTTGGCCATAGGTGTGACAAGGCCCGCGCCTGGTCGACTTACCCTGTAGGAATGTCGAGTCCCACCCGGTGGGCCGGTATACCGCTCAAGGACCGCCGCGCCGAACGACGTGCGCTGCTGGTGGAGGCCGCCTATCGACTGTTCGGCAGCGGCGGCGAGGCGGCCCTCTCGGTGCGTTCGGTGTGCCGGGAATGTGGGCTGAACACGCGGTATTTCTACGAGAGTTTCAGCGACACCGACGATCTGCTCGGGGCCGTCTACGACCGGGTGAGCGATCAGCTCGGCGAAGTGATCGAGGCCGCCGTCGGGCAGGCGGGGGATTCGCTGGGCGCCCGGACCCGGGCCGGCATCGCGGCGGTGCTCGGCTTCTCCTCGGCCGATCCGCGCCGCGGCCGTGTGTTGTTCACCGACGCGCGCACCAACCCGGTGCTGGCCGTCCGGCGCCGCGCCACGCAGGACATGCTGCGCGAGGGCGTGCTGACCGAGGGCTGGCGCCTCAACCCCGACTCCGATCCGGTGGCCGCAGAGGTCGCCGCGGCCCTGTACACGGGCGCCATGGCCGAGCTCGCGCAGCAGTGGCTCGCCGGGCATTTGGGTACGGACCTCGATGCTGTCGTCGACTACGCGCTGAAACTGGTGCTGCGGTAGGAAGTGCGGTCATGGGCGGCATCGAACACGCGATGGACCCGATCCGGCGCATCCTCGGGCACAAGATCAGCGTCGGCGGCCTGATCGAGCTGGGATTATGGTTGTTGATCCCCTACCTGTGTATTGGGTTCGCGTGGACGGCTTTTCACCCCGAGCAGATCCAGCGAATTCAGGCGCGGATAGAAGCGGTGGCGCCCACCGGCGCCGACGCCATGGCCTTCGGGGCGGCGACTGTGCTGTGGCCGGCGTCGCTGCAGATCGCCGATTCCTGCCCGGCGCCGTGAGCGACTTGCGAATGGAATACGCGCACGATCGCACGATCTGCTCCTAGGCTCTGAAGACCATGTCCATCGACCGGTTCGGCCTTCTTGCGGGCACCATCCGACTTGCCTCTGGCGTTTCCTTCCTCGTCGACCCGCTGCGGGCGAACAAACTGTGGGGAGACCCGGACGAGCCGACGCCCACGGCGCAGCTGCTGTTGCGGTCGATGGGCTATCGCGACGCGCTGATCGGTGTCCTGCTCGCGTCGGCGGCGCTGCGCGGTAAGAACACCCACGGCTGGTTCCTGGCCTCCGCGGGTGCCGACGTGGCCGACCTGGTCGGCGGGCTGAGCGTGCACAGCCAGCTGAAGCCCTCGCAGCAGATCATCGGCCTCGGCGGCGCCGCGATCGGTGTCGCCACCGGCCTCTGGGGCGCGGTGCGTCCGGCCAACCGCCGGGCAACCCGGGCGGTGACCGAAGAAACCGCGCCGTGAGCTGAGTCATTCGAGCGAGCCGCCGGGACAAGCCCGCGCTGACAGGCGAGCGGTGATGCTGTTGACTGAGCATCATGGGTTTCGGTGTGCTGACATTTGTTACCGACGACGGCATTGGTCCCGTGGAGTTGGGCGAGGCGCTTGAGCAGCGCGGTTTTGAATCGCTCTTTCTCGCCGAGCACTCACACATCCCCGTCGACGCGAAGACCCCGTATCCGAGCGGCGGCCCGATCCCGCCGAAGTACTACCGCACGCTGGATCCGTTCGTGGCGCTGACCGCCGCCGCGGCCGCCACCGAGCGGCTCGTCCTGGGCACCGGCATCGCCCTGGTGCCCCAGCGCGACCCGATCCACACGGCCAAGGAGGTGGCGTCGCTGGATCTGGTGTCGCAGGGGCGTTTTCGATTCGGGGTGGGCATCGGCTGGCTGCGTGAGGAGATCGCCAACCACGGCGTGAATCCCTCGGTCCGCGGACGCGTCGTCGACGAGCGGCTCGACGCGATGATCGAGATCTGGACCCACGAAAAGGCGGAATATCACGGCGAATTCGTGAACTTCGACCCGATCTACAGTTGGCCCAAGCCGGTCCAACAGCCGCATCCACCGCTTTATCTCGGCGGCGGACCGGCGGGCTTCAAGCGTATCGCGCGGCTGAACGCGGGCTGGCTGTCGATGACGGGATCGGCAGAGGAGTTGGCTTCTCCGCTCGAGCAATTGCGAGACGTGGCCGGCAAGGACGTGCCGGTAATCCACTTCCACGGCGGCAAGCCGGCTGCGAAAGAACTCGAGGCCTATCGCGACCTGGGTGTGGATCACCTGTTGGTGGATTTGCCGACCGAGCCTCGCGATCAGACACTACAGCGCCTCGATGGGTTGCAGGCCGAGCTCGCCAAGCTGTCGTAAGGTCAAGTGCCGCAGAAGGTCTGATACTTGCCGAAGTCCTCGGGGGCGGGCTCCGCGTAGCGCTCGAGGCCCGGCCGTTCCGCATAGGGGTCGGTGACCGCGGCGAGCAGCTGTTGCAGCGGGTCGAGCTCGCCGGCCGTCGCGGCGGCCAGGGCCTCCTCGACAAGATGGTTGCGCGGAATGTAAATCGGGTTGGTGCGATCCATCGTGTCGGCGTCGGGACCCAACGCACGCCAACGCGTCAGCCACGCGTCGAAGCCGGCCAGGTCCGCGAACAATCCGCGGACGGGTTCGGCATCCCCTCGCGGCGCGTCGCTGAGCCGGCGGAAGAACGAGGTGTAGTCGATGTGGTTCTGCTTGAGCAGCGCGAGCAACTCCTCGACCAGCACCGTGGCGAATTCGTCGTCGACCTGGGCGGACAAGCCGAGTTTGGCGCGCATCCCGGCGCTCCACACGGCGTCGTAGCGGGTCTGGAAGACGCCGAACGACTGCTCCGCGAGCGCGATTGCCTCCTCGGTGTGCTCCGAGAGCAACGGAAGCAGAGTCTCGGCGAAGCGGGCGAGGTTCCATCCAACGACTACCGGTTGATTTCCATAGGCGTAGCGTCCCCAGAAGTCGATGGAACTGAAGACCGTGTCGGGGTCGTAGGCGTCCATGAACGCGCAAGGTCCGTAATCGATCGTTTCGCCCGAGATCGTGGTGTTGTCGGTGTTCATCACGCCGTGGACGAATCCGATCAGCATCCATTGGGCGATCAGCGAGGCCTGGACGGCCACCACCGATTCGAACAAGGCGAGATACGGGTTGTCCGCCTCGGCGGCGGCGGGGTGGTGGCGGGTGATCGCGTGGTCGGCGAGGCGGCGCAGCAAGTCCTCGTTGCCGGTGGACGCGGCGAACTGGAAGCTACCCACCCGCAGATGACTGCTGGCCACGCGGGTGAGCACCGCACCCGGCAGTGTTTCTTCGCGATGGACCGGACGCCCGGTCCCCACCACGGCCAACGACCGCGTCGTCGGCACGCCCAGGGCGTGCATCGCCTCGCTGACCAGGTATTCGCGCAGCATCGGGCCCACCGCGGCCAGGCCGTCGCCGCCGCGGGCGAAGGGCGTGGCACCGGAACCCTTGAGGTGTATGTCGCGCAGTCGCCCGTCGCCGTCGACCAGCTCGCCGAGCAGCAGGGCACGCCCATCGCCCAATCTCGGAACGAAGCCGCCGAACTGGTGGCCGGCGTAGGCCTGGGCCACCGGGGTGGCGGCGTTGGGTACCGAGTTACCGACCAAGAAGCGCAGCCCGTCGGGGCCGCACAGCCAGCCGGTGTCAAGCCCCAGCTTGTCGGCCAGCGGCGCGTTGAGCGCGAGCAGCTGCAATTCGGGGAAGGTCTCCGCCTGCCAACGGACCGCCATCTCCGGCAGTTCGCGGAAGAACCGGTTGTGGAGAGCAACGGTGGTATCCGGGGCAACGCTCATCTCATCGAGCCTACGGAAACCCGGGGGCGCGCCAGGTGCGCTATCCGAGGGCTTTGCCGATGAGATCGCGGGCGCGATCAAGCATGGACGCGAACGGCCCGAGCGCGAAGTTCAGTTTCGCCGATTCCACGCCCGGATGCGGGCGCGTCGGAGCGATCGCCTCAGCGGCGCGTACCGCTGCTCCCATCCGCTTCAGGTCGTCGGTGTCCACCTTGCGCTTCAACACCGGGAACTCTTCGTCCTCCTCATGCCGGGCGTGCTCGAGGACCGCGCTGCGCAGTTTGGTGAGCTCCGCGATGAACTCGTCCGAGGTGACGTCGAGCTTCTCGATCGCCGATAGCAGTTCCTTGGCCTCATGCTCCTCTTCAAGGCGGGCGTCGACGATGGCGTCGCCGGCATCATCGTCCTCCCGCCGCACGCGCGGATGCACCACCATCTCCTCGGCCGTCTCGTGCACGGCCAGCAGCTGGCGCAACGTCGCGAACGGCTCCTCGCGCGCTTTGGGATCCGTAGCGTGCAGCACCTGGTCGAACATGTCCTCGATGAGGTTGTGCTGCGCTTTCAGGAACGCGACGACTTCGTCGGGTGATTCGATAATCATCTCGGCCATCGCCGGTACCTCCTGTAATGGGGGGGAGTGGGGGGCGCACGCTGGGCTGTGTACGGCTTGAACGAGGCATACCCGCTGCACAAGTGGTCAAACGGACGCTGCGCTGGGCGCGAGGGTCGTTGCGCCAACTCAATGATCAAAATCCTTGCGGCGCAATGCGTTTTGTAACCGGGACCCAGTGATCCCCGTCAGCCGCGGCGCGGCTGACGGGGACCCGAGGGTTAGGGGATGAGGCTAGACGCCGCGGCCCCGGGTGGCGGCCGGTCCGGCGCCGGTGCCGGCGACGTGGTCCTTCCGGCGTGGCGAAGTGTGTGTTACCCCTGCCCACCGCGGGGAAACTCGCCGGCGATGACGGTTTCGTTTGCTGGCTATCACGTCTTCGGGGGATCTTGTGGCAAAACGAAAGGTGAGACGACCGTCCGGCATGAGTTCTTTCGCGGTCGGGCTACGGTAAAGGAGCCCAAGACCGCAACCACGAGAAGGCGACAGATCAGCTGACATGTACGAGCAGGTCAACAACAGCGCGCCAGAGTCCGATGATGTCGTCGGCTTCCGCATCGACCCTGTTCTGGCCCGAAGTTGGCTATTGGTGAATGGTGCACACGACGACCGGTTCCAGTCCGCGGCGCAATCGCGCGCCGACATCGTCGTCCTCGACATCGAGGATGCCGTCGCGCCCAAAGACAAGCACGGTGCCCGCGACAACGTGGTGCGCTGGTTGAACGCCGGCAATACCGACTGGGTCCGCATCAACGGCTTCGGCACCCCATGGTGGGCGGACGACCTCGCCGCCCTGGCCGCCACCCCGGTGGGCGGGGTGATGCTGGCGATGGTCGAATCGGTCGATCACGTGACCGAGACCGCGAAGCGGCTGCCCGATGTGCCGATCGTCGCTCTGGTCGAAACCGCCCGGGGCCTGGAGCGCATCACCGAGATCGCCGCGACGAAGGGCACCTTCCGGCTCGCCTTCGGCATCGGCGACTTCCGCCGCGACACCGGTTTCGGAGAAGACCCCGGCACGCTCGCATACGCCCGCTCCCGTTTCACGATCGCCGCCAAGGCGGCCAGCCTGCCCAGCGCCATCGACGGGCCCACCATCGGCTCGAACGCTTTGAAGCTGATCGAGGCCACCGCCGTTTCCGTAGAGTTCGGGATGACGGGCAAGATCTGCCTGACCCCGGATCAATGCGCCGTCGTGAACGAGGGATTGTCGCCCTCGCACGACGAAATATCCTGGGCGAAGGAGTTTTTCGCCGAGTTCGAGCGCGACGGGGGAGAAATCCGCAACGGCTCCGATCTGCCCCGTATCGCCCGGGCCACCAAGATCCTGGAGCTGGCCCGCGCGTACGGCATCGAGGCATTGGACATCGACGAGGAAGAGCGTGATCACTCGCCCGCACCCTCGGACACCTACCACTACTGAGCCGACGGACGCCGATACCCTGGGCGGGTGAGCGCCAAGAGGCGGGTCTGGGTGGCGCGGGTCTATGACGAGGTCGACCCCGGCGAGGGCCAGCGCGTCCTGGTCGACCGGGTCTGGCCCCGAGGGGTGCGCAAAGACGACCCACGGGTGGGTATCTGGTGCAAGGACGTCGCGCCGTCGAAGGACCTCCGCGAGTGGTATCACCACGATCCGGACCGATTCGACGAATTCGCGGCACGCTACAAGACCGAACTGCGCGAAAGCGGCGCGCTGGACGACCTCCGTGAGCTCGCCAAGCGGAAAGCCGTGACGCTGGTGACCGCGACCCGTGAGCTGGACATCAGCCAGGCCGCGGTCCTGGCCAAGCTGCTCGAACCCCGGTGAACGGGCTTAGACCGACAGCGTCGTAGGCTCGCCGGTTGACATGACTGATGCCGAACCCATTCTTCCGCGGGAACTGATCGACCTTCCCGAGGCGATCCGCAGCGTCCCCCCGCCGCCCATTCCGCAACTGCCCGAGCCGTACGGCCTGCGCGTTGCCGACCCGGACGCTGACGCCGAGATGGTCTCGGAGTGGATGAATCGGCCGCATCTGGTCGAGGCATGGGAGTCCGACTGGCCGGTGGAGCGGTGGCATCGGTACCTCCAAGCGCAATTGGAGGGCGCCTTCTCCCGCCCGCTTATCGCCACCCTGGACGGGGTAGACCGTGCATACATCGAATTATATAGAGCGGCAAAGGATTCCATCGCTCGTCGCTACGAGCATGAGCCCAATGATCTGGGATTGCATGTCGCGGTTGCCGATTTGGATCACATCGAACGCGGGCACGTCAGTTACCTGTTGCCGCATCTGGTGACCAGCATCTTCACCCTCGATCCGCGGTGTCGCCGCATCATGTTCGATCCCGATCATCGCAATGCGTTGGCGCGCAAGTTCTGTGAACGGGGCGGCTGTGCGTTTCTCGGCGAGCATGACATGTCGAATCGGCGAATGGCGCTGTATGTGCTGCCCCGAACTCCCGACGATATTCCGCGTCGACGCGACACCTGATAGCCCGAACCCGATCAAAGGTGCTGTGCGATCTGCTGTCCGATGAACGCCGCCGCTTCACCGAGCAGGACGCTGACCACGATGTTGGCCAGCGCGGCCCGCAGCCGGCGTTCCTCCCCGAGCCGCTGTGTCTCGAGCATCCAGGTGGAAAACGTGGTGTAGGCGCCGACGAAGGCGGTGCCGGCCAGCAGGGCCGCCTCCTTGTTCAGCGCCATGCCGCCGAGGAGACCCAAAAGCGCTGCGCCACTGATGTTCACGGCAAGCGTGCCGAACGGAAAAGGCCGTGGTACTCGTCGCGCCACGGTCCGGTCGATGACGAAACGCAACACCGACCCGATGCCACCGATGAGCGCGACGCCGGACCAGACCAGAGCCGTCGTCGCCGTGGCGGTCACCGGTGCACCCGGACCCGGCGCACCAACTTGGTGGCAAGGTGCGTCGCCAGCAGGCCCAACGCGATGCTGGTGACCGTGTAGCCGATGGCCAGCCCCCAGTAGTCGTGTTCGATCATCTTCAGGGTCTCGACCTGCATTGTCGAGAAAGTCGTTAAACCACCGCACAACCCGGTGCCCAGCAGCGGCCGCCGATAGCTCGATGTCGGCAACCGCTCCAGTAGCCGGGTGGTGAAATAACCCACCAGAAACGCCCCGACGATGTTGACCGTGAACGTGGGCCATGGCCAGCTCGCCGGGTCACCGCCGACCAGCGTGCTCAGCGCGGCCCGGGCCAGGGAGCCCAACGCCCCACCGACAAACACCGCGGCCAGTTCGCGATAATCCCGTTGAGCCACTGGGTGGATTCCCTTCGTTTGCCGGTGCGCTACGCAGCGTATGGCCGAAGTCCAGACCGGCGCAGCCCGGGTGGACGCGGACACGGGCAGAATTGGTACCCATGGTGGCCAATCCACGCGCCGGCCAGCCGGCCCAGCCCGAAGACCTCGTCGATCTACCTCATTTGGTGACGGCGTATTACTCGATACGGCCCGACCCCGGCGACGTCGCACAGCAGGTCGCCTTCGGCACGTCGGGGCACCGCGGGTCAGCACTGGACGGCGCGTTCAACGAGGCTCACATCCTGGCGATCACCCAGGCCATCGTGGAATACCGCGCCGCGCACGGCACGACGGGCCCGTTGTTCATCGGCCGGGACACGCACGGCCTGTCCGAGCCGGCCTGGGTGTCCGCGCTGGAGGTGCTGGCCGCCAACGACGTCGTCGCCATGGTCGACTCCCGCGACCGGTACACGCCGACACCCGCGGTCAGCCACGCCATCCTGTCCTACAACCGCGGCCGCACCGAGGCGCTGGCCGACGGAATCGTCGTGACGCCGTCGCACAACCCGCCCGCCGACGGCGGCTTCAAATACAACCCGCCCAACGGCGGCCCGGCCGACACCGATGCAACCAACGCAATTGCCAAGCGCGCCAACGAGATTCTGCGCGAGGGGGCGGGGGTCAAACGCATCCCGCTGGCCCGCGCGCTGCAGGCCGTGCGGCGGCACGACTACCTGGGCAACTACGTCGACGACCTGCCCAACGTCGTCGACATCGATGCCATCCGCACGGCCGGGGTGCGCATCGGCGCCGACCCGCTGGGCGGGGCCAGCGTGGACTATTGGGGCGAGATCGCGCAGCGGCATCGTCTGGATCTCACCGTGGTGAACCCGCTGGTCGATGCGACGTGGCGGTTCATGACACTCGACCACGACGGTAAGATCCGCATGGATTGCAGCTCGCCGGACGCGATGGCGGGGCTCATCGCCAACCGAGACCACTACCAGATCGCCACCGGCAACGACGCCGACTCCGACCGCCACGGCATCGTCACCCCCGACGCGGGGCTGCTCAACCCGAACCACTACCTCGCGGTGGCCATCGAATACCTGTACACCCAGCGGCCGTCGTGGCCGGGCGGCATCGCCGTCGGCAAGACCGCCGTCAGCTCGTCCATGATCGACCGGGTGGTCGCCGGCATCGGCCGCAAGCTGATCGAGGTGCCGGTCGGATTCAAGTGGTTTGTCGACGGCCTGATCGGCGGAACCATCGGCTTCGGTGGTGAGGAGTCGGCCGGGGCGTCGTTCTTGCGCCGGGACGGCTCGGTGTGGACCACCGACAAGGACGGCATCATCCTGGCACTGCTGGCCTCCGAGATTCTGGCGGTCACCGAAGTGAGTCCGTCCCAGCGCTATCAGCGACTGACCGCCGAGTACGGCACACCGTTCTATGCGCGAGTCGACGCACCAGCCGATCGAGACCAGAAGGCCCGGCTGTCGAAGCTGTCCGCCGACCAGGTGACGGCGACGGAACTGGCGGGGGAGCCGATCACGGCGAAGCTGACCGCGGCGCCGGGCAACGGCGCGCCGCTGGGTGGATTGAAGGTGACGACGGCCAATGCGTGGTTCGCCGCGCGCCCGTCGGGCACCGAGGACGTGTACAAGATTTACGCGGAATCCTTCAACGGGCCTGAGCATCTAGCGGAGGTGCAGGAAACCGCGCGCGAGGTAGTTAATAAAGTCATTGGGTGACTATTTCCCTCCGGCTTGCCCGCTCGGAGGGGCGTGCGTTCCGTTCTCCCCGCCTGCCGCGCGAAGTCTGGATCCTGAGCTGGGCAAACATCATGGTCGCACTGGGCTACGGGGTGATTTCGCCGGCGCTGCCGTCGTTCGCCCGCAGTTTCGGGGTCAGCATCAAGGCGGTGACTTTTTTGGTCACCGTCTTTTCGTTGAGCCGGCTGTGTTTTGCGCCGATCAGCGGCCAGCTGGTCCAGCGCCTGGGGGAGCGGCGGATCTACATCGGCGGCATGCTGATCGTCGCGGTCTCCACCGCCGCGTGTGCGTTTTCCCAGGCCTACTGGCAACTGCTGGTTTTCCGCATGATCAGCGGCGTCGGGTCGACGATGTTTTACGTTTCGGCGCTGGGACTGATGATCCATATCAGCCCGCCCGACGCGCGCGGACGGGTCGCGGGCCTGTTCATCACGTCGTTCATGGTGGGCGCGGTGGGTGGGCCGGCGGTCGGCGCGCTGGCGGCCGGGTGGGGCCTGACCGCTCCGTTCATCGTGTACGGCGTCGCGCTGCTCGGCGTGGCGGCGGTGCTGTTCTACAGCCTGCGGAATTCGACCCTGGCCGCGCCGGGGCCGCCGACGCGATCCACGGTGACGATGCGAGAGGCGCTGAGGTTTCGCGCCTACTGGTCGTCGCTGGGGGCCAACTTCGCGACCGGCTGGTCGGCGTTCGGCCTCCGCGTCGCCCTGGTCCCCTTGTTCATCACCGACGTCATGGGCCGCGGCGTCGGCATCATCGGCATTGCGCTTGCGGCGTTCGCCGGAGGCAACGCGATAGCGATGATCCCCAGCGGCTACCTATCTGACCGGATGGGGCGGCGCACGTTGATGATCGTGGGCCTCACATTGTCCGGCGTGGCGACCGTTTTCCTGGGCGCCGCGTCGTCGCTGCCGGCGTTTCTGGCCGCTGCGATTGTGGTTGGTGCGGTGACGGGAATCTACATGTCGCCGATGCAGGCGGCGGTCGCCGACATTCTCGGCAGTGAGGCCCGCGCGGGCAGCCCGGTGGCGGCGGTGCAGATGATGTCCGACCTGGGCGCCATTGTCGGCTCGATGACGCTCGGCTGGGTCGCCGAGCGGCTGAGTTACGGCTGGGGCTTCACCATCAGCGGGGTAGTCCTGCTGATCGCCGCCGTCGGCTGGGTGGCGGCGCCGGAAACCCGGGCGGTGCCCGATTCCGAACCGGATCCGTTGCCGTCTCCGCACACGGCGAACCTGCCTGAACAGCAACTTTGATGGACGGTTAACGGTGGTGTAGCTTCGATGGGCACGACTTCTTGGGGCTATGGCGCAGCTGGTAGCGCACCACACTGGCAGTGTGGGGGTCAGGGGTTCGAGTCCCCTTAGCTCCACCGAGATACTTGCAGGTCAAGGCTTCACGGTGATCATGTCAGCGCCTGTAACTCATCGAGAAAAGGTGTTGGCTCCCTCGGCGGTGAGGATGGCGCGGCTGGTCTTCCCGGTGCCGCAGCGGGGAATCAACGCGGTCCTGCAGCGTGGTGCAGAACGAGGCCGGCAGCAGCAGTCCCTCGCTTAACCCACCGATGACGTGGTGTAAGTCGTGCCCGCTCGGGTATCTGACGGCGAATGACAGAGACCGTGGCTCGGGTTGGTGATCGAATTCCGTTTGCGCCGGATAACGCTTTGCAGCGGCCGCGGGATCCGGTGTTCGCAGGCGTTGTCGCCCGCGGCGACACTTCGCATCGGCCCGGCGCCGACGTAAATGGTGCTCATGGGTGATTCTTACCGTCAAGGCTCTGGGTGGAGCATCGCTTCGCAGCCGCCGGGTAACTCCGGTGGTTACGGGTTTCCCGCTCGGGTCTGGCGCTGGCTCGATCGGCATCCCGCGCCGGGCGTCGACCGGCTGCATCGCTGGCGCAGTCCGCTACGTGGACCGTGGCTGACTTCGGTGTTCGGTTTGGTTCTGCTGATCGGGCTGCCGATCGTGATTTTGACCGGGCTGTTGTCTTACATCGCGTATGGACCGCAGTTCGGGCAGGCCCTGCCGGTGCATGTGGGGTGGCTCAAGCTGCCGACGTTCGACTGGCCCACTCGACCCGTGTGGCTGTATCGACTGAGCCAGGGCCTGCATGTCGGGCTGGGCCTGGTACTCATTCCGGTGGTGTTGGCCAAGCTCTGGTCGGTGATCCCGCGCCTGTTCGCGTGGCCGCCGAGCCGGTCGATCGCCCAGGTGCTCGAACGGCTATCCATCGCGTTGCTGGTCGGCGGAATTCTGTTCGAGATGGCCACCGGTGTGCTCTACATCCAATACGACTACATCTTCGGCTTCAGTTTCTTCCCCGCGCACTACTACGGCGCCTGGGTCTTCATCGCCGGTTTTCTGATGCACATCACCCTCAAGACCCCGCGCATGATCGCCGGTCTGCGGTCGATGCCGCTGCGAAACGTGTTGCGCACCAATCGCGCCGATACCTTGCCTCAGCGCCCAGATCCCGATGGACTGGTGGCGGCTGAACCCGGGCCGCCGACGATGAGTCGCCGTGGCGTGCTCGGGGTGGTCGGTGGCGCCGCGGCGTTGACAGCTTTGATCAGCGCGGGACAGACCATCGGCGGCCTGGCGCGGCACCTGCCGCTGATGCTTCCCACAGGCGACACAACCGGCAAGGGGCCCAATGACTTCCGGATCAACAAAACGGCGAAGGGGGTAGGCATTGATCCGACGGCAACGGGTGAAAACTGGCGGCTGACCTTACGCGGTGGACCGGCACCGCTGGTGCTGCGGCGCGACGAGCTGATCGCTATGGCTCAGCACAGTGCGCGACTACCGATCGCCTGCGTGCAGGGTTGGTCCACGGTTCAAACGTGGAGCGGAGTACGTCTGGCCGACCTGGCGGCATTGGCCGGTGTGTCGGCCCCGCGCGCGACGTTGGTTTCCTCATTGGGGCGCAAGGGTTACTTCAACCGCGCCACGTTGCAGGCGAACCAGGTCGGCCATCCCGATGCGATGCTGGCGCTGCGGGTCAACGGCGCGGACTTGTCGCTCGACCACGGTTACCCGGCGCGGATCATAATTCCCGCTTTGCCCGGCGTGCACAACACCAAATGGGTGACGTCCATCGACTTCAGGGGGAACTGAGATGGCAAAGGCAGCAACGTATTTCCGCGACGTTTACGGGTCGACTCCAGTGCACCTGCTGACCATGGTGTCAGGTTTCGCGTTACTGGGCTATCTGATCTTCACGGCCGGGCCGTTCACCTTATGGAAGCCGGAAGGCACCTGGTGGAAATCGATGACCTTGTGGTTCGCTGCGGCGATCGTCTTCCACGATCTGGTGCTGTTCCCGATCTACGCGCTAGCCGATCGGCTCCTCAGCCCGCCGGCCAACCGGCGCAGTAAGCCACGGGTGTCGGCCCGCAACCATCTACGGGTTCCTGCCCTGGGATCGGGGCTGATTCTGCTCATCTTTTCGCCGGACATCATCAAGCAGGGCGCCGAGAAATATTTTGAGGACACCGGACTGACACAGGAGCCCTTCCTCGGACGGTGGCTCATGCTCACCGCAATCATGTTCGGCGCCAGCGCCGTCATCTATGGCGTACGAATCATTTCGGCCCACCGACGCGCCGTTGCACCTACCGAGGGGATGCCGCTTTGACGACCCAACTGACACCGGACGTCAGCACCGCCAGGCGCTGGTCAATGCTTGGCGTCTCGCAGTTCGCGTCGCTTTCGGCCAACGTGTTCATCAACGGCGTCGCGTTCTTGATCCCCACCCTGGCCCATCGCGGCACCAGCCTGTCCGAGGCGGCCCTCCTCGCTTCGATGCCAAGCTTCGGGATGATGTTGACCCTGATCGCCTGGGGCTACCTGCTGGACCGCATCGGTGAACGGATAACCCTGACCTTGGGTCTGGGGTTGACGGCGACGGCGGGTCTGGCCGCGGCGTCGATGCACTCGATGATGGCGATGGGGGCGTTTCTGGTTCTCGGCGGAATGTCGGCCGCCAGCTGCATCACAGCCAGCGGTCGGCTGGTGACCGGCTGGTTTGCCGCGCACCAGCGTGCCCTGGTGATGGGCATCCGCCAGACCGCACAGCCTTTCGGCATTGCTCTGGCGGCCTTGGTCATACCGGAGCTCGCAAAACGCAATCTATCGGCGGCGCTGTTGTTCCCTGCCTGCCTGTGCGCTGTGGCAGCGGTCGCGAGCCTCATCGGGGTAACCGATCCACCGCGCCCGCAACGGGAAAAAGTCAACGTGCGGGAAGTGGGTGACCTTTACCGAAAGACGCGGTTGTGGCGCATCCACATAGCCTCGGCCCTGCTGATGGTGCCCCAGCCGGTGGTTCTGACCTTCATGCTCGTTTGGTTCACGAGCGAGCACGGATTGTCGTTGGCTTGGGCCGGCGCGATGGTCGGATTCTCGCAACTGGTCGGCGCCTTGGCGCGCATCGCGGCGGGTAGGTGGGCGGATCACATTGGCTCGCGGATGCGTCCGCTCCGACCGATCGCCATCGTCACCTCGGTGGTCATGTTGGTGCTGGCGCTCACCGATCAGCTGGGTTGGGGAATCGCGGTGGCAGTCATGGTCGCCGCATCGGCGATAACGGGCGATAATGGTCTGCCGTTCACGACGATTCCCGAGATCGCCGGACCTTTCTGGAGTGGGTGGGCGCTGGGCAAGCAGAATACGTTCGAGCGTCTGGTGGTAGCGGCGGCACCTCCGGTATTCGCCGAGTTGATCATGGCTGCTGGTTATCCGTTGGCCTGGGCGGTTTGTGGTCTGTTTCCCTTGCTGGCGTTGCCGCTGGTGCCGCTTCGGCGCCAACAAAACGGTTACGCGCCGATCGGTACAGAATCCGCCAATGACGGGACACCGCAGGGAGATGCGTTGTGAAGTCGTGCGTCCAGGAGGCGACTATATATCCATTTCCGCAATGAGAGCGTCGACAACTGCGGTGAGGCTTCCCCCATGTTGCTTAGCCGTGTCACGCTGCCGTCGGTATGACGCGCCTGGGTGATAGATACCGCACACCGATGCCAACTCGTCGACGCAATGCAGCTTTTTCGCCACCGGCTCCAGCCGGCTCAGCACGTCGTCCAGATCCTCGGTCACCAACCGCTCATTGCTGTCGGCATCCAGAATGATAACCGCATCCAGGCCGTAACGTGCTGCGCGCCATTTGTTTTCCTGAACGTGCCAGGGCGGCATGGTCGGCAACTTTTCACCGGCATCTAGCCGCCTGTCCAGATCGACTACCAGACAATGGGTTAGCGCGGTCAGCGCCTGAAGCTCCCGCAGGTTGGACACTCCGTCGCAGATGCGTATTTCGACCGTTCCGTTCCGCGGGGAAGGGCGTATGTCCCAACGGATTTCATCGACGTTATCGACGATTCCGGTCTTGTGCTGGTCATGGAAGAACGCTTCGAACTGAGGCCATGTCTGGAAATGGAAGGGTAAACCAGCAGTGGGCAGTTGTTGGAATAGCATCGCCCGGTTGCTCGCGTAACCGGTGTCTTCGCCCGCCCACCACGGTGACGACGCCGACAGCGCCAACAGATGCGGGTAATAGTTCAGCAGCGAAGTCATGATCGGCATCACCTTGTCCGCCGAAGCGATACCCACATGTACGTGTACGCCCCAGATCAACATCTGCCGGCCCCACCATTGAGTGCGATTGATCAACTCGGCGTAGCGCGGCCCGTCCGTCAGCACCTGCGACGACCACTGAGCGAACGGGTGGGTGCCCGCGCAGAAGAGCTCCATCCCGCGCTCTCGCACGATGCGTCGAGCCGACCCTAACGTCCCGCGGAGATCATCGACCACCTCCGCCGCGTTGTCACACACACCGGTGACCACTTCGATCGTGTTGCGCAGCAATTCCGTATGCACCCTGGGGTTTTCGCCAATTTCAGCGATAACCGCAGCGGCTTGGTTGGTCAGGTCACGCGTCTGGCTGTCCACCAGTGCGAACTCCCATTCGACACCGACGGTCGGGCGGGGCGAGCAGGCGAACTTCACGCCGGCGGATACCCGCTAGCCGATTGGATAATCGATGCCGTTGGGCCGGATCCGGTTCCTCCGTGATGTAGTGGCGACAGCATCGTCAAGGTCCGCAGTTCATTGGGCCGCGACCAAATCAGAGGCAATCGAAATCGCGGAGATGGGTGAGTCGATGGGCTATATCGGCTAGCTTGGTGTTCCGCTCTTGGGAGAGGCGCTTGAGCAACTCAAATGCCTGTAGGGCACTAATATTGAAGCGCGCCATGAGAATTCCTTTTGCCTGCCCGATTACGTCCCTGCTGGCCAACGCGCTTTGGAATTGGTCTTCTCGCCGCGCCGCCTGCCACGCCAGCGCGGCGTGAGTGGCCAAGACGTAGCCGATTTCTTCTGTCGTGCTGTTGGTTGCGTGGGGCCGCTCGGCATAAAGGTTCAGCGCCCCCATCGTCCGCTCGCTGGTGAACAGCCGGAAGGACAGCACCGAGCGTATCGGCGTCACCCTGAGGGCGTCGCGGACATAGTGTGGCCAGCGCCGTTCGGTGGAGAGGTCGTCGACGCGGACGGTGTGTTGGTGCCAGGCGGCTTCCAGGCAGGGCCCTTGGCGGTGGCGTTGTTGAAGGGCGTCCAGTATTGCGGGATATGGATGGGTCGTTGCGGGGGTTTGCACGCCGGCGTCCACGGTCGTAAGCGTGACGCCGGCATATTGCGCCCCCTCGATTTCGCTCGTCGCATAGTCGACTATCCGTTGCATAGCGGAGCCGGCAGTGCCGTGGCTGGTGTCTTGCAGGCTTCGTGCAAGAGCGGCGATGCGCTGGTAAGCACCGCCATTACAACTGGGGACGTGGTCCTCCTGGACGGGCACGACCCGACGCTAACGGCATTTCGTCACGCCGGTCGAACCGCGAGAATAGCTTTCGCTTTGACTGCTGCTTTCTTCGTGTTTCGGATATTGGCGGTACGACTGAATGGGGGCAGCGCACTGCGCTGCCAGGTATATTGGGTCTTCCACGCGGCGCAAGGGTTGAAGGAGGGCCGACGTGGAGGACGTGGAATTCGCCAGCGACAATTTGGACGTCACCGAGGATTTCCTAAATCGCGTCTACACCCGGTTGCGCATGAGTGGCGACGGTGAAGGATCCTCGGCGCGCGTTGTCCGGAGGTGGCTTGGCAACATCAATGCCGACACGCTCGAGGTGGACTACACGTTGGCGTTCGAGGCCGATCCGTTGGAGCGGGTTTGTCTGTGCCGAATACGGTCCGGAAGCATCGTCGAGAACACTCACGGACGGCCCGGTGAAGTATTCGCGCCGGGGGATGTGACGCTGTATTCTCCACCGGAGCTTCCGTTCTCGGGTCAGCTTCGTGAGGCATCGTATGACTTGGTGATGTTCGATCCTGCGTTGCTGGATCGAGTCGCGGCAGCAGCGCCGACCGGTCACCGCGGGCCAGTGCGATTATTGGGGCAAAGGCCAGCCACGAAGTCTGCAGGACGGCAACTCAGCGCCGTGATGGGCTACCTTCACCAGCTGGTGTTCGCCAATGCGGAGGCGCGTGATTCACCACTGGTGGTGGGGACCGCCGGACAGCACCTAGCCGCTAGCGTGTTGGCAGCGCTGCCCAATAGTGCACTGCTGGAACCCACGATCGAAGACCGGCATGACAGCACCCCGGTATTGCTTCGCCGCGCAATCGCTTTCATCGATGAGAACGCCCACCGTGATATCTCGGCCGCCGAGATCGCGCGGGCTGTTTATGTCACACCTCGGGCGCTGCAATACATGTTCCGCAAGCATCGCGACTGCACCCCAACGGAGTACTTGCGCCGGGTCCGCCTGCACAATGTCCATTGCGACCTCGTTGCCGGCAACCACCTGACGACCACAATCGGAGAAGTGGCCCGGCGCTGGGGCTTTGCGCATCTTGGGCGGTTCGCGGTCTACTATCGCCAGTGCTACGGCCAAAGCCCCCATCTCACGCTGCGCAGCTAGGGATGCAGACTCAGCACGGATACTGATCGCTGCTGCCGACCTCGCTCAGAGATCGCCTGGTGCGCAAAGTCGACCACGTCTCGACATTTGTGTGCGATGGCGGCGGGCCGATCCGGCTTGCCCTTTCCCGCGACACAGTGGGCAACCTACTCGATTAGTTGCCGGATGGGCGGGTACGCACGGTCCGAGGTCTTAGATCCTTCGGTTGCTAAGCCACATGCACCGCCTATTTCGGCCGATTGTGGACCCGTCCGCATTGGTCAGGTCTTTGGCCTCCCGGTCGCAGGCTGCGGGGTGCAAAGGGTAGTGGCGCAGATCGGCGAGAGTATCGGACGCGAATACCGCAGACCCGCGTTGCCTGCGAGTCGCCAGATCAAGGGACTCAGTCATGGCCAGATCCAGCCTTTACCGCGTCGGCCTGGAATCTTCACTCAACGACGTCACCAGACCGCGCAACAAGATCAATAGGTACCAGTACGAGCAGCGATTCACGCTGGCGAGTTGGGGCGCGCTGTTGATTGTGATCGTTGTTCTGTCGGCCTGGGCTCATCACCACTCTTCTGCTAGACGCTCGGATTCAGCGGACAGCGCTGCGATGCCATCATCGAGCGGGGCGGCGTCATCGAGGCCCTTGTCGTTGCCTACATGGCTGAATAAATCCGCTTCGTCAATAAATGAGTTGGTCGCCGCGCGGAACAACATCGCCACCGCTGCGGCTCGACACGACATCGCCATGACGGGCGCAGCGTGCCGCTCGGCCAGCAGTGCGGTTGCCGAAGTGCGTCAAGAGCTTCCGAGCCCGGAGCCTGTGTTGAACAGCACGTTGCACGACGCCGTTGACAGTTACGAAATCGGTCTTCCCTACTGCGTCCGAGCTACCCAAACCCAAGATGCTGAAGAAATGCGGCGAGCGGCGAGCTACATCTCCAATGGAGACGCCGCGATGCGCGCAGCACTCGACTTCTTCGATCGAAGTTCCGGCGCCGGTACTCCAGGCGTTGCCGTGATGATCGTATGAAGAATCGTTGCCTCCGAAGGGCTGACTAGCAGTCGACGAACTTGCTTTCTGGGAAGTTTGCATGGCAAGCGGGCGGGTACACGCGGGCCACCATTCCGAGCGGAGGAAGGCGGAGGTTCATGACTACTACTCCGGATGGGGTCGCTTCACCGAGGGAGCGGTGGACGCCGGTTCAGATGGCGGCTTTTGTGGTGGGGGAGATCGGCATCTTGGGCTTCATTCCGGGCGGGCATTTCCTAGGATCTTCGACGGTGGACGACCGGTGAAGGCGGCGGGAGGATGAATCCGATCACGGGCGTCAAAGCTGCTGCGGTTCTGGCCGCTTCGATGCTGTTGCCTGTGATGGTTCCTGCTGGGATAGCCGCCGCTGAGCCGGGCGCCAGCACGGAGGTTCCTTTGCATTCGGTACTTCGGCGGTGTGACTTCAGTCAAAGCTCGGTGACGCCTCAAACCCCGCGGACAGGGTATGCTCGCGGATCAACGCGCATCCGCACCGCCGGCGCTACGGTGGTCGCCGAGGTGAGTTTGGTCAACACCGATCAGCCGGGAAGCCAGTACGACGTCACGTTGATCGAGGTACCGCGACCTTCATTCGCGACATGCGGTGCCGGAGACCCCGGAACCGCGTCCTCGGTTTTAAACCTGGATGCGAGCGGCCAGGCGACGCTGACTTTGCAAACGGCTATCCGCTCGGGCGCAACCGGTGTGTGGGTCAACGTAACTCGGCCCAACCCGAATTCTCAGAACCCGCTCGAGTACTACACGTCCGAGTTCGTAGCCCGCGTATGAACCCAGTGATGGTGGGCCCTCGGCGCTCGGTGCCGGCTCCGAGTCGCGGTTTCGACGCAAGCTCGTAAATGTCCCGGGTCAAGGGCTGACGATCAGTGAACAACGTTGGTGCACAGCGCAATACTTGCCGGTAAGTGCGCCATACCGATCGCACCCGTCGTTCATCAACATCACCGATGATCGGGCAAAAACATGAATATGCCGGGTCGGCGATAAGCCACGCAGAACTGTCGGTGTGAGCGACGAATGCGCACGCATCACCATCGAGAACCAATGTGGGGCAGGCGCCCGCGGATCTGGCCGAGCCTCTGGTGACCGTTTCTCGGGTGGGCCCGCAGCGGCCTCTGCCCGCCGAGCGTCACGGCAGGGTGACGCTGGTCGCCGAACGTCACACCAGCGCGACGGACACGGCGGGCAAAACGAGACGTAGAACGCTGCGCCCAGGAGATTTGTTCAGTTTCCTGCGCAACATAACAAGCATCCTGGTACCGCCGGTATGCATAGGCACGCGCTCGCGTGGGTACGCAACTGAGTGAACGGTTGTTCGCAATGAAATGGCGCCCTTGGAGTCCGACTCGGACGCGGGTCGATCCGTTTCTGTCAAGGAACCAAGGTTCAACCGGCTACCGGCCGGTCGGCGAGAGGAGTTTTCATGCCGGAGGTCCAACTTCACCACGACGGACACCCGCGCTATCGCCGGATGGTCCGATTCGATTGGTCCGAGACGCCGCTGCACTGGGTGCCCGACGATCCATTCTCGACGCACATGATGAACGTCTTGCACCTGCTGCTGCCCGAAGGCGAGCGGCACTTCATCAAGGCCGTTCTGGAGGCGTCATCGCTGGTTGATGACCCGGAGCTGGAGGCGGCGATCAAACCGTTCATCCAGCAGGAGTCCTGGCATGCCTGGGCGCACCAGGTGGTGCTCGACCATCTGGCCGAACAGGGAATCGACACCAAGCCGTACACCTCGCGGCTGCGGAAAATGCTGTCGGTGGCGCTGGGTGACCCGCCGAAGTGGTTTCCGCCGGCGATGAAGCGGTGGTGGTTGTATCGGCGTCTGGCCGACGTGGCGGCGCTGGAACACTACACCGCGATGCTGGGCCAATGGGTGCTGCAGAACCGCGGTCTGGATTACGCCGGCACCGACCCGATGATGCTGGACCTCCTGCGCTGGCACGGGGCCGAGGAGGTCGAACACCGCTCACTGGTGTTCGACGTCTATCAGCACGTGTGCGGCAACTACTTCATCAGGGCCTTCTCGATGTTGATGACGACGCCGCTGTTTTACGGGTGGTGGATTGCCGGAGCGAAATATCTGATGGCCCACGACCCGACCATCGACCAGAAGTGGCGTTGGCGGGATTGGCTGCGTGCGGCGCGCGAGTACAAGTTGCCGGGTCCCTGGCAGCTGATGGTGACGCAACCGGCCAGGTATATGCGGCCCCATCATCACCCGGGCCCCGAAGCCGTCACAGAGATGGCGGTCGAATACATCAAGGATTCGCCGGCGGCGAAGGCCGCCCGTGAACGGGCGCAGTTGGAAGGAAAGGCCGCGGTTCGATGAAAGTTTCGGTGGACCTCGATACCTGCGACGGCAATGGCGTGTGTATGAGCTTGTGCCACGAGGTATTTGACGTGCGAGAGGACGGGCTGCACCTGCTGCAAGAGCACCCGCCGCGAGAGTTGCGCGGACCGTTGAAGGCTGCCGAGGTGTCCTGCCCGACCCGGGCGATCGTGGTGGAGGAGGACTGACGCGATGCCCGCAACTCGACAGTTACGCCAGATCGTCGTCGTGGGCGCAGGCGTGGCAGGAATGCGTGCGGCAGAGACGCTGCGACAGGACGGCTACGACGGCGCCCTCACCATCGTTGGAGCCGAACGGCAGGCGCCCTACCATCGCCCACCGTTGTCGAAGAAGCTCCTCAGCGGTCAGGTGCACCGGGCGGGCGTCGACATGGCGCCACAGTTCGACATGGACGCGCGGGTGCTCAGAGGGGCCACCGCGGTCGGCCTCGACATGTCCGCACATACCGTCCGGGTCCGCGACGAGGGCAGGGACCTGTCGGTGGATTTCGACGGGCTCGTCGTCGCCAGCGGCGCCGAGCCGCGCGAATGGCCGGGCGGCAACGCCCCCGACGGGGTGCTGCTGTTGCGGACGGTCGAGGATTGTCTGCGCATTCGGGAACGACTCGGCTCGCGGCCCCGGGTTGTGGTGGTTGGGGGCGGGTTTATCGGCAGCGAGGTCGCCGCGACCTGCCGATCGCTCGATCTGGACGTGGTGCTTGTCGAGAAGGCCCCCGGACCGCTCGTTCAGGCGTTAGGCGCGGAACTGGCGCCTTGCTGGGCGAAGTTGCATCGCGAACATGGTGTCGACCTGCGCGTCGGCGTGGGTGTCGACGGATTCGCCGGCAACGGGCGGGTCGAAGCGGTTCGACTCACCGACGGCTCGCAGGTCCCAGCCGATGTCGTCATCGTCGGGCTCGGCGTCACGCCCGCCACCGCCTGGCTTGACGGCTCGGGTCTGCGTTTGGACGACGGGGTGGTCTGCGACGCAACTGGCGCCGCCGAGGGCAACACCGGCGACGGCAATGTCGTCGCCGCCGGGGATGTGGCGCGCTGGTGGCACCCGCTGTACGAGCGCCATCTGCGTACTGAACACTGGGATGACGCGGCCCGCCAGGGTCAGGCCGCGGCGCGCACGCTGCTGGCCGGGCCGGAGCACGCCCAACCCTTCGCCGCGGTGCCGTACTTCTGGTCCGACCAATATGACATCAAGCTGCAAATGCTGGGCGTGCCAACCGATTACGACGCTGTCGAGATCATCGAAGGCAATCCGGAGGGCTGGCAGTTCGTCGGCGCTTACGGGCGGGACGGCCGCACCATCGCGGTGCTCGGGACGATCCCGGGCCGGGTGCATGCCTACCGGGAGGCCATCGAGAAGCGCGCCGAATTTCCGCCGCGCCGACCGGACTGACAAAGGCGAACCACCGCGACTACTCAGTGCGCCTGGGGCGACTCGAGACATCCCTTTTTGGGTACAGGATCCACAAGCCGACCGGAGTCCACTGATCGGGCCGACATGACCGCATACGCGACGACGGCGTCGCGCGTACGCCCAGGGACGGAGTTATGACATGCATCGCCCCGACACGATCATCGAAATTCACCGCGAGCGCGTGCAGGATCAGACGGCCGAGATGTTCAGCGGTGACAAGTACACGCAGTCCGTCGACGGCACGGGCTACTCCGCGACGGCCACCCTTGACCTCACCCTGGATCGCGTCTGGTTCGTCCGCGACTCTCGTCAGCGACTGTGGCAGGAAGCAGCCGACGGCGAACTCCGCGACCCGCCGCGGCACTTCGCAATTGACCTGGTGATTTTCGATTCGAAGATCGTCATCGATTCGGTCACCTGCATCCCGTTGGTATCCCTACCCCCGGCGACGATCACGATCCCGGACGGTCCGCGTTCCGGAGAGTCGCGCGAGATTGCGTACAACGAGATTCCGCTGTTCGGGCGGTTGACAATTCACGACCAACTCGAACCGCACCAAACAGAGCCGGGCAAGCAGACGATCGCCCTCAACTTCACCTCTCAGGACGCTCCCGTCCTGGTGGCCGCCCCATCGCCGGACCAGTACGTCGGGTTGCTGTTCGGTCCGCGCGTCGAGCGGCGTGCGGACGGGGTCACGGTCTTCCACGGACAAGACCCGCGCATCAGCTGGGAACTCGACTACGCCGAGGCGTATTGGATAACCCACAGCATCGCCGGGGAGCTGATGGTGAACCTCGAGAAACTCCAGCACCCCGGTCTCTCGGATGACGAAGCCAGAACCAGGGTGCTCGACTCGCTAGCCGCCCAAATCGCCGACGCGGTCGGCCCGCAACTGGAGGCGATGGGGGACAACGGGATTCAGGCGCTGCTGCCGTCACCGGTGGACGTCGATCCCGAGGCCCAAGACGACAGCACGATCAAGGAACTCGACGCCGTCGTGCAGCGGTTCGAGGTCGGCGAGGGTGCCGAGGAATCGATGGTCGTGCAGCTGCAGACACTGCGCGAATTGCCGCCCGGGGAGGAACTACCCGGGTCGGTCCTCGCCGAAAACCCTTATGAGAGGGCGGCTTTGGCCGTCACTGGGTGGAGCATTCTGCGGCAGGTCCGGGACACCGTGATGAACAGTTTCGATCTCGACGAGGGCGACTTCGACCCCGATGCGGCGTGCGCGCTGGCGGGCCCGAAGACGATCAGCATCGGCGGTCAAGACCGCAGCCTCGACGCCCTCGGCGCCGACATCGTGCCGCGAACCGAGGACGGCCGGTTGGTGGTTGACGGCACGGTGAGCGCCGACACCAAACTCTACGACTTCAAGGCCACCTTCAAGGTGGTGTACGAGATGGGCCTTGGCGACATCCCGCGCGACCCGAAGGGCAAAGAGCTGCTGGGACCCGACGTCGACACCATCGAGCTTCTCGAGCAGACGCTGAGTCTGGCCGGACAGAAGAAGCGCGCCGGTCACCTCAGCACGGAGGAATACGAAGCGGAAGTCAAAAGGGTCAGCGAGCGATTCGACCGGCTGCCGCGAACCGTGGGGGTGCGGCCGGCGCAGAACTCCGAGCCGGACGTGAATGCGGACTTCAGCCTGACAACGGCCGGAAAGGTGGCCACTGCCGCGGGCGCCGCGGCTGTCGTCGGTTTGCTTGCGCTGCCGGTGACCTGGGTGGCGGGGGCCGCCGGCGTTGGCGCCGCCGGTGCGGGCGGATTGTTGACCCTGGCGATCGCCCAGTACATCACCACCGTGCTGACCATCGACTGGTTCGGCACCGGCGTCGGTTCTCGTCAGGTCAAGAAGTCGCTGAACGACCAGCCCGAGGGCACGTCGCTGCCGCCCATCGGTATGCCGATCGGCCTGGACCTCAACCGCCAGCGCCTCGCGGTGTATTTCCGTCCGGTACCGGCGAAATTATGGGTCGATTGCGTGATGGCCGATGAGGAGGAAGACGAGGCTGGGGACGGCGACGCCATTCGGGTCATCGGCGGCCGATGGCCCACCGATGGCCACCCATGGACGCTCTCGCACGATGATGCGGTGTTGTTCGTC
Source organism: Mycobacterium sp. NGS17 (assembly GCF_059813205.1). Taxonomy (NCBI): domain Bacteria; kingdom Bacillati; phylum Actinomycetota; class Actinomycetes; order Mycobacteriales; family Mycobacteriaceae; genus Mycobacterium; species Mycobacterium sp. NGS17. Next base: position 186,396 of record NZ_JCALED010000003.1, on the reverse strand, counting down.
GACTCCGACGAACTGCAGCTTTTCGTCGATCCGTCCAGCGAGCGCGGCGACGAGTTACCTATCGGCGTGGACACCGCAGAGGGCGGACGGCGCCGGCTGCGGGTGCAGAGCGATCCCGACGCACTGCACCGGCTTCCGCACTGCCCTCGCGGCTAGCAGAGCACGGCGGCCGAGAACCACCCACCGCCCACCAGCGCGATGAGAAGCGCGGCGGTGGTTTGTCCCATAGCCGCGGCCGCGATCGCACCCACGATCGCGCAGATGAGGACGGTGACGGTCAGGACGGCGACGAGCACACGGTGTGAATTGACGGCCGCGCCGGCCCGAGGGGTGATAACGGCCTTCTTAGAGCGATCCACGTCGACCATGAAATCTCCCTACTGTGATCTGCGCAACATCATATCGCTAGATGTGGTCCAGATCACAAACCTGCGCCGGGTGGCAGATCTTGCGTCCGAACTCCCTAGGCATGGCGCGGCCAGAAGTTTCGGACAACCTTTCATAACGGTCACTCGCAGCGTCAACTACGCGCGCTCGGCCCCGAACGGTGGCATCAATGGGCCAGCCGATCGCGTCCTCGATGTCGTCCGCCACTTACGTGGAATCGATTCGAGGCGAACACAATTGAGCCGCGCAGCTCATCCTCGGGGGGTCCGGCGCGACGAGTCGGTCGGATGCCGCCGCGGCGTAGCGAAGGGCGTTCCGCACTGACCGACGGTTCGCCGTTATCCGGCCGAGATCGCCGATTAGGTTTTCGCCTCGATGCGGATTAATCTTGCCCGCGGTTCGTCCGCGACTCACCGAAAGCAGACATGTCTGTTCAGCCCACTCTGCTGCGCCGCCAATCGCTGCGCAGCACCCGCCGACAGCGGGCGGCTCACCGCGTGAAGTGTCCGATGGTCGGTCAGTGCTTCGATATCGACATCGCCCGCGACGCGGACGGATGGATGATCCGGATTCCCGAGATCGGCAGGGCCACCCGCGCCGGCAGCCGGACCGCCGTGGAGCCGGCGGCACGCGAATGCATCGCAACATGGACCGGCATCCCCATCGGGTACGTGGCCGTGTACGTCGCGAGCGAAACCGGGTAGTTACCTAGCCGCCAGGCGCGACCGCGATCGATTTGGTGTCGAGGTAGCCGTCGAGCCCTTCGGGCCCGAGTTCCCGGCCGTATCCACTGGCTTTGACGCCGCCGAACGGCGCGAACGGATCCATCGTGTAGCCCTGGTTGATGCCGACGGTGCCGGTCTGTATCTGCGCGGCCAGTGCCATCGCCCGGTCGGTGTCATTGCTCCAGACCGAGCCGGCCAACCCGTAGTCGGAATCGTTGGCGATTTGGACTGCCTGGTCCTCGTCGCGGTAGGGGATGACCGTGATGACGGGGCCGAAGATCTCCTCGCGGGCGATCCGCATGGCGTTGTCGGCGGACGCGAACAGGGTGGGTTGGACGTACCAGCCGCGGTCGAGTCCGTCGGGCATGTCGGCGCCGCCGACGATCAAGCGCGCCCCCTCCTGCTGGCCGATGGTGATGTAGTCGCGCACGCGCTGTTGCTGGCGACGCGAGACCAACGGACCGAGCTGGGTCTCGCGGTCGCTGGGGTCGCCGACGCGAAGGCCGCTCATCTCGGCGGCGAGCGCGTCGACGTATTCGTCATGACGCGCTCGGGGGACCAGGACGCGCGTCAGGGCGTTGCAGATCTGCCCGCTGTTGGACAGGCTGGCCGATCGCACCCCGGCGGCGACCTTGTCCGGCGCCGCGTCGTCGAGAACCAGCGCCGCGGACTTGCCGCCGAGCTCGAGGCTGACCTTGGTGAGGTTGGTGGCGCAGGCCGCGGCGACTGCGCGGCCCGCCGTGGTGGAGCCGGTGAAGGACACCTTGGCCACTCCGCGGTGGGCAACGAGGTATGCGCCGAGCGCCGCATCGCCGGGTAGCACGCTGACCACGCCGGGTGCCAGACCGGCCTCGTCGAGCATCTCGCCTAAAAGCAGCGCGTCCAAGGGGCTTTCGGGTGCGGGCTTGAGCACGACGGTGCAGCCGGCCAACAGTGCGGGCACCAGCTTGGTGACGATGAGGAACTGGGGCATGTTCCAGGGCACGACCGCCGCGACGACGCCGACGGGTTCTTTGCGGACCAGCACGTCGGTGCCGAAGAACCCGGGCCTGCTCTCCTGCCACGGATGTCTCTCGGCCAAGTCGCAGAACGCGCGGATCATGAACGCGGGCAGGCCGACCTGGGCGCGCTGGGCGAAGCTGATCGGTGCCCCGATCTCGGCGCTGATGGTGTTGGCCATCTCGGGGCGGCGCCGGTCGTAGATGTCGGCCAGGCGCCGGATGGCCGCGATCCGTTCCGACGGCTCGCTGCGGGCCCAGCGCGGCGACGCCGCGTGCGCGGCGGCGACCGCAGCGTCGACGTCGTCGGGCCCGGCCGCGTCGACCTCGGCGATGGGTTCCTCGGTATGTGGTGAGATGACCTGCACGACGCCGGCCCGCTGCCGCGCCCGATCGCCAGCGGCGGTTCGCACTCCGAGGTTGTGGTCCATCCGTGCCTCCCGATGCCAATATCAACTACTTGCTATTGATGGGGTCGAGGATATACCGTCGGCCGTGACGGAGCTCTCAGGGGATCGGTGAAACCGGTGCGCAGGTGGTCGTTTCGCGCAGACAGCGACTGTGGCGAGAGGCTGCGCGGCGAAGGTCCGGTGAGAGTGGACTGCTTAAGGAGCGATCATGGCTCGATTCCCCAAACCGCCGGAGGGCAGCTGGACCGAGCATTACCCCGAGTTGGGCACCGATCCGGTGTCTTACCAGGACTCCATCAGCCCGGAGATCTATGAGCTGGAACGCGAAGCCATCTTCAAGCGCGCCTGGCTCAATGTCGGTCGCGTCGAACAGCTTCCGCGCAAGGGCAGCTATTTGACCCGCGAGCTGAAGGTCGTCAACACGTCGATCATTCTGGTGCGCACCACATCTGGTGGTATCAAGGCCTACCACAACGTGTGCCGCCACCGCGGCAACAAGCTGGTGTGGAACGACATGCCGCAGGAAGAAACGCGCGGCGTGTGCCGGCAGTTCACCTGCAAATACCACGCCTGGCGCTACGACCTGGACGGCAACCTCACCTTCGTGCAGCAGGAGGAGGAGTTCTTCGACCTCGACAAGAGTCGCTACGGCCTGGTACGGGTGCACTGCGACGTGTGGGAAGGCTTCATCTTCGTCAACTTCGCCAAGAAGCCCGAGCAATCGTTGCGAGAGTTCTTGGGGCCCATGATCACCGGGTTGGAGGGGTACCCCTTCGACAAGATGACGTCGCGGTGGTACTACCGCTCGGAAGTCAAGGCGAACTGGAAGCTGTACATGGACGCGTTCCAGGAGTTCTATCACGCGCCCGTGTTGCATGCGAACCAGTCGCCGACCGCGTACTCAAAGGCGGCCGCCGAGGCGGGATTTGAAGCCCCGCACTACCGGCTGGACGGGCCGCACCGCCTGGTCAGCACTTCCGGCGTGCGGGCTTGGGAGATGGCCGACGAGATGCGCAAGCCGATGGAGGACATCTGCCAGAGCGGGCTCTTCGGCCCCTGGGACAAGCCGGATCTGGGGCCGATGCCCGCCGGGCTCAACCCCGCGAAATGCGATCCGTGGGGCCTGGATTCGTTCCAGCTGTTCCCCAACTTCGTCATCCTGTTCTGGGGCCAGGGTTGGTATTTGACCTACCACTACTGGCCGACGTCCTACAACAGCCACCTGTTCGAGGGCACGCTGTACTTCCCCGCGCCGCGCACCCCGCGCGAGCGGGTGGCCCAGGAACTGGCGGCGGTGTCGTTCAAGGAATACGGGTTGCAGGACGCCAACACCCTGGAGGCGACGCAGACGATGCTCGAATCCCAAGTGATCGACGAGTTCTTGCTGTGCGACCAGGAGGTCCTGATCCGTCATCTGCACAAGGAGACCGCGGCCTGGATCGACGACTATCGCCGGACCTCTACGGCAGGAGTGTGAACGCGATGCCGATGCTGCCCCCCGAATTCGCCGACCTCGAACCGTTCTCCGACTGGTGCCTGCCCAGCGAACCCGAACGCTACGCCAAGAGGCTGGCCAGCTCCATGACGCAGATGAAGGCCTTTTACGACGCGATCACCGCCCGGGCCGAAGAGGCCCTGACGTTCTGCGACAAGTTTTCTCTCGACGACCTGCCCGACGATGTCCAGAATCTGATGCACCTGCTGTATTCCATGATCATGGTGTCGTTCCCGGTGGAATGCTGGAAGCAGCCCCGCGTCCCCGATTCGGGTGCGTCGACGCTGGACTGCGTGTCGGAGCCCGTTCCATGACCACGGTGCTGCGCGCGGCGCGGTGGGGTGACGTGGTGACCGGCCAGATTCACACGCCGGCGCAAGTGGTGATCGACGGTGAGCGCATCACCGCGATCAATCCGCAAGAGCCGCTTCCGGATTCGGCGACCGTCATCGACCTCGGCGACGTGACCCTGCTCCCGGGACTGATGGACATGGAGCTCAACCTGCTCATCGGCGGCCCCGGCGGTCCGGAGGGGCTGCCGGCGCCCATGCATGGCGTGCAGGACGACCCCGCGTATCGCACGCTGCGTGGCGCGGTCAACGCACGCACCACCCTGGAGGCAGGTTTCACCACGGTGCGCAATCTGGGGCTGATGGTCAAGACAGGGGGCTATCTGCTCGACGTGGCGCTGCAGCGCGCCATCGACCAGGGCTGGCATGTCGGGCCGCGCATCTATCCCGCCGGCCATGCGGTCACCCCGTACGGCGGGCATTTGGACCCGACGGTGTTCCAGCGGCTGGCTCCCGGGATCATGCCGCTGTCGGTGGCCGAAGGCATCGCCAACGGCGTGCCCGACGTGATCGCCTGCGTGCGTTACCAGATCCGGCACGGCGCCAAGCTGATCAAGGTCTCGGCTTCGGGTGGGGTGATGTCACACAGCACCGCACCGGGGGCCCAGCAGTACTCCGACGCCGAGTTCACGGCGATCGCCGACGAGGCCCATCGGGCTGGAGTCCGGGTGGCCGCGCACGCCGTCGGGGACAGCGCCATCCAAGCGTGCATTCGCGCCGGGATCGACTGCATCGAACACGGCTTCCTGGCGACCGACGAGACCATCCAAATGATGGCCGACCACGGCACGTTCCTGGTGTCGACCACGTATCTGACCGACGCGATGGCCATCGACCGCATCGCGCCGGAGCTGCGCAAGAAGGCGCTCGAGGTGTTCCCCCGCGCAAAGTCGATGTTGCCCAAGGCAATCGATGCGGGCGTGCGAATCGCATGCGGCACCGATGCACCCGCCATCCCGCATGGCCAAAACGCCAAGGAGCTCGGCGCGCTGGTCGAACGTGGCATGACTCCCGCGCAAGCGATCCGAGCGGCCACCGTGGTGGCTGCCGAGCTGATCGAGGCGGATGACGAGTTGGGCAGGCTGGCGCCGGGCTACCTGGCCGACATCATCGCCGTTCCCGGAGACCCTTTCGACGACATCGCCGCCACGCTCGACGTCCGCTTCGTGATGAAAAACGGGCAGATCTACAAAAGCCCCGCGGCGTAACGGAGGCGGGAAATGGAACTCACCGACAACATCCTGTGGCTGCTCAAGCAGGCCTTCTACTATTCGCTGACCACCATCAACGAGGCGATGCGCGAACACGGTGTGAGCACCGCCCAGATCGGCGTGCTGCGCCAATTGGCCAACGAGCCAGGCCTATCCGGCGCCGAATTGGCGCGGCGTCTGCTGATCAGCCCGCAAGGCGTCCAGCTCGCACTCACCGCGCTGGAACGTCGCGGTCTGGTGGAACGAAAGCAAGACCCCCAGCACGCACGCATCCTGCGGGCCTATTTGACCGGGGAGGGGCGCAAGGTCGCCGAAACGGTGGTGAACGACGCGATCGCCGCACACCAGGAGGTGTTCGGGGTGTTGACCGAGCAAGAGCAGCGGACCCTGCGCGAGTTGCTGGGCCGCGTCGTCGAAAAGGGCACCGGTCATGAACTGTTCAACGACCACGTCGACGGCTGACCCCGCCCCGGACGGCGCGAGCGCGGCCATCGACGGACGCCGCCAATCTCTAGTACTTGAGACTAATCGCAAGTAGTTGATACTGTGGCCGGGATGGGTGAAATTCGGGCGGCCGCGAACGTCGGTCCGGCCGCGGTGAACGAGGCCGGATCGGGCGGCGTCGACGTCGCCGCGCTGCCGGATGGCTTTGTGCCACTGCGGATCAAGCGCGTGGTTTCCGAGACGCGCGACGCCGTGTCGATCGTTCTCGACGTTCCGCAGAGCAGCGCGAAGCGGTTCGGCTACCAAGCCGGACAGTTTCTGACGCTGCTGGTCACCGTCGACGGCCGCGAGCACCGACGGTGTTACTCGATGTCGTCGTCACCCGCTCTGGGCGAGGATCTGCAGATCACCGTCAAACGCGACCGCGACGGCGTGGTGTCGAACTGGCTCAACGACACGGCCACGCCCGGTGACGAGCTGCCCGCCCTGCCACCGCAGGGCCGCTTCGTGTTGCGCGAGAGCGATCGAGAGCTGATCGCCTTTGCCGGCGGAAGCGGCATCACGCCGGTGTTTTCGCTCGTGCGTACGGCGCTGACGTCCGGCGAGCGGGCCACGCGACTTTTCTATGCCAACCGGAACCGTGAATCGGTGATCTTCGACGAGGCGTTGGCGTCGCTCAGCGCGCGGCACGCCGATCGCTTCGTGCTGCACCATCATCTCGACGACAACAGGGGTTTCGTCACCCAGGCGGACATCGAGGCGTTCGTCGCGGACGCCGGAGACGCCGACGTGTACATCTGCGGGCCAAACGAATTCATGGATATCGTGCGAAACGCCTTATCGGCTGCGGGCGTGCCGGCCGATCGCCTGCACATCGAGCATTTCGACGTCGACGACGTAGCCGCGGCGGCGCCGCCGGACACCGAGGTGGTGACCGACGAGGTCACCATCGTGCTGGACGGCTCGACGACGACCGCGCCGTACCATGCGGGTAACACGCTGCTGCAGACGGCCCGGATGGCCGGACTGCGGGCGCCGTCCTCGTGTGAGATCGGCTCGTGCGGAACATGTATGGCCCGCCTGACGCACGGCAGCGCCCGGATGATCAACAACGACGCGCTCGAGCCGGATGAAGTCGAGGAGGGCTGGGTGTTGACGTGTCAGGCCCTGCCCACCAGTCCCACGGTGCGGGTGGTCTACGAGTGAGCGAGAAGGCGGTCGATGGTGGAGCGGGGTCGATGACGAGGGTCGCGGTGGTGACCGGCGGCGCCTCGGGTATGGGCGAGGCAACCTGTCATGAATTGGGCCGGCGCGGAATGAAAGTCGCGGTGCTCGACGTCAACGAGGATGCCGCGCAACGCGTCACCGACGACCTGCGGGCCGCTGGCGTGACCGCGCTCGGGGCCGGCGCCGACGTCACGGATCGGTCCGCGGTAGAGCAGGCCTTCGCGAAGGTGCGCAGCGAGCTGGGCGCGGTGACGGTTTTGGTGACCAGCGCGGGCATGTTCGACTTTTCACCCTTCCTGGAGATCACCGCCGAGAACTGGTCTCGAATCATCGACGTCAACCTCACCGGCACCTTTCATTGCTGCCAGCTCGCGCTGCCGGACATGATGGAGGCGAATTGGGGGAGGATCGTGATGATCTCGTCCTCGAGCGCCCAGCGCGGCTCCCCGTTCGCCGCCCATTACGCGGCGTCCAAGGGCGCGGTGATCACGTTGACCAAGTCACTGGCCCGAGAGTATGCGCCGCACGGGATCACGGTGAACAACATTCCGCCCTCGGGCATCGAGACCCCGATGCAGTACCGGGGCCAGGCCGCCGGGTACCTGCCGTCCAATGAGCAGATCGCCAGCAATATCCCGTTGGGCTACCTCGGCACCGGGGCCGACATTGCCGCGGCCGTGCGGTTTTTATGTTCGGAAGAAGCCCGGTACATCACCGGCCAGGTTCTAGGCGTCAACGGTGGAGCGGTGATGTGATAGCGAGGATCCGATGACCAGAGCAGGCAGGCCCCCGGAGGGCTCCTGGACCGAGCACTATCCCGAATTGGGAACCGGCCCGGTGTCTTTCAAGGACTCGTCGTCCCGGGAATTCTACGAACTCGAGCGCGAAGCGATCTTCAAACGCGCGTGGCTCAACGTTGCACGGGTGGAGGAGCTGCCGCGTGTCGGCAGCTACCTCACCAAGGAGATCGAGGTCGCCGGCGTCTCGGTGATCCTGGTCAAAGGCAAGGACGAGCGCATCCGCGCCTTCTACAACGTGTGCCGCCACCGCGGAAACAAACTGGTGTGGAACGACTTTCCCGGCGAGGAGACCCGCGGGACATGCCGGCAGTTCACCTGCAAATACCACGGCTGGCGCTACGACCTGCAGGGCGCGTTGAAATTCGTCCAGCAGGAAACGGAGTTCTTCGACCTCGATCTCGCGCAGTACGGGTTGCGGCCGGTGCACTGTGACGTGTGGAACGGCTTTGTCTTCATCAACTTCGACCCCGAACCACGCCAGGGCCTGCGTGAGTTCCTCGGTCCAATGATCACCGGCCTCGACGACTATCCCTTCGGCAAGCTGACCGAACGCTACGAGTGGGTGGCCCACAACAACAGCAACTGGAAGATCTTCGCCGACGCCTTCCAGGAGTATTACCACGTGCCCTCGCTGCACTCCCAGCAGGTGCCCGCCGAGGTGCGTGATCTTAACGCCGGATTCACTTGCGGCCATTTCCAACTCGACGGCCCGCACCGGTTGGTCTCCACGGCCGGGCGGCGCCGCTGGCTGCTGCCGCCCGAATACATGTACCCGATCGAGCGGGCCACCCGCAGCGGGCTGGTGGGACCGTGGCGCACGCCCGACATCGGCGAACTGCCACCTGGGCTCAATCCCGGGCGGATCGAGCCCTGGGGCATCAGCAATTTCCAGATTTTCCCGAACATCGAGATCTTGATCTATGGCGGCTGGTATCTGCTGTACCGGTACTGGCCCACCTCACACAACACGCACCGGTTCGAGGCCTACACCTACTTCCATCCGGCGCGCACCGTGCGGGAGCGTATCGAGCACGAAGTCGCCGCGGTGGTGTTGAAGGAGTTCGCGTTGCAAGACGCCGGGATGCTCGGCGGGACGCAGGCGGCACTGGAATACGGCATCGTCGACGAGTTTCCCCTCAACGACCAGGAGATCCTGGTGCGCCATCTGCACAAGGTCGCCGTCGACTGGGTCGAAGCCTATCGCCGCGAACAGGATTCGGTGGGAGTGTGACCATGCAGACCATGTTGCCCAGCGCATTCGCCGAGCTGGAGGAATACGCCCAAACGTGGTGCCTGGCAACCGAAACCGAGCGCTGGAACGCCCGGGTCAACGCGTCGATGCCCCAGCTGCGGGAATTCTACGACGCGTTCTTCCCGCGCCTGGAAGAGGCGATCGACTACTGCGACAAGTTTCCCCTCGACAATGTGCCCGACGACGCGCTGAACCTGCTGCACATGATCTATTCGCTGATCATGGTCGCCATGGCGGTGGAGATCATGCATCAACCCGCCCCGGTCGATGCCGCCGACGCCGTCATGATCCGCACCTGCGGACCGGTGCCCTGACGAAAGGACCGACCATGGGTCTGCTCACCATCACCAAACTCACCGAGTCGGTCGGTGCCGAGGTCGCCGGCCTGCAGCCGGCCGCCCTGGCAAGAGACGACTCGGTAGGTGAAGCGGTGCTGGATGCGTTGGAAGACAACGGGGTTCTGGTCTTTCGCGGCCTGCAACTCGACCCGGAGGAACAGGTCGGCTTCTGCCGCCGCCTCGGCGAAATCGACCACTCCTCCGACGGCCACCATCCGGTGGCCGGCATCTACCCGATCACGCTGGACAAGTCCAAGAACGCCTCGGCCGCCTACCTGAAGGCCACCTTCGACTGGCACATCGACGGCTGCACCCCGTTGGGCGACGAATGCCCGCAGAAGGCCACCGTGCTGTCGGCGGTACAGGTCGCCGAATGGGGTGGTGAAACCGAATTCGCCAACTCGTACGCAGCCTACGACGCCCTGAGCGACGCGGAGAAGGAGCGGTTCGGCGCCCTGCGTGTGGTGCACTCGCTGGAGGCTTCCCAGCGTCGCGTCTACCCCGACCCGTCGCCGGAACAGGTGCAGCGCTGGCGATCCCGTCGCACCCACGAACACCCGTTGGTGTGGACGCATCGCAGCGGCCGAAAGTCGCTGGTGCTGGGCGCCTCCGCGGACTACGTCGTCGATATGGATCTCGATGAGGGACGCGCCCTGCTGGACGAACTCCTCGAGCGGGCCACGGTGCCGGACAAGGTCTACAGCCACAGCTGGTCGATCGGCGACACCGTCATCTGGGACAACCGCGGGGTGCTGCACCGCGCCGCCCCGTACGACCCGGAGTCCCGTCGAGAAATGCTGCGCACCACCGTGCTCGGCGACGAACCGATCCAATAGCATGGCCGCGGCCGACGAGCATCCGCTGCGCCTGACACCGCTACCCGCCGACGAGTGGGACGAGCGAGCCCGCGCCGCGCTGGCGTCGCTGATCCCGGCCGAGCGGGCGAATCCCGTTGGCGCGGGCAATGTTTTGTCGACCATGGTCCGCCACCCCGACCTGACCGCGGCCTACCTGCCGTTCAATGCCTACCTGCTCACCCGCTCGACCCTGTCGCCCCGGGTGCGCGAAGTCGCGTTGCTGCGCGTGGTGCACCGCAGCAATTGCGGCTACCTGTGGTCGCACCACATCCCGATCGCTCTGCGCGCGGGCCTGACCGAACCCGAGATCGAGGGCATTCGGTCCGGCAGCTGCGCCGACCACACCGACCAGGCGGTGATCCGCGCCGTCGACGATCTCACCGCGGACAACACCATCAGCCAAGGGACTTGGGATCTGCTGGGCGAGTTGTTCACCCAGCAGCAGTGCATGGATTTGACGTTCACCATCGGCGGATACCTGTTGCTTGCTCTGGCCGTCAACACGTTCGGCATCCGAGAAGAGCACGGATGATCCCGCGGTCGGTACGTGGTGCCGTCGTCAGGCGCTAGTCCTCGCGGGATAAGGCGGCGCGCGGGCACTCGGCGATGGCCTTCTCCACCAGCGCCTCTTGGTCGGCGGGCACCGGGTCCGCGGTGACCACCGCGTAGTCGTCATCGTCGAGCCGAAAAACATTCGGCGCGATGTTCACGCAGTAGGCATTGCCTTCACACCGATCAAGGTTCACCACCGGCCGCATGAAGATCTCCTTTGATCTCTCGCACGAGGTTTTCACAAATGAGTCCTGTATAAATTCTAGTACGCCGCTTCTCAGTGACCTCTCAGTGCTGCCGTCTTACGCTGAGATCCTGGGTCCGGGAGGTCGATGGTGAAGATCGCATCCGTCATCGCCCGCCAACTGCTGGACTGCAAAGCCCGGCCCCTGCTCGAGGTCGAGATCACCACGGACACCGGCGTTGTCGGTCGCGGCGCGTCACCGACGGGCAGTTCGGTGGGTTCACACGAGGCGTTCGTCCTGCGGGACGGGGATCGCACCCACTACAACGGGCTGGGCGTGCACCGCGCCATCGCCGCGGTGACCGACGAGATCGCCCCCGCCCTGATCGGCGCGAAACTCGACGACCCCCGCTCCCTGGACCGGGTCATGATCGACCTGGACGGCACGGCGGACAAGCACCGGCTCGGCGGCAACGCGATCTACTCCACGTCGATCGCACTGCTGCGGGCGGCCGCCGCCGCGGCCGGCACACCCACGTACACTTATATCGGCGCGCTGCTCGGGCTCGAACCGCCGGCCACCGTGCCGATACCCAGCTTCAACATGATCAATGGCGGTCACTACGGCGATGTCCGCCAGACCTTCAGCGAGTTTCTCGTCGTGCCCTATCGCGCGGACTCGATCGAATCCGCGGTGGAGAAAGGCGTGGGCTTGTTCGAGACGCTCGGCGAGGTGCTCACCGAGCGCCTGGGCCGCGCACCGATGCTGGCGTCGTCGTACGGATACGTCGCGCCGTCCAGCGACCCGCACGTCGTTCTGGAAGTGTTGGCCGAAGCCGTCGAGCGCGCCGGCTGCGCCGACATCATGGCGTTCGCCCTGGACTGCGCGTCGAGCGAGGTGTACGACAGGGACTCTGCGACATACGCATTCAATGGCGAGCGGGTGACCGCGGAGGCGTTGATCGACTATGCCCGGGCGCTGTCGCAGGACTTCCCGATGCTGTTCATCGAAGACCTGCTGGACGGGGATGACTGGGCCGGATTCGCCAAAGCGGTCCAGACGGTGCACCGCTCGATCATCCTCGGAGACGACCTGATCGTCACCAACCGCGCCCGCTTGCGGCGCGCCGTCGAGATGTCCGCAGTCGGTGGGTTCGTTCTGAAACCCAACCAGGTCGGAACGATCGCCGAGGCCCTGGATTGCTTCGAATACGCTAGGCGCAATGGCGTTTTGGCCATCCCTTCGGGCCGCTCGGGCGGCGTCATCGACGATGTGGTGATGGACCTGGCGGTGGGCCTGGGGGCGCCGTTTCAGAAGAATGGCGCACCGCGGTCTGGCGAGCGCATCGCGAAGCTCAACTTTTTGCTGCGAGCGGCCGAAGGCATCCCGGATTGTGCGTTGGCGGACGTGCCCGCATTGGCGCGGTTCTGAGCCCGTTTCGAGTCAGCGGCCGGCGAACAACGCGAGCTCGGCCGTCACGGCGGTCCCACACACTGCCAAGGCGATCGAAAGCGCCAGCCAGTCCGCCGGTTTCGGTCGCGAGGGGGCCGCGGAGATCTGGCCGGTGCCGCCACGGGCCGTGATCGCATCACCCATCTCGTCGGCGCGGCGCAGCGTGACGGTGACGATCGCGACGACCAGGTCGATAACCTCCGCCGCCGTGCCCCGCAGACGGGCCCAACGGGTGCGAGGTGTGATATGCGGCCGCAGTCGGCGGGCGGCATGCAGCACCCGGAATTCGTCGATCAGCATTGGGAAGGTGCGCAGGGCCAGCGCCAAGGCAACCGACCAGTCGTCGACGGGGATTCGTAACGGTCGCAGGAAGCGACCCAAAGTGGCTACCGCGGGCGCAATTTCGGCGACATTAGTGGTCCACGACACCAGCGCGCCCAGGCCGAGTAATACGAGCGACAGCGAGGTGACGCGCAAAAAATCCAACAGGCCACCGAGACCCAGCGAGACCGTTCCCGCCTGGATCACGGGTTTGCCTCCGGCCAACGCCGCAGCGAAACCGGCGATGGCCAGCAGGATCCACAGCAATCGCGGCACCGACGGCAGCGCGCCGCGGGGAACACGCGCGAGCCGTACTCCCGCGACCGCTAACGCGGCGCTGAGCCCGATCGCCACCCAGCCGGGAAAGAATGTCAATAACAGCGAAATGCCAAAGACGACAAGCAATTTCGTTCCAGCCCACAACTCGTGGATGGGTGAGCTGCCCGGCACCGGCCGCAGCAGCACAACGGGGCGCCGACGAGCGGGCCTCTGCTTGGCCGGGGCGTCTGTCGCCACCGTTTCGTCCCGGGCGGCCGTCGCCTCCGCCGTTAGCGAACCGTCCCGCAGGTGCAGGGTACGCGGGCACAACTCCTCCAGTCCGGCGAAGTCGTGCGAAATGACCACCACGGTCAGACCGGTGTCACGACGGCGATCCGCGAGCAGCCGCAGCAGACCGCGTTGGCTGGCGGCATCTAGCCCCGCCAGCGGCTCGTCGAGGATCAAGATGCGCGGAGACCGCGCCAGCAATCCGGCCAGGACCACGCGGCGCATCTGGCCGCCACTGAGCTGATCGATACGCCGCTTCGCCACCGCGGCATCCAGCCCGACGACGGCAAGCGCCGCGACCACTCGATCGTGATCGTCGGGCGAAAAGCCCGCCGCCGAAGCTACTTCCAGGGCGACACGGGGACGCATCAATTGCAACCGGGCCGCCTGGAATTTCAGCGCGACCGCACCGACCTGCTCAGAAATCGGGCGTCCGTCGAGCAGACAGGTACCGCTGGTCGGCGCCGTCAGTCCGGCCATGATCCACGCCAACGTCGACTTACCGGAGCCGTTGCCGCCGTGGATAAGGAGCCCGTCGCCCTCATGCACCGCGAAGCTAATACCGCGCAAAGCGGTCTTCGCCCAGGGGGTGTCACTGGCGTATTCGTGACCAACACCGGCGAGTACCAGCATGGGCGCGCTGGACTGGTGGCCCGCGGCGAGCGTCGGCGTGGGCGCGGCCGCGGTCTCGACCATGGCGGTGTTATCCAGCGAAGCGCTGAGATTGATCGTGCGGTGGGCGGCACCGGCCTCGTCGGTGTAATGGGTGATGTACACCAGGGTCGTTCGATAACGCTCGTTGAGCCCGGACAGCACGCCGAGCAGCGCATCCCGGCCGTGCTGGTCGACCATCGCGGTGACCTCGTCGGCGATGAGCAGTGCCGGCTCCCGCGCCAGCGCCGCGGCCACGGCGAGGCGCTGCAGTTCACCGCCGGACAACCCGCCGGTGTCGCGCTCGGCCATGCCGTCAAGCCCGACTTCATGCAGTAACCGGCCAACGTCAGTGGTCTTGCCGGGCGGCAGTCCCCAGACCACGTCGTCGGCGACCCGCGTGCCCAGCACTTGGCTTTCCGAGTGCTGCATGACGACCGCGGTGCCGCCGAGTTCGCCGAGTCCGACCGCCCCCGGACGTTCGACCGTGCCCGATGTCGGTTCGCGGCCGGCCAGGATCAGTGCCAGCGTAGTTTTCCCGGAGCCGTTCGTTCCGGTGACCGCGACGTATTCGCCCGCCTGCACGTCAAAGCTCACCGCACGCAGCGCGTCGTGATCGGCATGCGAGTAGCGGAAGCGCACCTCGTCCAGCCGCACCGGGACCGGCGCGATCGGCCCGCAGCGAAGCGGTGCGTCCAGTTTGTGCACATCGGGAATGCTGCCTAGCCGCTGCAGCACCCGCGACAGCGTCCACCAGCCGATGACCGAGGCGCCGATGATCGCGACCACCGCGTATCCGAGGACCAGCCACTGCCAATAATTCAGCGCTTCGGCGAGCAACCGTTTGAGCTCCTGCGCACCAGCCTGCAGGTGCGGCACGCGGGCAATCACCGCCGCGCCTCCGTTTACGGTGGCCGCGATCGTGTCGAACACCAGTTGCCGAAGCCGCGCCAGGACGGTCAACGCGATGACGCCGGCCCCGCCGAGGACGACTCCGGCGACAAATGACACGGCGATCACGGTGGGCGTGCCGCGGGTGCGGCGTGTCACCATCCCGGCCAGTCCGCCGACGTAGGCGCAGAGCGCGACCGTCAAGACGCCGCTGAAGCCGACCACCAAAAAGCAGATCACACCAGCGGCGATCGCCGCGGTGATCGGGACCCGGATCCGATACCGATAG
This sequence comes from Mycobacterium sp. NGS17, assembly GCF_059813205.1. NCBI lineage: Bacteria > Bacillati > Actinomycetota > Actinomycetes > Mycobacteriales > Mycobacteriaceae > Mycobacterium > Mycobacterium sp. NGS17. The sequence goes on along the minus strand of NZ_JCALED010000003.1, from coordinate 171,015 downwards.
GCAAGTAGCCCAATCGGCACGGTGCCCAGCAGACCCAGCCAACCCGCGTGCGGAAGGATGACCGCGATGATGGCGATCGCCGCACACAGCGCACCCATCACCGACGCCTGCGCCATTTCACTGGGTAGCAGCGATCCGGCACGCTTTTTCGGCAGCGCAGTGCCGGACCCCTTCACGACACGATTATGCCCGTCGCCGCCAGCGCGCCCGAGGTTCTCTCATCAGATCTTCAGGTAGCCCTTGTCGGCGGGAATCTGGGCGGCGACGGCGGCGACGGCGGCGAGACGGCGCGGGTCGTCGCACGCGTTTCGTCGACATGTCAGCACATCAACGAGATGCGTTCGGCCCGGTCAACGATTCGTCGGCCGGTCACGGCTGCGGCAGCGGACGGGCGCGCACCAGCGTCGGCCACCAGAACCACGGCCCCAGGATCCGCAGGATGGACGGCACGACAAACGAGCGCACGATCAGGGTGTCGAGCAACAAGCCGATGCACACCGTCGAACCCACCTGCCCGATCGTTCTCAGATCGCTGGTGAGCATGGCCAGCATGGTGAAGGCGAACACCAAACCGGCCGACGTCACCACACCGCCGGTGCTGCCGAGCGCGCGGATGAGACCGGTGTGGATCCCGCCGTGCAGCTCCTCCTTGACCCGATTGATCAACAACAGGTTGTAGTCCGATCCGACGGCCACCAGGATGATGAACGTCAGCGGTAGGACGAGCCAGTGCAGGTGCAGACCGATGAGGTGCTGCCAGAACAGGATGGACAGGCCGAACGCCCCGGCGTAGGAGAAGGCCACGGTGCCCGGAATCACCAACGCCGCCACCAGACTTCGCGTGATGAACAGCATGATCAAGAAGATCAGCACAAAGGCCGCGATCGCCGCGATCAGCAGATCCGACATCGCGTATTGCTTGATGTCCTTGTCGTTGGACCCCGAACCGCCGATATAGACCCGGGCGCCGGCCAGCGACGTCTCCTTCAGGATCGTCTTGATCGCGTCGGGGAACTGTTCGACGTGCTCGACGCCTTCGGGGCCCATGGCGTCGCCCTCGTGCGTGACGATGAAGCGGGCGGCCTTGCCGTCCGGCGACATCATCAGCTTCATGCCCGCCTTGAGGTCCTCGTTGTCGAAGGCTTCGTGCGGGATATAGAAGAAGTCGTCGCTGCGGGACTTGTCGAAGTCGTTGCCGACGTTGATCGAATCGTCGTAGGTCTGCTCGGTTTGAATGGACTGTAGATCCGCCGAGCCGTAGCTGTTGACCAACTTCGACTGAAGGGCTTCCGTGTCGTCGGCGGTGGCTTTCAGCTGGGCGATGATCTGCGGGAAGGCCTTATCGACCTCCACGAGGGAGATCCTGGCGTACTTGATGTCCTCGGCCAGGTGGTCGATCTGGTCGAGCCCGTCGAACAACGATCTGAACGACCAGCAGATCGGAATGTCGAAACAGTGCTTCTCCCAATAGAAATAGCTTTTGATCGGGCGGAAGAAATCGTCGACGTTCGCGATCTCCTCGTTGATTTCGTTGCTGACCCTTTCCAGGTCCTCGACGGTGAGCACCGTCTGGTGCAGTTCGTCGGACACCTTCTGGAAGAAGCCGATCTCCTTGCGCAAGACGGCAACAGAGTGCGCCTGGATCTCCGCCTGCGCGTCGGTGTTCGAATTCTGCTCCCTGTTGAAGGGGAGTTGTTGACCATTGCCGCTGCCTTGCGTGGTGAACAGGTAGGGAATGCTGGCGTGCTCGAGCGCCCGGCCCAACGGCCGCGTCATGCCTTGCACCATCGCCACCCCATGCAGGCGGATCAAAGCCCTGGCGACGCGATCGAGCGAGATGAAGTCGGCCGAGTTGCGCATGTCGTGGTCGGTCTCGATCATCAGCATCTCGGAAAACAGCTTGCTCTTGGGGAAGTGCCGATCGGCGGCCTGAAAGCCGAGATTCGCTGGGGCACTGGCCGGCTGGTATTGCCGGTCGTCGTAGTTCTGCCGGTAGCTCGGCACGAAGATCGCGCCGAGCATGACGACGGCGGAACTGGCCACCAGGATCGGCACCGGCCAGCGCACGACGCTCGCCCCGATGCGCCGATAGAGATACCCTTTGGCGCTGGTTCTCGGGTCGAACATCCCGAACAGGCTGCCGACGGTCAAGACCGCCGGACCCAGCGTCATCGCCGCCGCGATGGTGAACAGCATGGTGATCGCGACGGCCGGCCCCATGGTGTGGAAGTAGTTGAGGCGCGCGAACGTCAAGCAGTAACACGCGCCGGCGATGGTGAGGCCGGACCCGATGATGATGGGCGCGACACCCGTGTATGCGATGTAGAAGCTGTCCTCCCGGCTTTCGCCGGCCTGTCGGGCCTCGTGGTATCGGCCCATCAGGAAGATGCCGTAATCCGTTCCCGCACCGAGGGTCAACGCGATGACGATGTTCACCGCGAACGACGAGAGTTCGATGTACCCGTAGTGCCCCAGGGTCGAGACGATGCCCTTCGCGACGAGCATCTCGATGAGGACTCCGAGCAGGGGCACCAACAGCGTGGCGGGCGTGCGGTACACCAACAGCAGCATCACGACGATGAGGATGATCGTGACGATCGTGACGTTGTTCAGGCTGGCATTGGCGATGGCGAGTGTGTCGGAGGCCAGCGGAGCCGCACCGCTGACGTAGACCTTGAGCCCGGGCGGCGGCGTGTCTTTCTTGATGATGTCGCGGACGGCGTCGACGGACTGGTTGGCTTGAATCTGGCCGATGTCGCCGGCGAGACGCAAGAGCACGTAGGTGCACTTGCCATCGACGCTTTGCGCCCCGGCCGCGGTGAATGGCTTGCCCCACAGATCCATCACGTATTGCACGTGTTTGGTGTCGCGCTCGAGGCGGCGCATCAAATCGTCGTAGTACCGGTGGTCCTGGTCGCCCAGTTGGCGGTTCGCCTCGAACACCACCATGGTCAGGTTGGTCGAGTTGGACTCGTGGAACTTCTCGCCGATGTGCAGCAGCGCCCGCTGCGAGGGTGCGTAGTGCGGGACCATCGGCCCGGCGAGCTCTTCTGCGACCCGTTCCACTTGGGGCATAAAGGTATTCGTGGTGACCGCGAGAAGCCCCCAGAAGAAGATGATCGGTATCGCCAGTGCGCGGACCATCCTGGGGATGAAGGGACGTTTGACCCGGGGCTCGTCGAGGCGGTGCTCGGTCATGCCGACTTCACCCTGCACTGGACGTCGGCGTCCTGATGGTCACCGGATTGCTCGTCGCGGACAACGCCGTCGACCAGCATCCGGCAACCCACTTGACCGCCATGAACGTGCACCGAAATGCTGCCGGATGCCACCGTAAGCGTGGTGGTCTCCGTGTGGGACCAGGGCAAAGACGTGATATCGACCTCGTGCGGATGGCCATCGATGTCGACGTAGACGAGCTTCCCGCCTCGCCCGGCGGAACCGAACACCTCATAGGTGATCCGTTTGAGGTTGAACTCTTCGGGTGCCTGCGGACCGTTGACGGTGATGACCGGCTCCGGTTCGGAGAACTGATGCACCTTGTACATGCACAGCAGGCCCACACCCACCGCGACCACCGCGACCAACGGCATCCAGATACGCGAAAGCACTGTCCGCCCGACTGAACGAGGGCTCATCGGATCATCTCTCGCGACCCGGTACGGACATCGTGTTCGTGCCCCCCCGCTCTCGCCCTGGTGCCCGCCAAATAGTAGACGGTCATGTGCCCAATTGACACATCATTGTGCAAGACCAGAAACACCGCAACCCGGACCCGGCCGGTAAGGCGCGCCGGCCCATCCGGCGGCCCGTGAGCGCACGGGATGCCTGGCCTTGTCTTCGGTCAGGACACTTTGTTCAGCCGCCGCTTCAACCCTGCGTGGCGGCGGATTTGAATGGCGAGGTTCGTCGAGGTCAACATCGGGATCACCCCGAGGAAGGTCCGCTCGGAGGGAGTCGCTCCATGCAAGTGGTAGAGACTGCCGAAGACATAAAAACAGCCCAGCATGAACAAGGCGCCCGGGATGCAAAGGGTCAGCAAGGAGCCACGATCGGCAACGAGTTGCTTCGCGTAGTTCAACTCCTGCCGTGACATCGGTTCGCCTTTCCGCACTTTGTGCAGGACCGCTTTGGCGCTCCGGATGTCTTCACCGACGGGAGCAGCCGTGCGGCGCTCCAGGCGATTTACGTACACGGCGGCGACGGCCGCCAACGACAGCGCCAGGACAAGGGTTAGTGCGGTCAGCAGACCATATAAAGACGAACTCATGCTGCGATCCTTGCTTCGCCGTGGGATTACCGAAGGCTCGCGAAGAACGCTACCCCAGTCGTTGCGACACCGTACGTGAGCGCTTTCTCCGAAAGTCCCGGCTGATGATCACATCCCGGGCGATCAAAATCCGAAGTCGCCGCCACCGCTCGAATCGGACCCGCCGCCGAAGTCCGATCCGCCGCCGAAATCGGAGCCGCCGCCGAAATCGGAGCTGCCGGAGTCCCAGCCGCCGCCGGAGTCCCACCCGCCGCCAAAGCCGACGTCGCCGCCGCCGGAGAATGCGGCGTCGCCGCCGGTGAACCCCACGTCCGCCGACGGGCTGTCATAACCGGCTGCCTGGCCATCGTCATAGCCATAGCTATTGGCATCGGTGAAGGCGGAATCGCGGCCGGCCTCGAAGCCGCGCTCGTAACTGCCGCCCCAATGGTCGTCCAGGAGCGCGTCCATCAGCAGCACGTCGGTCAGCGCCCACGTCCAGCCCGGGCCCCAGAACGCGTACGGGTAATAGCCCGGGTAAAAGAACATCCCATTGTGGTAGCCACCGCCGTAGTAGTACGGGTAACCGGGCTGCGCTGCGGTGCTGTAGTTGTTGTTGTTGATCGTCACCGACTCACCGGTGTCGGGGTTCGTGGTGCGCACCGTGGCCTGCTTACGATCGGCGGCCGGCACCGAATTCACGGCGGCGACGTCGGGCGTGCGCCGCGGGTCCAGCTTCCGGTTGGCCTTCGCGACCGTGGACTCCACCACCCGCAGATGCGCCCGTGCGGCCCCGTAATCGCCTTTCTCATAAGCGTTTCGGGCGTCGTACAAGCTGGAGTTGGCTTTCAACGACTCGGCGCTGACATCCGCGCCGCTATCGGTCAGCACGGCGTTGTCGAGATCGCTGACATTCGACGTGGCCACGATCAGCTCCTGCTTGATCTCCTCGCGCGCCTCATTGTCCTTGCGGTGCTTACGATTTCGGCGCACGCCGAACCAGAGCAAGCCGGCCATGGCCAGCGCGATGCCCGAAATGACCAGCGTCGCCTTCAGCCAGGTCCAGTCGTCGTGCTTTTGGTGAGCGACGGGAGAGGTGGTCACCGGTCCGCGGGACACCGCGTTGGCGCTCGCCAGCTTGCCGACGAAGGCACTCGTGGCGCCGTACGGGTCGTTGTGGTGATCTTTCGCCGACTGATTCATGAATTGATCAACGTTGTCGGCAATGGCCTTGGGCACGTTGTAGGCGCGCACGTGGTAGCCGCGGGAGTCGATGACCAGGATGACGCCGCTGAACCTGGGGTTGCGGCTCAGCATGGCGGCGTGAACGGCGTCGGGCGTGGTCACGCCGCTCTGGGCGGGGGACACCACCGCCACCCAGACCGGAGGGTCCGAGCTCCACGTCCACGAGCTGGTGAGGATCTGCTGGTTCAGCTTGTCGGGATTCTGCAGCGGCGGCCGGGCCCCCGGGTCGACCACCACGTGCGTCTCGCTGTCGAACCTGCTCACCAGCTGGTCCGTGTAGGTGTCGGCGGACGCCGACGGGGCGAGCAGCAGCGCCAGCACCATGATCACCGGAGCCAGGGCGAGTTCGCGGAAGCGTAGGTTCACATCTCTCCTGCCGTCGTTGCGTGCGCGCCCACCCTAGTCCGTTTCGGACGGCTCTCGCAGGACGCGGTCAGTGCGCACCGGCGAGGTTCAGCGTGACCACGCCGGCGATGATCAAGCCGACCCCGACGATCTTGGACAGCGATATCGAGGAGCCGAGAAACAACACGGCGATCAACACGATGAGGGCGGTACCGATGGCCGACCACAACGCGTAGGCGACGTCGGTCTGCATACCGCGCGAAATCGACACCGCCAGCAGCGCGAACGAGACGGCATAACCGATCAGGCACACCACGGTCGGCCACAGGCGGGTGAAGCCTTCGGTGCCCTTGAGCATGCTGGTCGCTATTACCTCGGCGAATATCGCGCCGAGGAGAAACAGATAGGTCACAACGCCTCCTTGCCTGCCTGGGCACACGTACGTATTTACCTGACGGTGCGTCGAATGGCGTCGTCTCCGCCGATCGCCCGGGTGGCAACCGTAACCTTGCCAGCGTGACGACGAACCTCGACCAAAGACTGGCCTACTACGCCCCGGCCGTACTGAGCCTGTTTCGGTGCGTCTACGGTTTGCTCTTCGCCGCATACGGGTCGAGGAGCCTCTTCGACTGGCCCGTCCCATCGCCCGTTGTCGTCGAAGTTGGATCCTGGCCCGGCTGGTATGCCGGGCTGATCGAAATCGTCGCGGGCCTGCTCATCGCCGGCGGGTTATTCACTCGCGCCGCCGCGTTCGTCGCCTCGGGGGAGATGGCGGTCGCTTACTTCTCGAGTCATCAACCCGAGGCGCTGTGGCCCGTCGCCGATCCGCCCGCAGGCAACGGCGGAGCGCTGGCCATCCTGTTCTGCTTCGGATTTTTCCTGCTCGTCTTCGCCGGGGGCGGCGCCTACTCCCTGGATGCACTACGCCGGAAGGCGGGCCGGTCGCGGCTTCGGCGCTGACGAAACGCGTCGAGCCCAGACTTTCGCTCAACCGGCGATAATGGCATTCTCTGATACGGAGAAGCCGTTTTCAGATCGACGGACGGGTTCGGAGAGGCGGATCATGAGCGCGCAACGCTGCGACGGGCTGGTGGCCCTGGTCACCGGCAGCAGCCGGGGCTTGGGCAGGGCAATCGCCGCGCGCCTGGCCGAACGCGGAGCGACGGTGGCGTTGACCGCCCGCACGATGGACCCCGATCCGAAGTACCAGGGGTCGCTGAGCCAAACACGCGACGAGATTGTCGCGGCGGGTGGGAAAGCCATTGCGGTTCAAGCAGATCTGTCCCAAGCGCAAGACCGGGAACGGCTTTTCGCCGAGGTGGTCAACGGCGTGGGCGCACCCGACATCCTGGTCAACAACGCCGCGGTGACGTTCCTGCGGCCTCTCGACGGGTTTCCCGAGCGGCGCGCCCGGCTGATGATGGAGATGCATGTGCTCGGGCCACTGCATCTGTGCCAGCTGGCGATACCCGCGATGCGCGAGCGCGGGCGCGGCTGGATCTTGAACCTGACCTCGGTGGGCGGCGACCTGCCGCCAGGGCCGCCGTTTTCGGAGTTCGACCGGACCGCTGGCTTCGGCATCTACGGCACGGCCAAGGCCGCACTCAACCGATTGACGAAAAGCCTTGCGGCCGAACTGTATGACGACGGAATCGCGGTCAACGCCGCCGCCCCGTCCAACCCCGTGGCCACGCCCGGCGCCGGCACGCTGGATCTGGCCAAGACCGGCACCGAGGACATCGGGCTGATCACCGAAACGGCGTTCCGGCTATGCACGGGTGATCCGAAGACCCTGACCGGTCGCATCGCACACACCCAGCCCTTCCTCGCCGAGGTCGGCTGGTCCGCGCCGGCGGGCTGAATGGCCGAGCTCGATGCCGCCGAGCTGCGTCGGCGACTCGACGGTGCCGGCGTCGTCGACGTCGCTCCGCTGTCCGGGGGAGCCTCCAGTCTCACCTTCGCGGGCACCAGGGCCGGCCAACGTGTGGTGATCAAAGTCGCCCCGCCGGGTGTCGAACCCGTTGGGCATCGCGACGTGCTGCGCCAGGCCCGCATCATCAAAGCGCTTGCAGCGAACGATGTTCCGGTGCCGACGGTGCTGTGGGAGGACGCGGGGGATCCCCCCGGCACGCCACCGCTCTACGTGATGACGCACGTCGAAGGCGAGTGCGTGGAACCGCTGTTCGACGATTGCGCGCCGGTGCCCGCTCTCGGCGATCGGTATCGGAATGCCTGCCGCGCCATGGCCGCGTTGCACAGACTCGCGCCGACGGAGCTCGGACTGGGCGACGAACCGGTGGTCGATCCGGTCGCCGAAGTCCAGCGTTGGTCCGACACGCTGCGGACGGTGGACCCGGCGATGGTGCCCGATTGGCCGAACGTGCGCGACGAGCTGCTGGATTGCGCACCGAGCGCGATGACGCCCCGCGTGGTGCACGGCGACTTCCGGCTGGGCAACCTGCTCGCGGCAGGGTCGCATGTCAACGCGGTCATCGACTGGGAGATCTGGTCGATAGGCGATCCCCGCGTCGACGCCGGCTGGTTCCTGATCAACTGCGACCCGGACACCTACCGGCGGGTCGACCCGGCTGACGGCATCGCGCCGCCCATCGCCGAGCTCATCGAGCTCTACCGGTCTGAGATGGGTTGCGAGGTCGGCGAATTGGCGTGGTTCACGGCGCTGGCGTGCTTCAAATCGGCGGCGACGTGGTCGCTGATCGTCAAACACAATCGGCGACGCGCCGCGCCGCGAGCCGAATGGGAAGCCATGGCAGCGGTTTTGCCGCGACTGCTGGACCGCGCCAGGACCACGCTGGCTTAGCAGGGACAGCTGATCAGCCGCAGTGGGCTGATAGATTTTCGCAAATCATTCCCACCTTGTTCCAGTCGCTCGGCAAACCGTTTTCATCATCGTCGACCGGGTTGGTCAAGGTGGTCGGAAACTGTATCGGCCATTCGTCGATCGAGGGAAGGTCGGGCTGCTGACCGGCGTCAGGGTCTGCGAGCGCTGTGCCCGCGCCGCAGGTCAAAGCCGAGATGACCATCGAACCCGCGACCAGTACGCGAGCGCACCTGTGAGATGTCATTGCCCTGCTCTCCGTAATCCGTCCGGATACTGGAGATTGTCGAAACGCTGATGCCGATTCTACATCGCGGCAAAGTCACGAACGAACAACAAGTTCGGATTGCAAGCCAGCAAATTTCACGCGGCTGACTCGACCCTGCGTACGGTTTCGCCCGTGAGGCCGGTAGCCATTGTCGTCCGTCGTGCCGCCGCGATTGCCATGTGCCTCGCCATGTCCGTGATCGCGGCGCCTTCGGCCGGCTCTGAACCTCAGTCGGGCGCCGCCCCTCCCGATGCGGCGCCACCGGCCGAAGGGGCGGTGCCTTCGAATCCTCCCGCGATCCTCAACACCCCTGACGGCTGGACTCTGGGAGTGGGCGCAAAGGACGAGATGCAGGTTACGGTGGCACCGCTGACCACGGCCATCTCGTCCCGCGAATACATGTCCAGCGGCATTTTCGTCGGCTCGCTCAGAGGGCCCGAGGAGCCCCACGGCGTCCTGGAAGTGGGATACCAGATCGGCTGCGGAATCGACATGAGTACCTCCAACGGCGTGATCATGGAGGGCGGCGCCGGCATCATCCCCGGCGTCAGCCCCACCTTCGACGCGACCGGCACGCTGCCGCCGCTGCTCCCATTCGTCTCGACGCCCATCAACGGTGTGATGAGCGTGGGACTCAAGCCCGGTTTGGTCATCGTGGTGCCGGTGGTCAAGAAGCAGTTCAAGGGTGCAGATCCGTGGGTGATGATCAGCAACTTTCACGTCAAGATCGACGGGTGCGTGGGCCAGTCGTTCATCCGCTCCTATGCGGTGCTGACCCGTACGACCGACCTGTCCGATGTGGTGCTGTCCTACGTCGGTGTCACCAAAGCCGTCTGATCGGTTGTTCGCGCTCAGGGGCGGGGGATGCCGGCCAGCTTGTCGGCGAACTTGGCCTCCGCGGCCGCGCGCAACCGCAGCAGATGCTGCGAGGGAAACAGGTCCGGTGCGGGCTCACGATCTTTCAGCAGCAACCGCGCCAGCGTGACCTTGTGCACTTCGGTCGGACCATCGGCCAGCCCGAGCACGAACGACTCCACCAGATACTGTACGAACGGCATCTCGTGGGTGGTGCCCAACGACCCGTGCACCTGAAGCGCGCGAGACGACACGTCGTGCAGGACCTTCTGCATCATCGCCTTCACCGCCGAGATGTCGGCGCGAACGGCCTTGTAGTCGTTGAATTGGTCGATCTTCCAAGCTGTTTGAAGGGTCAGCAGCCGGAACGCCTCGAGCTCCATCCACGAGTCCGCGACCATCTCCTGCACGAGTTGCTTGTTGGCCAGCGGCTCACCCTGGGTGTAACGCGACACCGCACGCTCGCAGATCATGTCGTAGATCCGGCGGACCAGGCCTACGGTGCGCATCGCGTGGTGAATCCGCCCTCCGCCCAAGCGGGTCTGCGCGACGACGAAGGCCCCGCCCCGCGGGCCCAACATGTGATCGGCCGGCACGCGGACGTTTTCGTAACGTACATAACCCTCACGCCCACCGCCGGTCGGCTGATAACCCAGCCCGACGTCTCGCAGCACGTTGATGCCGGGGGTGTCGCCGGGGACGACGAACATCGAGTACCGCTCGTAGGGTGGGGCGTCGGGATCGGTCATCGCCATCACGATGATGAACGACGCCATCGAGGCGAACGATGAAAACCACTTCTCCCCGTTGATGATCCAATGATCGCCGTCTTGTACCGCGGTGGTGCGAAACACTTTCGGATCGGCCCCGCCCTGTGGCTCGGTCATCGAGAAACACGAAATGATGCGGTTGTCCAACAGCGGCTCCAAGTAGCGCTCCTTGAGCTCGGGTGTGCCGTAGTGCGCCAGGATTTCGCTATTGCCGGAATCGGGAGCCTGCGAGCCGAATACGATCGGCGCGCATTCCGAGCGACCCAGGATCTCGTTGAGCAGCGCCAGCTTTACCTGTCCGAAGCCCGGCCCGCCCAAGTGCGGGCCCAGGTGGGTCGCCCACAGGCCACGCTTTTTCACGATCTGCTGCAGCGGCGGGATCAGCGCCTGACGCACCGGGTCGCCGAGGTCGTGAGATTCCTTGACAATCAAGTCGATCGGCTCGCACTCTTCGCGCACGAAGGTTTCGACCCACTGCAGTTGTGCTGCCCACTCCGGTTCGGTGGAGAAGTCCCACGACATGCGTCGTCCTCTCTTGGTTGGTCACTCTGAGTTGCTGTGGGCCACCAGGCCGGAGTCCTCGAGCGCGGTGATGACGTCGGCGTCCCGGGCGGCGGGACCGGTCATGAAGACCACTTCTTGCGGCGCTCGGCCGCCTCGTCGGTCGCGTGGGAAATCACCTGATTGCGGTTTTCCAGTTCCATGGCCGACGCCAGGCTCGTGGCGTCGGTGTTGACTTGTAGGGCGCGCTTGGTCAGTTGCGCACCCAGCGGGGCGTGGCTCGCGATCAGCGACGCCAATTCCACCGCGCGATCGGACAGAGCATCCGGCTCGATGACCTCGCTGATTAGACCGCGCCGGTCCGCCTCGATGGCGGACACGGTGCGGCCGGTGAGCATCCAGTCGGCGGCAACGCTGGTGCCGACGATGCGGGGCAGGTGGTAACTCATGCCCATCTCGGCCCCCGAGAGCCCAAGCAGGATTGCGGCATTGCCGAAAGAGGCTGCCGCCGAGCAGATTCGGATGTCGGCGGCCAGGCACAGCGCGAGCCCCGCCCCCACGCAGGGGCCGTTGACGGCCGCGATGACGGGCTGCGGCAATGCCCGCACCGCCTCGGCGAGGGCGGCCATCTTTTCCTGAAAGCGCATCCGGTCCAGTGCGGGCGCGCTCGCGTCCAACATCGAGGGCCCGAAGTCGCGCATGTCGATGCCCGCGCAGAACCCGCGCCCGGCGCCGGTCAGCACGACGGCCCGCGCCGCGTGATCGGCGGCCAGATCGTTGAGCGCATCATGCAATTCGGTCTGCATGGTCTCGTTGATGGCATTGAGCCGCTGCGGGCGGTTGAGCCGCAGAATGACGACCCCGTCGCGGGGCCGCTCGAGATTCACGGTTTCGGGCACGGTCACACCCGCTCGGTGATCGTTGCCGTGCCCATCCCGCCCCCGGGGCGGTCGCGCCCGCGCGTGGTGCGGACGCCTTCGAGAATCCAGGCGTCGATGATGGACTCCGATCGTTGTGGTTTGGCTTGCTCCGGGCGTCACGCCGGCACAAGGTCACCTGCGATCGTAATCTGTCTCTCGACTGCGGAGAACCACCTTCTCCGGATCGGCGAAGCTATTCTCGCGTGCGTGGCGTTTGCCCGCCTTCGAGCGACAACGACGCGGACCATCGGAGTTGTCGCTCAAAGGCGGGCACTTCACACTGTCCTTCCGCGGCGCACCCGAAGGGCCTGATGGAAGCCGCGCCCGCTGACGTGGAGAAGTGTTGGCTTGCAAACTAATTGGCGCCACAACGGGACGTGCATCGCCGCGGTCGGCTCTGGCTTTCGGCGCGCAGCGGGGCCTATGCGTCCTCCTGACGCATAACCGGGCGCGCAGCGGGTAGCCGGGCGCCATGACCAAGATCGGATACTTTCTCACCTGCGAGCAATTCGGCCCGAAAGAACTCATCGACCAGGCCAAGCGCGCGGAGGACGCCGGATTCGACGCGTTGTGGATCTCGGACCACTATCACCCGTGGAACGACGAGCAGGGCCAGAGCCCGTTCGTGTGGGGGGTGATCGGTGCGTTGTCGGAGGCAACGTCGCTGCCGGTGAGCACCGCCGTCACGTGCCCGACAATCCGCATCCATCCGGCAATCATCGCGCAGGCGTCGGCCACCGCGGCCGTGCAACTCGGCGGACGCTTCGTGCTTGGGCTTGGCAGCGGCGAGGCCCTCAACGAACACATCCTGGGCGATCCCTGGCCGTCCGCCGGTGTGCGCCTCGAGATGCTGGAGGAGGCGATCGACGTCATTCGCAAGCTGCACAAGGGCGGCGAGGTCAGCCACCACGGCAAGCACTACGAGGTGCAGGAGGCGCAGGTATACACCCGGCCGGAACAGCCGGTGCCGATCTACGTCTCCGCGTTCGGGCCGCAGGCCGTCGAGCTGGCCGCCCGCATCGGCGACGGATACAGCATCGCCATGCCCGACGGCGACCTGGTCAAGCAATTCCGCGAATCCGGCGGCGGCGACAAGCCGGTGCAGGGCGGTACCAAAGTCTGCTGGGACCAAGATGCCGACGCCGCGCTGAAGACCGCGCACCGGTTGTGGGCTAACGAGGGGCTGCCCGGACAGACCTCGCAAATCCTGCCGCGACCCAAGGATTTCGCCGCCCTGCAGTCGCTGGTGCCGCCGGAGACGGTCGGCGAGAGCGTGGCCTGTGGCCCGGACCCCGACAAGCACATCGCCCAGGTGCGCGAGTACATCGACGCCGACGTCGACGAGATCTACGTTCAGCAGATCGGCGCCGACATGGACGGGTTCTTCGCCGCATGGCAGCGTGACGTCTTGCCCCAGGTCCGCGGCTAGGGTTCAGGCCTCAGCCGTCGAAAGCCGGACCATCGAACCGATCACGAGTGATGAACTCGACGACCGGCTTTCGGCGCAGTTTGGTCAGCTGCCGCGCCGGTCTGCCGAGCGGCACCACCGCGGTCACCGCGTGCGTGTCGGGAATGCCCAGCAGTCGGCGGACGTGTTCTTCGGCCGCGATGGCCATCGTGGTGATGGTGCCGCCGTAGCCCTCGCTGCGCGCGGCGAGCAAAATGTTCCAGATCAACGGGTAGACCGATGCCCCGCCCGCTATGCCGACGCGGTCCAGATCTTGGTCGATGGCGGCGACGACGGTCAGGTCCACCGAAACGACCAGAACCACAGGTGCTTTGGCGATCGGCGCGACGAACGTGTCGGGGATCTCGGTCGCGTCGATGACGTCTTGCGGAACCCCGCTGGGATGAACCGAATTCCAAGGGTTTTCACCCGCCTGCAACTGGGCGAAGTAGCGCCGAGCGGCCGGCCTGCCCAATTCGGCCAGCTCGCGGCGGACCGTCTCGTCGCGCACCACGGTGACGTGTGCGCCCTGGCGGTTGCCGCCGCTGGGAGCGAACCGGGCGTTGTCGAAAATGCGGCCCAGCACGTCGTCGGGCAACGGATCGTCGGTGAACTCGCGTGCCGCGAAAGTCGTTCGCATCACGTCGTATAGCCGCATGACGGAGCGGCCCATCAACTCGAGGACCCGCACCGCTCCAGCCGGAACGTGCGTTCGAACCCGGCCGGCTGCGTCGTCAAGGTCACTTCTACCGCACCGTTGGGGGCGATGACGTAGCGCTCCTCGACGTCGGGCCCGTCGACCCACCGGCCGACCGGCTGACGCCCCAGGTCGTCGCGGTCGTGCAGTGCGGGGTCGAAGGGGAAAAGCACCGGGTCATACGGCGTGACGTCGCCGTCGGGCCGCCCGTTGACCAGGCGGCTGCACTCCACGAACCGGAAGTGCCCGATGTTGTGTGCCGCTCGATATTTGCGTTTCACCACCAGCGGGGATTGCCCGTCGGCCGGGAGCGAAACATCCTTGCACACGATCGGGTCGAAGACGACCCCGGCGCCGGCCTCGGCCTCGCGGAAAACTCCGAAATTTCTCGAGAAGCGTTCGGAGATCGCGAAATTGGATTCCTTGTCCAGAAAGACGGCGAGTCCGATGGCCGTGGCGGCGAAGGGGTGCGGCGAGCGTTTCACCCGCTTCTCGCCGAAGGTGCCACGCAGCATCCGAGACACCAGCGGAAAGCCCCCGGCCCCGCCGACGACGTAGATGCCCGCCACCTCCGACCAGTCCACGTCGTTGCGGCCCCGCGCCGGATCGTGCAGGACCCGAGTGAGCAGCCGCATCGTCTGGTCGACCAGCGGCGCGCACACCGAGTAGACGTCGTCGATGGGGCAGGAGAATGGCGGCCGATCGACCGGGGACAGGTCGACCAGGAAACGGCGCGTCTGCGGCCCGACCGCCTCCTTGCGGGTGGCGCACTCCTCGGCGAGCAGGTCGCGCTGGGCGGTGTCGAGGCCGGGCAGGTTGGCGCCGGCGAGCACCAGCTCGACGATCGCCTCGTCGAAATCGTCGCCCCCGAGGCGCTGGATCCCCTCGCTGATGACGACCTCGTTCGCGTGCCCGGTCATTTTCAGCAGTGACGCGTCGAACGTGCCGCCGCCCAAGTCGTAGATGAGGACGTACTCGCGTTTGGCGGTGATGGTGGACCGGTAGCGGTGGGCGTATTCGAGGCTGGCGGCGGACGGCTCGTTGAGCAGCGCGACGACGTGAAAACCGGCCGCGACATAGGCATCCAGAGTGAGCAGGCGCTGGGCGCTCGACGCGTTGGCGGGCACGCTGATCGCGGCTTCGATGGGTTCGCCCGGGGCCAGGGCCACGTTCGAGTGCCGCCGCAGATCGGCCTTCAGTTGGGCCAGGAAGCCGGTGAGAAGGTCGGCCAGGCGATAAGCACGGCCCGCCAGGGTGACCTCGGTTTGGGGTCCGGCGTCGTTGAGTAATCGTTTGAACGAGCGCAGCACCGACCAATTCGAATCGTGGCGCACGGCGGCGGCCTCCGCGCCGAACCGCAGGTCCCCGGCGGCATTGGCGGCGATGAGCGACGGCCACGCATCCATGCCCTCGAAGGACACGACGGGATAGTTGCCTCGGTCGACGGCCGCGACGACGGTGTGCGTGGTGCCAAAGTCGATACCGACTCTCATCGCGCAAGTTTAGGACCGCGTCGCGTCTTTCGGCACGACCTCTTCGCGTGGCGTGCCCTCGCGTTCGGTCAGTCCTCGAAGTGGCGCTCGTAGTCGTTGCGCTCGAGCCACCACTGCAGGTTGTAGGTCCCCACTGCGAGCACCATCATCAATCCGACGCAGGCGACGCTGATGAGTACGTTCACAGCCTCTCCATTTCGCGTGCCATGCGGGCGTTCTCGAGGTAGGCGTAATGCCTCAGGTAGGGCTGCCGCGGCCGATTCGCATCAGCGACCATCTGCCGCAGCCCGGCGGCGATCCGGCTGCGGAGCGGGGAGCGGCGCGTTCGCTGGACGACGGCGGTGTCGAAGAGCACCTGCTGGGTACTGATCAGGACCGGTGCGGGTGCCGCCTCGACGGCGGGCGTCGCCGACGACGGTTGCGGTATGGGCTCGGGCGCGGTCCGGAGTCCCGTTGACGTGACCAGCATTTCGTCCACCTTCTTCGTGTCGCGGTCCCGTTGACCAGGTAGGTCGGCCGGTGATGGACTCAACGTAGGGTCGGCGATCACCATTACGCACGCGTAGTCGACTACCTATTTGTGCGCGGCGGCTATCGCACTTCGGGGGGTACCGTCATCGCTTTTGAGCGCCGACGACCCTGGGAGCCGACGTCGTCGGCTGGGCCCATTGCCGCTGCACCCCTCGCTCCGCGGCCGTGGGAATCAAGCCCGCGGGCGCGAACCGCTTCGACGGCACCGGGTCGTCCTCGGTCAGGGGCCGGCCCAACTTGCTGGCCGGTCCGCGAATCGCCCCGAGCGCGACCACGATCCCGGAGATCACCACGATGACGACGGTCGCCGCGAACAGAATCGACAGCGTGCCCTGGATGAAGGTGTTCCTGATGACCTCGTCGAGCTGATGCGCGTCTTTGGCCGAACCGAAGGCCGTCCTGCCCGCTTGCTTGGCCGCCAGGTACGTCGAGTGCTGCGTCAAATAGCCGACGGCGGGATCCGCGGACAAGATCTTCTGCCACGACGCGGTCAGCGTGACCGCAAGATCCCAGAGCAGGGGAATCCCCGGAATCCACGCCCACTTCAACTGGCCCTTCTTGATGACCACCACGGTGATGACGGTCAGTGAGATCCCGGCAAGCAGCTGGTTGGCGATACCGAACAGCGGAAACAGCGTGTTGATGCCGCCGAGCGGGTCGCTCACGCCCATCAGCAGGATGCCGCCCCACGCGGCCACCACGGCCAGGCTGCAACCCCAAACGCCGGGGCGCCAACTGGGGTTTCGCAGCTTGGCCAGCGGGCCGCGCAGGTTGCCCAGCGCGTCGGAGAGCATGAAGCGGTTGACCCGGGTGCCCGCGTCGAGGGTGGTCAGGATGAACAGCGCCTCGAACATGATCGCGAAGTGGTACCAGAACGACTTGAGGCCCGCCCCGCCGAAGATACGCTGCAGCACGTCGGCCATCCCCCAGGCCAGCGTCGGTGCTCCACCGGTGCGCGACACGATCGACTTCTCGCCGACGCTGCTGGCGGCCTGGCTGATCTGGTCCGCGTCGGTCGGGGCGCCCGGCAATCCGAGTCCATTGACGTAATGCGCGGCGCCGGCCGCGGTGCCGCCGGTCTGCGCCGCCGGCGCGTTGATGGTGAAGTACAGATGCTGGTTGATGATCGCCGCCGTAATCAGCGCCATGACCGCGACGAACGACTCGGTGATCATGCCACCGTAGCCGATCATTCGCATCTGGCTTTCCTTCTCCAGCAGCTTGGGCGTCGTCCCCGACGAGATCAGCGCGTGAAAGCCGGACAGCGCGCCGCACGCGATGGTGATGAACAAGAACGGGAACAGCGAGCCGGCGAACACCGGGCCGTTGCCCCTGGTGGCGAACTGTGAGATCGCGGATGCCTGCATCTCCGGCCGGGCGATGCAGACCCCGACGGCGAGCAGCCCGATGGCGCCGACCTTCATGAACGTCGACAGGTAGTCACGCGGCGCCAACAAAAGCCAGACCGGCAGCACGGACGCGGCGAAACCGTAGCCGATGAGGCACCAGCACAGCGTGACCGGAGAAAGTGTGAACCAGGCTGCGCCCCAAGGTGTTTCGGCGACCCAATGGCCGGACACCACCGCGAGCAGTAGCAGCGCGAAGCCGATCACCGATACTTCCGAAACACGCCCGGGACGCAGGAACCGCAGGTAGCAACCCATGAACAGGGCGATGGGGATGGTCATGGCTATCGAGAAGACACCCCACGGGCTCTGGGCCAGCGCCCGCACCACGATCAGCGCCAGCACCCCGATCAGGATGACCATGATGACGAGGACCCCGACGAGGGCGGCGGCCCCGCCCGCGGCGCCCAGCTCGTCGCGGACCATCTCGCCAAGGGAACGGCCACGCCGCCGGGTGGAGATCCACAACACCAGGTAGTCCTGCACGCAGCCGCCGAATACTGCGCCGATGACGATCCAGATGCTGCCCGGCAGATAGCCCATCTGCATGGCCAGCACCGGACCGACCAGCGGACCGGCCCCGGCGATGGCGGCGAAATGATGGCCGAACAGCACCCGCCGGTCGGTCGGCACGAAATCGGTGCCGTCCTCGAGAAACTCGGCAGGCGTGGCGTAGTCGTCGCGCGGGCGGACGATCTTCATCTCGATCAACCGCGCATAGAACCGGTACCCGACGATGTACGTACAGATCGCCGCGACGACGATCCACACCGCGTTGACCGTCTCGCCCCGGGCGAACGCGATGATCGCCCAGGCGACGGCGCCGAGCACCGCGATGACGCCGAACACGATTTTGTGTCGCGCGGTGATAGGGGAGCGGTCGATGATGGCCACGGGTGGCAGGCCTTCGTCGGTATGGATGTAGCTGACGTCGTCGCGGTGCTCTCTGACTGCCACGGCGGAAACCCTACGCGCGCCGAAGCGACTGCGCCTGTTGGACAAAGCCCGGTTCAGTACAGCGCGCGCACGGCGTCGATGGTGTCGGCTTCGGCGGGGCTCTTGTCGTCGCGATAGCGCACCACGCGGGCGAACCGCAGCGCCAGCCCCCCGGGGTAGCGCGACGACTTCTGCACGCCGTCCAGTGCGATTTCGACCACCTGCTCGGGCCGCACTCGGACGACGTAACCGTCCGTTTCGCCGATGGCGAGTTCGCTGAATCGCGCGGTCTGCCAGTCCAGCATGGCGTCGGTCATGCCCTTGAAAGTCTTTCCCACCATGATGAATTCGCCGCTTGCCGGGTCGCGTGCGCCCAGGTGGATATTGGAGAGCTTGCCACGGCGGCGCCCCGACCCCCACTCCACCGCGAGCACCACCAGATCCAGGGTGTGCACGGGCTTGACCTTCAACCAGCCCGCTCCCCGCCGGCCCGCCTGGTACGGCGCGCCGGGCGCCTTGGCCATCACGCCCTCGTGGCCGGCGGCCAGCGTCACGTCCAGGAACGCGCCCGCCTTCGCGGGGTCGCTCGTGAGCAGCCGATCGACCCGCTGCGCCGGCGGCACCAATGCGTCCAGCGCGGCCAGCCTCTCGGCGGTCGGCGCGTCGAGCAGGTCGACGCCGTCGCAGTGCAGGATGTCGAAGAAGAACACCGAAAGCCGTTGTGCTGCAACGGCTGCGGCGATGTCGACGGAGCGGCCGAATCGTGAGGCGGTGACCTGGAAGCGGTGCGGCCGGTTGTCGGGCCGCAGCGCGATGGCCTCGCCGTCGGCGATGAGGTCGTCCACCGGCAGCGCCAGCGTCGCCTCCACCACTTCGGGCAGCCGCGCGGTGACGTCGTCGAGGCTTCGCGTGTAGACGGTGACCTCGTCACCGGCGCGGTGGATCTGCACCCGCGCGCCGTCCAGCTTGGCTTCGAAAATCGTTTGCCCGCCGTGGCGTTCGATCGCATCGGCCACGCTCGTCGCGGTCTGCGCCAGCATCGGGCCAACCGGCCGGCCGACCCGCAGGGTGAACGCGTCCAGCGCCGAGGCCGAGCCGGACAACGGACCGGACAGGGTTGCCGCCGCCACCGCCGGCAGGTCCCCGCCCAGCATCGCGGCGCGCTGCACCGCGGCCGCCGGGATGCCGGCGGCCTTCGCCACCGCGTCGGCCATGATCCCGGCCAGTGCGCCCTGGCGTAGTTCGCCGCCGAGCAGCCGCAACAGAAAGGTCTGTTCGATGTCGGTGGCTGCGGCGAACAGGCCGCTCAGCAGCGCGGCGCGGCGTGCCTGCGCGCCCTTGCCGGACACCGCGCCGATGTCGGAGAAGGTGGCATCGACGCCGGAGACGGTCAGCGAGGCGTCCGACGCCGCCGGCGGCCGCGAGCGCAGCGCCGCCCACCCCACGCCGATCTGGCGCTGCCGCAACTCACCGGAAAGCCACGACACCACGATGGCGACCGCCGCGGCGTCGGGTGCCGCACGGGTCAGCAGGCCGGCGATGTGGGCGACTTTGGTCAGCCGCGACGACGTCTCCCCGACGTCGTCAGACGTCGTTGCCACGTCGAGAAGGAGCACGGTCGCCAGCTTGGCATGGCTCGGTGACAGGCCTGAGGAGCGGACACGCTAGCGTGCCTACGTAACGTTACAGATCGCAGGGATTCTGACAACCACGAAGGAGACGCCCGGATGGAGATCAGTGGGAAGAAGGTCGTCGTCATCGGCGGCGCATCGGGAATGGGCCGTGCCAGCGCCGAGCTGCTGCACGAACGCGGTGCGGATGTCGCCATCCTCGACCGCGAGGGCTCCGACGGTAAGACCGTCGCCGAGGGCGTCGGGGGTACCTTCTACCCGGTTGACGTCACCGACTTCACCGGCACCGAAGAGACGCTGCAGGCCGCCGTCGACAAGCTTGGCGGGCTGCACGTCGTGATCACCACCGCGGGTGGCGGTATCGCCAAGCGGACGCTGACCAAGTCGGGGCCGCACGACCTCGAGTCCTTCCAGTCCGTGATCGACCTGAACCTGATCGCCACCTTCAACATCAGCCGGCTGGCCGCCGCGCACATGGCCAAGAACGAGCCCGAAGACCCGGACACCGGGGAGCGCGGCGTCATCATCAACACCGCCTCGATTGCTGCCTTCGAGGGCCAGATCGGCCAGGTCGCCTACACCGCCGCAAAGGCGGGCATCGCCGGGATGTGCCTGACGATGGCCCGCGACCTGGGCTCGGTGGGCATCCGCGTGCTGGGAATCGCCCCGAGCCTGTTCGCCACCGGGTTGACCCAGGGCATTCCCGACGAGTTCGCCACGCAGCTGACCAAGGACGCGGCCTTCCCCAAGCGCCTCGGCCGTCCCGAGGAGTACGCGAAGCTGGTCGCCGCCATCGTGGACAATCCGATGCTCAATGGCCAATGCCTGCGCCTGGACGCCGGGCAGCGGTTCGCGCCCAAGTAGGCGCCCCCGATTGGGGCCCTCCCCGCATTAAGTACACTCTTTAGCCAGCCGCCCCGCTTCCCCTCGGAGCGGGGCAGGCCACCCAGCTTCAGCTCCGACGATGCGGATCGCGCGGCGGTCCGAGGGGAGCGGACAATCGAACCCGGCTGGCATGCGGCGCGAGGAGGGCCCTCATGGGTATCGCAATAACCGACGACCATCGTGAACTCGCCGAAGTAGCCCGCGGGTTCTTGACCTCCCAGAAGGCGCGCTGGGCGGCGCGATCGCTGCTCGACGCCTCCGACGAGCCACGGCCCGGGTTCTGGCCGAGCCTGGTCGAGCTGGGTTGGCTCGGCCTGCACGTCGACGAGGAATACGGCGGCTCAGGATTCGGGCTGCCCGAACTCGTGGTGGTGATCGAAGAACTCGGTCGCGCGGTGGCGCCCGGGCCCTTCGTGCCCACCGTCATCGCGTCCGCGGTGATCGCCAAAGACGGTACCGCCGAACAGAAGTCGCGGCTGCTACCCGGCCTGATCGACGGGACCGTCGTCGCGGGCGTCGGGCTGGACGGCCAGGTGCAGGTCAATGACGGCACGGCCGACGGGGAGGCGGGAATCGTCCTGGGCGCCGGGCTGGCCGAGCTGCTGCTGATCGCCGCGGGTGACGGCGTGCTGGTGCTCGAGCGTGGCCGTGACGGTGTCTCGGTCGAGGTGCCGGAGAACTTCGATCCGACGCGCCGATCCGGACGCGTCCGCCTGCACAACGTGCGCGTCTCCGACGACGACGTCGTGCCGGGCGCGCGCCAATCGGCGTTGGCCCGGGCCCGCACGTTGCTGGCCGCCGAGGCCGTGGGCGGGGCGTCGGACTGCGTCGATGCCGCCGTCGACTACGCCAAGGTGCGCCAGCAATTCGGGCGCACCATCGCCACTTTCCAGGCGGTCAAGCATCACTGCGCGAACATGTTGGTGGGCGCGGAGTCCGGGATCGCGGCGGTCTGGGACGCCGCCCGCGCGGCGACCGAGGACGAGGAGCAGTTCCGGCTCATCGCCGCGGTGGCGGCGGCGCTGGCCTTCCCGGCCTATGTCCGCAATGCCGAACTCAACGTCCAGGTGCACGGCGGCATCGGCTTCACCTGGGAGCACGACGCGCACCTGCACCTGCGCCGGGCGGTGGTGAGCGCGGCGCTGTTCGGCGGTGACGCGCCGGCCGCCGACGTTTTCGAGCGCACCGCCGCCGGCGTCGCCCGCGAGAACAGCCTCGACCTGCCGCCCGAAGCCGAAGAACTGCGCACCGCCATCCGCGCCGACGCCACCGAGATCGCCGCTCTGGATAAAAAGGCCCAGCGCGACAAGCTGATCGAGACCGGCTACGTGATGCCGCACTGGCCCAAGCCGTGGGGACGCGCGGCCGACGCCGTCGCGCAACTCGTGATCGAGGAGGAATTCCGGGCGGCCGGCATCAAGCGGCCCGACTATGGGATCACCGGCTGGGTGATCCTGACCCTGATCCAGCACGGAACCCCTTGGCAGATCGAACGATTCGTGGAGAAGGCGCTGCGCAAGGACGAGATTTGGTGCCAGCTTTTCTCCGAGCCGGACGCCGGCTCCGACGCCGCCTCCATCAAGACGCGCGCGACCCGGGTGGACGGCGGCTGGAAGATCAACGGCCAGAAGGTGTGGACCAGCGGGGCGCACTACTGCGCGCGCGGCCTCGCCACGGTGCGCACCGACCCCGACGCCCCGAAGCACGCCGGCATCACCACGGTGATCGTCGACATGAAGGCGCCCGAGGTGGAGGTGCGCCCGCTGCGACAGATGACCGGCGGCTCGGACTTCAACGAGGTCTTCTTCAACGACCTGTTCGTTCCCGACGAGGACGTCGTCGGCACGCCCAACTCGGGCTGGACCGTTGCGCGCGCGACGCTGGGCAACGAGCGGGTCAGCATCGGCGGCAGCGGATCGTTTTACGAGGGGCTGGCCGACCAACTCGTGCAGCTCACCGAGCAGCGCCCGGATCGGTTGGCGGGCGGGCGAATTCGAGTCGGCTCGTATCTGGCCGAGGAAACCGCGCTGCGGTTGCTGAATCTGCGCCGCGCCGCGCGCAGCGTCGAGGGCGCGGGGCCCGGCCCGGAGGGCAACGTCACCAAGCTGAAGCTGGCCGAACACATGGTGGAGGGCGCCGCGATCATGGCGGCGCTGCTGGGTCCGGACGTCGCGCTCACCGACGGTCCCGGCGCCCTGGCAGGCCGGCTGATGATGGGGGCCCGCGGCATGGCGATCGCCGGCGGCACGTCGGAAGTGACGCGCAATCAGATCGCCGAGCGGATCCTCGGCATGCCGCGTGACCCGTTGATCAACTAGCCCGCGCCGAATCAGGCCGGCGCGAACTGCGCCGCGCCGCCGCTGCCGCGTTCCGGTCGCAGCGCGACGGGCATCCCGCAGCTCACCGAATCCGGTTCGCAGTCAACGATATTGGCGGCGACCCGCAGGCCGCTCTGTTCGGCGAGCTCGACGATGGCAATGACGTATGGGGTGGGAATCTCCGGGTTGTACGGGTGATGGTTGACCGTGTAGGTGAACACGGTGCCCCGCCCGGAGACTTCCCGCGCCTCCAGCGTGCCCCCGCACTTGCGGCATTGGCCGCTGGCCGGATGCACCCAGCGCGCGCAGCGGTCGCAGTACTCGATGAGCAGCGGCCCGTCCGACACGACGAATACAGTACACTCAATTGATTCGATGCTTGGTCTGACGGGCGGTGTGCATGACACATTTCGAAAAAGACGCGATCTTGTCCGGCATCGGGATCTCACGAATCGGCCGCCGCACCGGCATCCCGGGCCTGGACCTGACCATGGAGGCGGTGCGCGCCGCCATCGAGGACGCCGGGCTGACCCCGACCGACATCGACGGCATCGCCACCCTGGGTGACACGCCCGCTGCGGACGTCAACGCCCAGCTGCGCATCGATGCCGCGGACTGCGGATCAGGCTTCGGCACCGGCGGCCTGCTTTCGCCGGTGATGTCGGCCTGCCGCGCGGTCGCCGAACGCCGCGCCCGCCACGTGGTGGTGTACCGGACGATCCAGATGCTCGGCGGCACGGTTCCCGTCAAGCAGGACGAGAACGCGCCGGCGCCGCCGCTGGCGCGGATGTTCGAGACACCCGAGGGTGAGCCGAAGCCGGCTGTCGGTGCGATGGACGATGTCAACGATCTGGTTGCGGCGCATGCCTATTCGGCCGCCAACTGGCTGGCGCTCAACTGCCGTCGCCACATGGAGCTGTACGGGACCACCAAGGAGCAGCTGGGCTGGATCGCGCTCAACGGCAGGCGCAACGCTGCGCTGAATCCCCTTGCGGTGTACCGGGATCCGATGACGATGGCCGACTACTCGGGCGCGCGGTTGGTGTCCACGCCACTTGGGCTGCTCGACTGCGACGTCCCGATCGACGGATCGATCGCGGTGGTGGTCTCGCACGCGGAGCGCGCCGCCGACTGTCCGCACCGCGCGGTGCAGGTCGAGGCGATCGGCGGGTCCGACGGAGCGGGCGGCTGGTTTCACCGCGCGGACTACCCGAAGATGGCGATGTCGGATGCGGCGGCGCAGATGTGGTCGCGCACGGCGGTGAAGCCCGCCGACCTCCAAGTCGCCGAGTTATACGACGGGTTCACCTATCTCACCCTGGCGTGGCTGGAAGCGCTCGGAGTGTGCGGCGACGGCGAGGGCGGCCCGTTCGTCGAGGGCGGGACGCGGATCGCCCGCGACGGGCAGCTGCCGCTGAACACCTACGGCGGCCAGCTATCGGCGGGGCGCATGCACGGCTACTGGGCGCTGCACGAAGGGTGTCTGCAGCTGCGCGGCGACGCGGGGGAGCGGCAGGTGTCGCGTCGCCCCGAGGTGGGCGTCGTCTCCGTCGGCGGTGGTCCCGTCGCGGGGTGCATGCTGCTGACCTGCTGACCGAGAGCGCGATCGAGCTCTCATGACTCAGGAGCCAAGGACCGGCCAGGCGAACAAGCTCGCTTCGATCCTCGCCCGCGACATCGAAGCCGATATCGTTCGCCGCGGCTGGGCGGTGGGCGAATCACTGGGCTCCGAACAAGATCTGCAGCAGCGCTTCGGGGTGAGCCGTTCGGTGCTGCGGGAGGCCGTGCGGCTCGTCGAACATCATCAGGTCGCGCGGATGCGCCGCGGCCCCAACGGGGGGTTGTACGTCTGCGAGCCCGATGCGGGGCCCGCCACCCGCGCCGTCGTCATCTATCTCGAATACCTGGGCACGACGCTGGGCGACTTGCTCAACGCGCGACTGGTCCTCGAGCCGCTGGCGGCCTCGCTCGCCGCCGAGCGCATCGATGAGGCCGGCATCGCGCGGCTGCGTGCGGTGCTGCACGCCGAGGAGCAGTGGAGGCCCGGCCTACCGGCGCCACGCGACGAGTTCCACATCGCGCTGGCCGAGCAATCCAAAAACCCGGTGCTGCAACTGTTTATCGACGTCTTGATGCGGCTCACCACCCGCTATGCCCTGGCGTCGCGAACGGATTCGGAGACCGAGGCATTAGAGGCGGTCGACCATCTGCACGCGCACCACTCCGCGATCGTCGCCGCCGTCACGGCCGGCGATGCCGCCCGCGCCAAGACGCTGTCGGAGCGACACGTCGAAGCGGTCACCGGCTGGCTGCAGCATCATCATGCGGGGGACGAAAGCCGTGGGCGAGAAAGGCGCCGCCGGCTCGATTCCGAGTCGCCCGGCGGCAAACTGGCCGAGATGCTGGCCGCCACCATCGGTGACGACATCGCCGCCAGCGGCTGGCACGTGGGTGCGGTCTTCGGTACCGAGACGGCCCTGCTGGAGCGCTACCGGGTGAGCCGCGCGGTGCTTCGCGAGGCGGTGCGGCTGCTCGAATACCACTCGATAGCCCACATGCGCCGCGGCCCCGGTGGCGGCCTGGTCATCGCCCGACCCGCGGCGCAGGC
The DNA here is from genome assembly GCF_059813205.1 of Mycobacterium sp. NGS17. Taxonomy (NCBI): domain Bacteria; kingdom Bacillati; phylum Actinomycetota; class Actinomycetes; order Mycobacteriales; family Mycobacteriaceae; genus Mycobacterium; species Mycobacterium sp. NGS17. Next base: position 145,071 of record NZ_JCALED010000003.1, on the reverse strand, counting down.
CAGCATCGACACGATCGCCTTGTACCTGCAGTACCGCGGGCCGAGCCGCGAAGACCTGCGATGCGTCCGCGACGCCATCGAGATCGACAACGTGACCAAGGTCGTCAAACGGTTGGCCGAGTCGGAGGTGGCGGCGTTTTTGGGCACCCATCGTTCCGGGCTTGCGGAGAACTCCCAACCAACGGCCGACGACGTGCGGCAGGCGATCGCGGAGGAGTTCAACTTCCACGTCGGTCTGGCGCAACTGGCCGGCAACGCGCTGCTGGATCTGTTCCTGCGGATCATCGTCGAGCTGTTTCGCCGGCACTGGTCCAGCACCGGGCAGGCGCTGCCGACCTGGTCGGACGTGCTGGCCGTGCACCACGCCCACCTGCGGATCGTCGAGGCGGTCGAGGCCGCCGACGAGAGCGTCGCCTGTTACCGCCTCCGCCGTCATCTCGACGCGGCCGCCTCGTGGTGGCTGTGACAGTGCGATCGCGAGCCGACGACGTGGCCCACCAGTGCGGCAAACCTAAATGGGACCCGTTGCGCGGTATAGCGAAGGCCCGTCTTGGGTACTGGAACAGAGGGAGGCGTCAGCCTGCCCAACAGGGGGTTGGCGCAAGTGATCGAAAGCGAGAGCGCTGAAGTGAAGGCGGCTAACGAAACCAGGCAATACGGTTTCGTCCATTCCGCGTCGATTTATCACTCTCAGCAGGAGTTTTTGGACTTGGCAAGCCGTTTCGTCGGCGATGGTTTGGCGCTGGACGAGGCGGTGCTGCTTGCCGCCCCTCCCGAGACTCTGGCGCTGCTGCACGACGGGTTGTACCCCCGTGATGATCCACCCGCGGACGTGCGCATGGTTGATATCACCGAGGTGGCCCGCAATCCCTGCCGATTCATGGCGATGCAGGGTGCGTTCATCGACGAGCACCCGGATCAGCGAGTCCGGATCGTCAGCCAGCTCGCGTGGCCGGGCCGCACCGACGAGGAGTTCGTCGCCTGCATCGAGCACGACGCACTCGTCAACGAGGCCATGGACGGCTACCCCGCGTCGTGCCTGTGCCTCTACGACGCGGGCCGGCTCGGCGACGGCGTGCTGTCGGATGCGCGCGCGACACATCCGCTGCTGTGGGAACGCGGAACGCTGCAGCACAACTCGGACTACGCTCCCGCCGACGTCCTGGAACGCTGCAACCAGCCGCTGGCCGCCGGTCCCGGGGCCGTCACATACATGGTCCGCAAGTCGGCCGACCTTCGCCCCGCGCGATCCTTCGCCGTCGACTACGCGGGCTGGATGGGGTTGAGTCAGGAGAGCATCGAGGATCTACAGCTGGTCGCCACGGAGCTGGCCACCAACAGCCTGATGTACACCGGGGGCGCCTGCCGGCTGGCCTTCTGGCAAGACGACGGACATCTGGTCTGCGAGGCACGCGACACCGGACGATTCGACGACCCGATCGTGGGTCGTCTGGACCCCGGCCCGTGCGGTCCCGCGAGTCGCGGCCTGTATCTGGTCAACGCCATCTCGGACTTGGTGCGAACCCACACCACCAGGGCCGGTACGACGATTCAGGCGTATCTACGGTTCGAGCCCGCACCGGGCCCGGCCGGGTAAGAGGCCGTCGCGATAGGTGAGTTTCATGTGCGCTAGCGACGGTGGTAGCGCACATGAGACTCGGCCCTTGCCGCGGCCACGGCGGCTCGCTGCGGTCGCGCAAGTTCTATAGCGGGCGCAACACGATCGGCATGCCGTCTTTCGGCACGGGCATGCCGCCGTAGTCCCACTCGCACGTGTAACCCGGGCGCGGCGGCTCCAGCCGATACCTGCGCAGCAGGCGGTGCAGGATGGTCTTGATCTCCAACTGCCCGAACGTCATTCCGATGCACTTGTGCGCGCCGCCACCGAAAGGCGTGAACGCATAGCGGTGCCGCTTGTGCTCGTTGCGGGGCTCGGTGAATCGCTCGGGGTCGAATTTCAGTGGGTCGGTCCACAATTCGGGCAACCTGTGGTTCATGCCGGGGTAGGCGATCACGTTGGTGCCCTTCGGGATGAAGTAACCCAGCAGATCGGTATCGCGCACCGTCTGGCGCATGGCCCACTGCACCGGCGTCACGATGCGGATCGACTCGTTCATCACCAGATCCAGCGTCTCGAGCTTCTCCAGCGAATCGATGTCGAGCGGCCCGTCGCCCAGCCGATCCGATTCCTCGCGGCAGCGCTGCTGCCACTCCGGGTGAAGGGCCAGGTGGTAGGCCATCGTTGTCACCGTCGAGGTGGATGTGTCGTGCGCGGCCATCATCAAAAAGATCATGTGGTTGACGATGTCGTCGTCGGAGAACTTGTTGCCGTCCTCGTCTTCGGTCTGGCACAACACCGACAACAGATCCGTACCGGGATTCGCGCGCTGCTCCTTGACCCGCTCGCGGAAGTAGTTCTCCAGCAGCTCGCGCGCCTTGAGGCCGCGCCACCACGTGAACGGCGGCACGGAAGTGCGGATGATCGCGTTGCCCGCGCGCGTGGTGACCGCGAACGCCTTGTTGACCTTGGTCACCAATTCGTGGTCGGTGCCCGGCTCGTGGCCCATGAACACCATCGAGGCGATGTCGAGCGTCAACTCCTTCATGGCCGGGTAGAGCAGGAACCGCGCGTCATTGGTCACCCAGTCATTGGCGACCGTTTGCGAGACCACCTGGTCCATCTGTTCGACATAGCTGACCAGGCGGGACCGGATGAAGGCCTCCTGCATGATCCGCCGGTGGAACATGTGCTCTTCGAAGTCCAGCAGCATCAGGCCGCGGTTGAAGAACGGCCCGATTACCGGCACCCATCCCTGCTGGGAATAGTCCTTGTTGCGATTCGAGTAGATGACCTGGGCGGCGTCCGGTCCCAGGGCGGCGACGCCCGGCAGGACGGGCGAGTCCCCGAAGATCACCGGACCCTTGGTCTGGTACATGTGCAGCAGGTAGTCGGGGCCGCCGCGCAGCATCTCGATGATGTGCCCGATGACCGGCAGGCCCGCGTCGCCGATGACCGCTTTGAGCCCACTGCCCGGTGGCGGCTCGGCGAGTTTGCGCTCTGGGAAGTCGGTGTTCAGCAGCCTGCGCTCGACCATCCCCATGCCGGGAAAGTTGTTGATGGACGGCGTGAACCGGCGCCGCGCCTGATCCAGCAGGTACTGCGGGGTGCTGATGGTGGCGGTCATAACGCTCCTTTGCGTGCCCTCCCGGTGACGGCCGTCACTGATTCATACCTTCGCTGAAAAACTTGACGGCTGTCAAGTTTGCATTTTCCGTGGCGTGGTGCAAGGTCAGGGAGTGACCAGCGAACCCGCCACTCCCGAGCCGGGCGCACGACGGCGTGGCGACAAGCAACGCCAGGCGATCGTGCAGGCGGTGCGTGAATTGCTGCAGGAAAAGCCATTTGCGGAGCTGTCGGTCAGCACCATCAGCCTGCGGGCCGGCGTGGCGCGATCCGGCTTCTACTTCTACTTCGACTCCAAGTACGCGGTGCTGGCACAGCTCATGGCCGAGGCCGCCGAAGAACTCGAGGAACTCACCGAGTACTTCGCCCCCCGGCAGGCCGGCGAGTCACCCGAGCAGTTCGCCAAGCGAATGGTCGGCAGCGCCGCGGCCGTCTACGCGCACAACGACCCGGTGGTGACGGCGTGCAATGAGGCCCGCAACACCGACGTCGAGATTCGCGACCTGCTCGATCAGCAGTTCGAGGTGGTGCTGGGCCAGATCGTCGGAATTGTCGAGGCCGAGATGAAGGCCGGGACGGCCAATCCGATCAGTGACGACCTGCCGACGCTGATCCGCACGCTGGCCGGCACGACCGCGCTGATGCTGACCGGCGACCCGATTCTGACCGGACGCGACAGCGATCGTGACCGACGGGTGCGCCTCCTCGAGCAGCTTTGGCTGCACGCGCTGTGGGCGGGCCGTCCCTAGGGCGCTGTTACCGCCGGTATCGTCACGGCCATGGCGCAGAGGGGAATCGGGCGGTCTTTCGCGGGAAAGCGGTGCCTTGTCACCGGAGCGGCGAGCGGCATCGGCCGCGCCACGGCGTTGCGGCTGGCCGCGCAGGGCGCCGAGCTCTACCTGACTGACCGCGATAGCGACGGCCTCGAACAAACCGTGGCCGACGCGCGGGCGCTGGCCGCCGAGGTTCCCAAGCATCGGGCGCTCGACATCGCCAACTATGACCAGGTGGCCGCGTTCGCCGCCGATATCCACGCCGCGCATCCCAGCATGGACGTCGTTCTCAACATCGCCGGCGTATCCGCGTGGGGAACCGTCGACCGGCTGACCCATGAGCAGTGGCGCAAGATGATCGCCATCAATTTGATGGGTCCGATCCACGTCATCGAGACGTTCGTGCCGCCGATGGTGGCGGCCAAGCGCGGCGGGCATCTGGTCAACGTGTCCTCGGCGGCCGGGCTGGTGGCCCTGCCGTGGCATGCCGCCTACAGCGCCAGCAAGTACGGGTTGCGTGGCCTGTCGGAGGTGCTGCGCTTCGACCTGGCCCGCCATCGCATCGGGGTCTCGGTCGTGGTGCCGGGCGCGGTGAACACCCCGCTGGTGGGCACCGTGGAAATCGCCGGGGTGGACCGGGAAGACCCCAACGTCGACCGGTGGGTGAAGCGGTTCGCCGGCCACGCCGTATCGCCGGAAAAGGCCGCCGACAAGATCCTGGCCGGGGTGGCCAAGAACCGATACCTGATCTACACGTCGGCCGACATCCGCGCCCTGTATGCCTTCAAAAGGCTTGCGTGGTGGCCCTATAGCGTGGCGATGCGCCAGGTGAACGTGATCTTCACCCGTGCGTTGCGGCCCGGCCCGGCGCCCCTAGCGCGGCATCACCAGCTCGAGGCGCACCCCGAGCAGGCGGACCGGCCGGTCGAGCTCGAATAGGTCGAGCACGCGAAGGGCCGCGGCCACGATGACGTCACGATCGGTGCTGGGCGCATCGAGCTTGCGAATCTTGGTGCGCGTGTAGAACGTTGCCGTGCGCACGGTGACCGCCACCCGGATCACGACTCGGTCCGCCGCGAGGACGTCCGTCAGCGCCCGCTCGGCCAAATCCGTTACGGCCGCGGCCATCTCGGACCGATCGGTAAGATCGCGCGGAAAGGTCACCGCGTGGCTGCGCGAGCGCGGCACCCACGGCTCGGCGCTGACCTGGCTGTCGCCGCCGCCCTTGGCCAACAGCAGCAGCCACAGCCCGGTGCGCGGGCCGAAGGTGGCCGTCAGCAACTCCGCATCGCAGTGGGCCAGCTGCCACACCGTCGTAATATCAAGATCCGCAAGCTTTTTCGCCGTCTTGGGGCCCACGCTCCAGAGCGCTTCGACCGGACGATCGGCCATCAGGGACATCCAGTTCGCGTCGGTGAGCACAAAGATGCCGGCCGGTTTCGCGAAGCCGGTCGCGACCTTGGCGCGCTGCTTGTTGTCGCTGATCCCGACGGAGCAGGACAGCCCGGTTTCGGAAAGGATGACGCTGCGGATCTGCTCTGCGACCTCGCTCGGGTCCTGCGCGGTCACCGCGACATAGGCCTCGTCCCAACCCCAGACTTCGACCGGATGCCCCAGATCGCGCAGCACGCCCATCACCTGATCGGACGCGGCGTCATAGGCGGCCGGGTCCGACGGGAGGAAGGTCGCTTCGGGGCAGCGACGGGCGGCGGCACGCAACGGCATGCCCGCCCGGACACCGAACTCGCGCGCCTCATACGAGGCGCAGGTGACGACCTTGCGCGGTTCGTTCGGGTCGCCGCTGCCGCCCACAATGACTGGCAGACCGGCCAATTCGGGGTGCCGGCGCAACTCGACCGACGCCAGGAACTGGTCGAGGTCCACATGCAGGACCCAAGCCGGTTCCGTGGCGTTCATCGCCCGCAGAGCTTGCGCGCCAGGCTTTCCCACGCGTCTCCCAGTGTCGCCAGGGTGTGACCGCCCTCGGCCAGCTGATGCTCGACGTAGTCCACGTCCAGCAGCGCGAGCAGCGCGTCGGTCTGGGCGTCGAGATCGCCGGTGGATTCGGCCGCCTTGAGCAGGACGCGCACGTGCGTGCGCAGCACCGTGGCCGGTGCGTTGTGCCGGTTTTGCGGGTCGCGGTTGGCCGCGGACAGCAGTTCGCAGTGGTCGTGCGCGAACCGGATCCGTTCCCGGCCGAACGCGACCAGCCGATCGGCGGGCGGGGCGCCCGGCCCCAGCGGGGGCGGGCCGAAGAGGAACGCTTGCTGAACGGCTTGTTCGTCCTCGTCCAGCAGCACCATCATCAGGCCGGCCCGGCTGCCGAAGCGACGGAACAGCGTACCTTTGCCGACCCCGGCGGCCGCCGCGATGTCATCGGTGGTGACGGCTTCGGCGCCGCGCTCGGCGACCAGGTTTCGGGCAGCCTGGAGCAGCAGGGCGCGGTTGCGCGCCGCGTCGCCCCTTTCCTGGTGCACCGCTTGGGGGGCGAACACGTGTAACTCGCCCGACCGCTCGCTCACTCCTGCACTTTAACGCCGCCGGAATAAAACGGACTATAGTCCGGTTAGCTCGTGCGAGGATGTACGCAACGATCGAAGGGAAAGTGCAGCAGTGGCAATCAAAATCTTGGCGTTAGTGGGGAGCCTGCGGGCGGCGTCGATCAACCGCCAGATCGCCGAGTTGGCGGTGGCGGTCGCCGCCGACGACGTGACCGTCACGATCTTCGAAGGGCTCGCTGAACTGCCGTTCTATAACGAGGAGATCGATGATGCGATGAACGCCGACGTGCCGCAGCTGGGCCCGGTGGCCGCGCTGCGCGCCGCGGCGGCCGACGCGGACGCCGCCCTGGTGGTGACCCCGGAGTACAACGGGAGCTACCCGGCCGTCATCAAGAACGGGATCGACTGGCTGTCCCGGCCGTTCGGCGACGGCGCGCTGAAGGGCAAGCCGCTGGCGGTCATCGGGGGATCCTTCGGCCAGTACGGCGGGGTGTGGGCCCACGACGACACCCGCAAGTCCTTCGGCATCGCGGGCGCGCGGGTCGTGGAGGCGATCAAACTGTCGGTGCCGTTCAAGACGCTGGAGGGCAAGGCGCCGGCCGAGCACGCCGAGCTGTTGGCGAACGTGCGTGATGTGGTGGGCAAGCTCGCCGCCGAGGTCGGCTGATTGGCAGAAGTCGACAACCCGCCCACCGGGCGACCAGCGAGGTTGGGACAACCGAATAGCCAAAGCCGCCAGGCGCGCCTGGCGGCTTTGCTGGCCCTGGGCCGGCCCGCCGCCGCCGGCGGTGCTGTCGGTGCTCGCTGATATACCGGAGCGCATGATTCCCTGCGGTGCGATCTGTGATCTGCGACACGCCGAGTCGAGTTCCGGATTTGTTCACGACCGGGCTCACGACCAGGGAATTTCAAAATTGTTATTCAGAACATCTTGTATCTCGACATCTTGTCACCCACTAGGTGTAGTGTTTCGAGCACCGGCAGATCCCAGGGCCACCAAGCAAGCCAGACTCGGTGAACTCCCCGAAATCGGCACCCGCAGGTCATTCGACCTCGGCCACCGGACGACGGGAATCAGGGGGCCTGACGGATCGCTGAACCTAGCAAAGACGCAGTCCAAAAGTAGTTGCCAGTCCGTTGGGTCCCCTCTTCCGCAAAGGAGCGGCATTCTATGAGCATCACCGTGTACACCAAGCCGGCATGCGTGCAGTGCACCGCCACCTACAAGGCGCTGGACAAGCAGGGCATCGCCTACGAGAAGGTCGACATCTCGCTGGACGCCGAGGCGCGTGACTACGTGATGGCTCTGGGATACCTGCAGGCCCCCGTGGTGGTGGCGGGCAACGACCACTGGTCGGGTTTCCGCCCCGACCGCATCAAGGCGCTGTCCGCCGCGGAACTGAGCGCGTAAGGCAAGACGTTAGGTAAGGAGGTTGCGGTGCAGTCGCGCAACCTGGTCTATTTCTCCTCGGTGTCGGAGAACACCCACCGCTTCGTGGAGAAGCTGGGGATCCCCGCCACGCGGATACCACTGCATGGCCGCATCGAGGTAGACCAACCCTACGTCCTCGTCCTGCCGACTTACGGCGGCGGGCATGCGACGCCCGACCTCAACGCCGGCGGTTACGTCCCCAAGCAGGTCATCGCCTTTTTGAACAATGAGCACAACCGGTCGCTGATCCGCGGCGTGATCGCCGCGGGCAACAACAACTTCGGCGCCGAATTCGCCTACGCGGGCAACGTGGTCTCGCGCAAGTGCGGCGTTCCGTACCTCTACCGCTTCGAACTCATGGGAACCCAGGACGACGTGGAAGCCGTCCGCGCGGGCTTAGCCAATTTCTGGAAGGAACAGACGTGTCACCAACCGTCGCTGCAGAGCCTGTAACCACCGGAGCCCACGCCTTGCCGGGGGAAACGGACTATCACGCGCTCAACGCGATGCTGAATCTCTACGACGCGGACGGCAAGATTCAGTTCGACAAGGACCGCGAGGCCGCGCATCAGTACTTCCTGCAGCACGTCAACCAGAACACGGTGTTCTTCCACAATCAGGACGAGAAGCTCGACTACCTGATCAAGGAGAACTATTACGAGCGCGAGGTTCTCGACCAGTACAGCCGTAACTTCGTCAAGACGCTGCTGGACCGCGCGTACGCCAAGAAGTTCCGGTTCCCGACGTTTTTGGGCGCGTTCAAGTACTACACCTCCTACACGCTGAAGACGTTCGACGGGAAGCGTTACCTGGAGCGCTTCGAGGACCGCGTGGTCATGGTCGCGCTGACCCTTGCCTCCGGTGACACCGTCCTGGCCGAGAAGCTCGTCGACGAGATCATTGACGGGCGATTCCAACCAGCCACCCCGACGTTTTTGAACTCGGGCAAAAAGCAGCGCGGCGAGCCGGTGAGCTGCTTTCTGCTGCGCATCGAGGACAACATGGAGTCGATCGGGCGGTCCATCAACTCCGCGCTGCAGCTGTCAAAGCGTGGCGGCGGAGTTGCGTTGCTGCTGAGCAACATTCGCGAACACGGCGCCCCGATCAAGAACATCGAGAACCAGTCGTCGGGCGTCATCCCGATCATGAAGCTGCTCGAGGACTCGTTCTCCTACGCCAACCAGCTCGGCGCCCGGCAGGGCGCGGGTGCGGTGTACCTGCACGCGCATCACCCCGACGTCTATCGGTTCCTGGACACCAAGCGCGAGAACGCCGACGAGAAGATCCGCATCAAGACGCTGAGCCTGGGCGTGGTGATACCCGACATCACCTTCGAGTTGGCCAAGAAGAACGAGGACATGTACCTGTTCTCGCCCTACGACGTCGAGCGGGTTTACGGCCTGCCGTTCGCCGACATCTCGGTCACCGAGAAGTACTACGAGATGGTCGACGACGCCCGCATCCGCAAGACGAAGATCAAGGCCCGCGAGTTCTTCCAGACGCTGGCCGAGCTGCAGTTCGAGTCCGGTTACCCGTACATCATGTACGAGGACACGGTGAACCGGGCGAACCCGATCGACGGCAAGATCACCCATTCCAACCTGTGCTCGGAGATCCTGCAGGTGTCCACGCCGTCGGTGTTCAACGACGACTTGTCGTACGCCAAAGTGGGCAAGGACATTTCGTGCAACCTTGGGTCGCTGAACATCGCCAAGACGATGGACTCGCCGGACTTCGCGCAGACCATCGAGGTCGCGATCCGCGCGCTGACGGCGGTGAGCGATCAGACGCACATCTGGTCGGTGCCCTCAATCGAGCAGGGCAACAACGAGTCCCACGCGATCGGGCTCGGCCAGATGAACCTGCACGGCTATCTGGCCCGCGAACGCATCCTCTACGGGTCCGAAGAAGGCGTCGACTTCACCAATATCTACTTCTACACCGTGCTCTACCATGCGCTGCGCGCGTCGAATCGCATCGCGATCGAGCGGGGAAGCAAGTTCGGGGGCTTCGAGAAGTCCAAGTACGCCTCGGGCGAATTCTTCGACAAGTACACCGAGCAGGTGTGGGAGCCGGCCACGCCGCGGGTCCGGGAAATCTTTGCCGAAGCCGGCATCCGCATTCCGACACAAGAGGATTGGCAGCGGCTGAAGGAGTCGGTGCAGCAGCACGGCATCTACAACCAGAATCTGCAGGCCGTCCCGCCGACCGGCTCGATCAGTTACATCAACAACTCGACCAGTTCGATCCACCCGGTGGCGAGCAAGATCGAGATTCGCAAGGAAGGCAAGATCGGCCGCGTCTACTACCCGGCGCCGTATCTGACCAACGACAACCTGGAGTACTACCAGGACGCCTACGAGATCGGTTACGAGAAGATCATCGACACCTACGCCGCGGCCACCCAGCACGTGGACCAGGGGCTGTCGCTGACGCTGTTCTTCAAGGACACCGCCACCACCCGCGATGTGAATAAGGCGCAGATCTACGCCTGGCGCAAGGGAATCAAGACGCTGTACTACATCCGCCTTCGCCAGATGGCTTTGGAGGGAACAGAAGTCGAGGGCTGCGTGTCCTGCATGCTCTAATCGTCGGGCCGATCGGACAGTCTGCCCAGGTCAGAAGCTGCTACCAGGTAAAGTGCTTGACGTGGTGAGAGTGCCCCGACCTTCCATACCCCACCCCAGCGTCAAGCCTGGGGGCAAGGTCGACGCGCGCAGCGAACGCTGGCGCGAGCACCGCAAGAAAGTGCGCAACGAAATCGTCGACGCGGCCTTCCGTGCGATCGACCGCCTCGGGCCCGAGCTGTCCGTGCGGGAGATCGCCGAGGAGGCCGGCACCGCCAAGCCGAAGATCTACCGCCACTTCCACGACAAGTCCGACCTGTTCGAGGCGATCGGGGAGCGGCTGCGCGACATGCTGTGGGCGGCGATCATCCCGTCCATCGACCTGAAAACCGACTCGGCGCGCGAGGTGATCCGGCGCAGCGTCGAGGAGTACGTGGTCCTGGTCGACAAGCACCCCAACGTGCTGCGCGTGTTCATCCAGGGCCGGTCGGCCGCTACCCCGCAGGTCCTCAACGAGGGACGCGGAATCACCCTGGCGGTGGCCGACATGTTCGACAACGAGCTGCGTGAGATGGAGCTCGACCACGCGGCGGTCGAACTGGCCGGGCACGCGGCATTCGGCTGTGCCGCGTCGGCGACCGAGTGGTGGCTGGGCCCGGAGCCCGAAAGCCCGCGGCTGATGTCGCGTGAGCAGTTCGTCGCGCACCTGACGACCATCATGATGGGGGTGATCGTCGGCACCGCCGAGGCGCTCGGCATCAGCATGAACCCTGACCTGCCGATTCACGACATGGTGGCCGGCAACCCGGCCGCGAGCTGAGCGCGCCGCGGCGTTGACAACCGCCGCGGCCATCGATAACACTCGTCCCAACCGATACCCTGGGTACTGGGTATCTGCCTCAGCCGGGCCGCAGCCGAAACGCCGACCCGACAGGCCTGGATAGAAAGATCGATCGACCGTGACCGACGTCGTAACACAAACCGAGGCAATCCCGGCGGCTAGCGCCCACAAGCCGGTCCACACGCGCGCCGTCATCATCGGGACCGGATTCTCCGGCCTCGGGATGGCGATCGCGCTGCAGAAGCAGGGCGTGGGCTTCGTCATCCTGGAGAAGGCCGACGACATCGGCGGCACCTGGCGAGACAACAGCTATCCCGGGTGCGCCTGCGACATCCCGTCGCACCTGTACTCGTTCTCGTTCGAGCCCAAGCCCGACTGGAAGAACCCGTTCTCTTTCCAGCCAGAGATCTGGGACTACCTCAAAGGGGTCACCGAGAAATACGGGCTGCGCCGCTACGTCGAGTTCAACTCGCTCGTCGATCGCGCGCACTGGGACGATGACGAAAACCGCTGGCACGTGTTCACCGCCGACGGCCGCGAGTACGTCGCGCAATTCCTGATCTCGGGCGCCGGGGCGCTGCACATCCCGTCCATGCCCGACATCGAGGGACGCGACGAATTTCGCGGCGCCGCCTTCCATTCCGCGGAGTGGGACCACAGCGTCGACTTGACCGGCAAGCGCGTGGCGGTGATCGGAACCGGCGCCAGCGCGATCCAGATCGTGCCGGAGATCGTCGGGCAGGTCGCCGAACTCCAGCTCTACCAACGGACTCCGCCGTGGGTGGTCCCGCGTTCCAACCCCGAGATCCCGCCGGCGGTGCGCCGGGCCATGGAGAACGTGCCCGGCCTGCGCGCGTTGGTTCGGCTCGCGATCTACTGGGGGCAGGAAGCCCTGGCCTTCGGCATGACCAAGCGGCCGAACCTGCTCAAGTTCATCGAGTCCTACTGCAAATACAACATTCGCCGGGCGGTCAAGGACAAGGAGCTGCGGCGCAAGCTGATACCGAACTATCGCATCGGCTGCAAGCGAATCCTGAACTCCTCCACCTATTACTGCGCGGTCGCCGACCCCAAGACCGAGCTGGTCACCGACCACATTGCGCGAATCACCGCCGACGGCATCGTCACCGCCGACGGCACCCAGCGCCAGGCCGACGTGATCGTGTATGCCACCGGCTTCCACGTCACCGACTCCTACACCTACGTCCAGATCAAGGGCCTGCACGGCGAGGACCTGGTGGACCGGTGGAACCGCGAGGGCATCGGTGCGCACCGCGGGATCACCATCGCCGACGTGCCCAACCTGTTCTTTCTGCTGGGGCCCAACACCGGGTTGGGGCACAACTCGGTGGTGTTCATGATCGAGTCCCAAATCCGTTACGTCGCAGACGCGATCGCGACCTGCGACAAGCTGGGCGCACAGGCGCTGGCGCCGACCCGCGCCGCCCAGGACAAATTCAACGACGAGCTGCAACGCAGACTCGGCCCGTCGGTGTGGAACAGCGGCGGCTGCAGCAGCTGGTATCTGGACGAGCACGGCAAGAACACCGTGCTCTGGGGCGGCTACACCTGGGAGTACTGGCGGGCGACGCGTTCGGTCAAGCCGGACGAATATCAGTTCTACGGCGTGAGCATGGGCAGTTCCGCCGCCGCGTCCTGACTGCGGTTGCCCGAATCATCGCCGGCGCGTGAGGAGTTCGGCGAAGACTCGTGCGGCCGCGTCTACACCGGCGTCGTCATCGGTGGCCACCAGGTCGAGTAGCAGGCCGCGTACGACGGCCAACCCCAGGCGCGCCAAGGCGGCGTCGACCGGAGCCTCGGCGACCGCGGCGACCTCGGCCAGCCAGTCCGTGACGGCCCCGGGAATCATTCGTGCATAAGGCTTTTCGCCCTGGGCGGCGCGGGCGTAGCACTCGAAGAACAAGCGTTCGGATTCGCGTAGTTCGGGTCGCCGAAGGTCGGCCCACATCGCCGCGAAGCTCTCGGCCGGTTCTGTCGGCAGGTCGGGCAGCAAGCCCATCTGACGGCGCTCGACCGCCTCGACGACCGCCAGCAGCAGATCATCCCGAGACCCGAAGTGATGCAGTAACATTCGGTGACTCGTGCCGATGGCTTCGGCCACCTCGCGCAGCGAGCGGTCGCCGATGCCCGCGCTGGCGAATTCCTGGATCAGTGCGTCGAGGAGCTGCCGGCGCCGCGCAACATCAGGAGTGCGAGCCATCGGCGCGACTGAGCTGCTCCGAGCGGGCTTTGAGTCCTCGGGCCTCCAGGGCGAGGAAACGCTTGGTCTTCTTGACCATCAACCTCCCGACGAGAGCACCGAGCACGCCACGCTGGTCGAGTTGCTGACGCACCAGCGTGCCCCCGTCGGGACGAGCGGTGACGTCGTGGCGGGCGCTGACCAGCACCCCGGGAGAGCGTTGCACCCAGGTCCAGGACCTACCGGGGTCGATCTCGGTGACCTTCCAGACCAGCTTGGCCATGCCGGGCTGTTTGATCGCGAACCGCCTCCCGACGGCAAGGGTGGGCGCGTCCAGTCCGACCAGCGAGGTCACCGACGCGGTCCAGTCTGGCCAGTGCTCGACGTCGGTGAAGACATCCCAGACGAGTTGGGGCGGTGCGTCGATCTCGACGCCGTCTTCGGTAAACATGTACCAAATGGTACATCAAAGCGCGTGATACGGGAGCATGGATTCGGATCCGCCTGGAATCCGGCATCCCGCGACACGTAAACACAAGCTCTTGTGTTCCGCTGCGTTGTCACACCCCAGGGGTAGTGTCGAGAGCCGGAGATTCATCCGGTCAAACGGTGTGTGAAGTGGGGTTCTGGTGACCGAAAACATGAAGCTGATCGACCGCGTTTCGGCGATCAACTGGAACCGGCTACAAGACGAAAAAGACGCCGAGGTGTGGGACCGACTGACCGGCAACTTCTGGTTGCCCGAGAAGGTGCCGGTGTCCAACGACCTGCCGTCGTGGGGCACATTGACCGCCCACGAGAAGCAGATGACCATGCGGGTATTCACCGGCCTGACCCTGCTGGACACCATCCAGGGCACCGTCGGGGCGGTCAGCCTGATCCCGGACGCGCTGACCCCGCATGAGGAAGCGGTCTACACCAACATCGCCTTCATGGAATCCGTGCACGCGCGCAGCTACAGCAACATCTTTTCCACGCTGTGCTCGACCGCCGAGATCGACGACGCGTTCCGCTGGTCGGAGGAGAACCCCAACCTGCAGCGCAAGGCCGAGATCGTCATGCAGTACTACAAGGGAGACGAACCGCTCAAGCGCAAGGTCGCCTCGACCCTGTTGGAAAGCTTCCTGTTCTACTCCGGCTTCTACCTGCCGATGTACTGGTCGAGCCGCGCCAAGCTGACCAACACCGCCGACATGATCCGGCTGATCATCCGCGACGAGGCCGTGCACGGTTACTACATCGGTTACAAGTTCCAGCGCGGCCTGGCGTTGGTCGACGACGCGCGCAAGCAGGAACTCAAGGACTACACCTACGAGCTGCTCTTCGAGCTCTACGACAACGAGGTCGAGTACACCCAGGACCTCTACGACGAGGTCGGGCTGACCGAGGACGTCAAGAAGTTCCTGCGCTACAACGCCAATAAGGCACTGATGAACCTCGGTTACGAGGCGCTGTTCCCGCGCGACGAGACGGACGTCAACCCGGCGATTCTGTCGGCGCTCTCGCCCAACGCCGACGAGAACCACGACTTCTTCTCCGGCTCGGGTTCCAGCTACGTGATCGGCAAGGCCGTCGTCACCGAAGACGAGGACTGGGACTTCTAACTCCGCTCGTCAGTGACTCAGAACATCGTGTAGGCGGCTAATCCGGCGCACGCACGCTTCGGCGCCGTGGCCCAGCGGGCCGAATCGTGGTTCAGGCCACCAACCTTGCCGGCCCCATCTATCGTGCTGGTTATGACACGGTCCGACGACAACCGTGCGACGGAAGTCAGCACATTGGAAGCCCAGCGCCAAGACGAGCTAGCCGAGTTGCACGAGGTGTTCGCTGAGGAACACGAGTCGGCCGCGGAGTCATTGTCCGGCGATCTCGCCGCCGCCCACCGAGGTGCCGCTGAGAAGCACGAGCAGGCCGCCCGCGAGGTTCGCTCCCAGGTTTCCGGGGATGCAACCGCGGATAACCGCGGCTCCGTGACGACTGCCGGGCCAGAACGCGACGATCCACCTCGGAAGACGACGTGAAAAGTTAAGTGGTTTCGCAGTGCTCGCTCACGGCGGCGGCGCCGGCGGATTGTCCCAACTCCCCGGCGTGCCTGCGGGAACCTGCATTCCGAGCCAGTTGCACGGCATCATCGACCGCCACGCGATGAATGCGCACTGTTCAGGTGTCAACGGCCCCGGACCGGCGCATGGCGGTGTCCCGGCAGCGCCGCATACGGGGTCGGCGGAAGCGGTCGGCATGCCGGCAAAGGTGCCGGCGCCGACCGTCAACGCGATAGCGACCAAAAATGCGGTGACGAAGAGTCGTATGCGATTCATGGCGAACTCGGATCCGTAAACGCCGCTTCTGAAATTGGTGACGGCCCGGTACGTCGTCCTGAGCGTAAACGGTTGCGCACTTATTCACACCGGGAATTGTGGGAATTCCCGCGCGGCCGACGGTTGGCGCAGAACGGATTAGCTCGCGGCCTGCACAGTGCAGGATGGCCGCGACCTCCTGGCGCTGCTGCTGTCATTGCAGGTCTGGCGGACTTGGCGGCCAGGTGGCTCCGCTACCGGCAAGCGGCAGAAATAGCAGAGATCGAGGCCGAGCGTCAGATAGCCGCACACGAGGCAGACTTCGGGACAAACGTCGGTGGTCATCATCCGCACCTCCTAGTGGCGCATATCCAATGCTCCACCCAGTCGGCTAATCCCCGCTTATCGACACGCGGCGTCGGCCTCGATTTCGAGACGATTAATCCAGCAACGAGCAAATCCGCAAATCGAGCGCGGCAAACGGTTCGCGCCTGAGAATATGCTCAAGCGGCGCGGTAGGGGACGGAAGTTGAGACCATGCTCGAAGTTATCGACAAGGGGTCTGTCACCGAATCACATCCCGTTCCGCTCCTTTTCGTCCACGGCGCCTGCGGCACAGCAGAAATTTGGGACGACCATTTTCTGGGCTTCTTCGCCGACAAGGGTTACCGAGCCGTGGCACTGAGCCTTCGCGGGCACGGCGCCAGCAGCTTGTCCCAGCCCCTGCACTCATGTTCGATCGCCGATTACGTGGAGGACGTACACGCTGTCGTCGCGGAGCTTGGAACCGCACCGGTGCTCATTGGTCATTCGATGGGCTGTTGGGTGGTGCTGAATTATTGCCAGATGCACGGTGCCCCGGCGGCGGTTCTCATGGCACCCGGCACACCGCAGGGCTTACGGCGGTGGGCAGTTCGCTCTGCCCTCCGTCATCCACGGATCATCTTGCGCAGCAGCACTTTCGGTAATCCCGCCGACTTATTCAGCACCGCGGCTCTGACCCGTGAGTTCATCTTCTCCGCGCATACCCCCGAATCGACAGTCAGGTCGTGTGCAGTCCGTTTGCAGCCCGAGAGCAGGCGCGCTGCTCGAGAAACGGTGAATCGACTTCCCGACGTTGGCCTCGTGAACGCCCCCATGCTCGTTCTGGGAGCACAAGACGACGGCATGCGAATCGACGGGGATGCTTCTGCCGTAGCGCGCATCTACCAGGCAGATGTGGCAATTTTTCCCGATATGGGGCACGTCATGATGCTTGAGCCGGGATGGCCGACGGTGGCCGAAAAAATCGACGGCTGGGTGTCCATGCGCGGGCTATGACGACCCCGCGAGGTGGATCGCGCTGCTGTCCGAGGCTCGTTAGCCCTCGGCGGTGCCCGGTGATTTCCCGTCCGCCGGCCGCGCGTCGCCGGCGTCGTTGCCGAAGATACTGGCGATGGCCTCCCTGAACGAGGTACGGCCGACGTTCTCGCCACCCGGCAGCTCACTGTGGATGTGGAGCGCCCCGCAGGTGAGAAACGACATGACCACGCTGAACACCTCAATACCTACGTTCAGGGCCCTTGTGACGATGGTTTCGTCGCTTGATCCGGCGGGGTTACTCACCATGCGCCCGCACCCTTGATCGATTTGGTTGCCATGCCACTTAGGACGAGAGGTGTTGCGCCTGCGTCGGCGAATAGATCCTCGGCTTGAACGTGGCCATCACTGGCAACCGCAGCGTCACGCCACCGGCCACCGGCACGCGGACCGTGAAGTAGACCACCTGCATGTCCAGGCCCATTTGTAGGCGCATCTCCCTGAGTGGCTGGGTCTGCACCCCCAGGCCCATGTCCTTCAAGCGCGCGCCGATGCCGCGTTGAAACGACTCGGCCGGATCCGTCGGCTTCGGAACGCTCGGTGCAGGAACATCCTGACTGCCAATCTTCAGAGAAAAGACGGGTGGCGGGTTCTTCGAAGTCGGAGTCGTCATGGCTCGACTCTACTCCGCAGGAACGGTGCCGAACGGTGAAAATCTCGTTGACCAGTGCAAGCAGCCCTGCGAAGGCCCTGCGCGCGGGGCCCGGTCCGCGGAATCGCGCGCTCGAAGACGATGGCGCCCAACCGTTGCGGGTGGGCACGACCAGGCCGGCTGATCGAGGTAAACGGCGTATGAATTGTCGGGACGCCAATTGCCCCGCGGTAGCGCGGGTGACACGGCTGCCCTGACACTGGTGGGGTGACGAATACCGCCGCCTCTGCCACCGCCAACTTCTGCCGTTCGGTGCTTCGCTGGCTGCGCGCCGGCTACCCCGAGGGCGTCCCCGGGCCCGACCGGGTGCCACTGCTGGCGCTGCTGCGCAGCACCCCGCTGACCGAGGAGCAGATCGCCGAGGTGGTGCGCAACATCACCGCGGACGGATCCCCGGCGATCGCCGACGGTGTGATCGACCGCGACGAGATCGCCCACTTCATCTCCGACATGACGCATTACGACGCCGGACCGGAAAACGTCATCCGGGTGGCTGCCACGCTCGCCGCGGTCGGCTGGCCGCTGGCCGGCATCGACGTCAGCGAGGTCATCCCGGGCGACGAGTGGGGTGAGGCCGCGGAGATCGCCGCGCGCGGTGCGGCATCCAGCAGCGCGCCAGGTGTCGCGCGGTAGGACGCGTCGGGGACCCTAGAGCTTCGAAATATCGATGACGAAGCGGTAGCGCACGTCGCTGGCCAGTACGCGCTCGTAGGCCTCGTTGATGTAGTCGGGCTCGATGAGCTCGATTTCCGGCGTGACGTTGTGCTCGGCGCAGAAGTCCAGCATCTCCTGGGTTTCGGCGATGCCGCCGATGTTCGACCCGGACAGGCTGCGGCGCGCCAGCGCCAGCGAGAAGGCGCCCACCTCCATGGGGTGTTCGGGAATGCCCAATTCGACGAGCGTGCCGTCGACGTCGAGCAGGCTCAGATAGTCGTTGAGGTTCAGGTTCGCCGAGACGGTGTTCAGGATCAGGTCGAAGCTGTTGCGCAGTTTCTTGAAGGTCTCGCGCTCGGCGGTGGCGTAGTAGTGCTTGGCGCCCAGCCGCAGTCCGTCCTCCATCTTCTTCAGTGACTGCGACAGCACCGTCACCTCGGCCCCCATCGCCGCGCCGAGCTTGACGCCCATGTGGCCCAGCCCGCCCAGGCCGATGATCGCCAGGCGGGTGTCCTTGCCGGCTTTCCAGTGCCGCAGCGGCGAGAACAGGGTGATGCCCGCGCACAGCAGCGGCGCCGCCTTGTCCAGCGGCAACGAGTCGGGAATGCGCAAGACGAAGTTTTCGTCCACGACGATCGCCTGACTGTAGCCGCCCTGCGTCGTGGTGCCGTCTTTGTCAGTCGCGTTGTAGGTGAAAATCGTTCCCCGGCTGCAGTACTGCTCGAGGCCGGCCTTGCAGCTGCTGCACTGTCCGCATGAGTTCACCATGCAGCCGACGCCGACGTGGTCGCCCACCTTGTGCTTGGTGACCTCGGAGCCGACTGCGGTCACGACGCCGGCGATCTCGTGGCCCACGACCAGCGGGTAATGCGGTGTGCCCCACTCGCCTTTGGCCGTGTGGATGTCGGAGTGGCAGATTCCGGCGAACTTGATGTCGATGGCCACGTCGTGCGGACCCGGGTCACGCCGTTCGATCGTTGTCTTGGTCAGCGGTGCCGTCGGCGAGGTGGCCGCGTACGCCGAAACTGTGCTCATGGAAATCCCTCTTCGATTCGGTACGTCATCAAGAAGTTTAGCTAAGGTAAATGTTATTCCGCCAACGGGCGGGGCGAAGATCACGTTGTGGCGATGTACCCGTTTTCGGCCGGCCGCCGCTAGTTGATCGGGGCGTTCACCAGGCGCAGGTCGTCGACGATGCCGCGGGCGGCGATCAGGCCCTGGCCGGCTTGCCATATCTCGTTGTTGACGATGTAGACCCGGTTGTCACGGTTGGCCGAGAGCTTGCGCCACGGGTCGCTGTCCAGGATCGTGGCGGCCCGGTCGGCGGCGGCCGGGGTGTCGCAGGACACGTAGACCACGTCCGCGTCGGCCATCGAAAGGTCAGGATTCTTCGCCAGGTCCGCGTCGCTGGCCCCGATCTCGATGTAGGGCTTGTCGGTGAACCGCTGCGAGGCCGGCCGGTCCACGCCGACCGCACCGAGCACGCTCGCCGGGAAATTGTTGGCGCCGTACACCCGGATCGTGTCCGCCGTCAGCTGCACTATCGACGCCTGGAAGTGGGAGGCGTCATGTCGCGCGCCGATGTCCGCGGCCCGCTGGGAAAACCCGCTGATCAACGAGTTCACCGCGGCGCCACGGCCGGTCGCGGCGCCGACGGCGCGCAGGTTGTCCTGCCACGCCGCACCTGGGGCGGCCGTGAACACCGTCGGGGCGATCGCGGTCAGCTGCGGATACAGCGTGGCCGTCAGCGCCTGCGACCCCAGAATCAGGTCGGGGTGGGCGGCCGCGGCCGCTTTCAGGTCCGGGTGGGAGCGGTTGCCGACCGCCGGCAATGCATGCACCGCGCCGCCCAGGTAGGCGGGCTGACTCGAGGACCCGTCCGGCAATGCCGCGCCGACCACCCGCGACTGCAGGCCCAGCGCGCACAACGCGTCGAGCTGGTCGCCGGAGAGCACCACGATGCGCTGCGGGTCGGCGGGCACCTGCACGACGTCCGGGTCGACGCCCGCGGCGTTGTGGACCGGCCGCTTCGCGGCGCCGGGGTCCGCCGCTGCGGCGTCCCGCGCACACGAGTCGTCGGGGCGGCGGTCGTTCCCGAGCACACCGGCGCCCGCGATCTGGGTCGTGGGGGTGATCAGGGGACGGGCCGGCGGCTGGCCGGCGGGCTTGTCGGAGCCGCAGCCGCTGCATGCCAGGATGACTGCCGCCGTCACCGCGGTCGCCACGGCCGGCCGGCCGGGTCTGATCACGCCGAACAACACGCGTTCGACGCTAACATTCGGCCAGCGTGGCGATCGCGAGCGCGCGGTGGGGGCACCTCCCGCTTGCGGGGGACCGGGCGAAGCGGGTCGCCGCCATTCGGCCAGCGTGGCGATCGCGAGCGCGGGGGACCGGGCGAAGCGGGTCGCCACCATTCGGCCAGCGTGGCGACGTCGCGCCGAGGGACACGCCGCCCCGGCGAGTCATTTACGACAGTTTGTAGGACCAGCCCTGACGGCGCCATGATCGACGGCTAAGATTCCTCTCAATACCGATTTTTGGGCCAGTGTCCGATCTGGATGTTTGGAGAAGCTGTTGACAGCCGAAGCGCCCCCCTTGGGTGAACTCGAGGCCGTTCGTCCGTACCCGGACCGCATGGGCCCCAAAGGGAACCTCGTCTACAAACTGATCACCACCACCGATCACAAGATGATCGGCATCATGTACACCGTCACCTGCTTCGCCTTCTTCTTCATCGGCGGGTTGATGGCGTTGCTGATGCGCACCGAACTCGCCGCTCCCGGGCTGCAGTTCCTGTCGAACGAACAGTTCAACCAGCTGTTCACCATGCACGGCACGATCATGCTGCTGCTCTATGCCACCCCAGTGGTGTTCGGGTTCGCCAACTTGGTGCTGCCGCTGCAGATCGGTGCGCCGGACGTGGCCTTCCCGCGGTTGAACGCCTTCTCCTACTGGCTGTTCCTGTTTGGCGGGCTGATCGCGGCCTCCGGCTTCATCGTCCCGGGTGGGGCCGCCGACTTCGGCTGGACCGCCTACACACCCCTGTCGGATGCCGTGCACTCGCCCGGCGCCGGGGGAGACTTGTGGATCACCGGCCTGATCGTCGCGGGTCTGGGCACCATCCTGGGTGCGGTCAACATGATCACCACCGTGGTGTGCATGCGCGCGCCCGGCATGACGATGTTCCGGATGCCGATCTTTACCTGGAACATCCTGGTGACCTCGATCCTGATCCTGATCGCATTCCCGATCCTGACCGCGGCGCTGTTCGGGCTGGCCGCCGACCGACATCTGGGCGCCCATGTCTACGACGCCGCCAATGGCGGAGTCTTGTTGTGGCAACACCTGTTCTGGTTCTTCGGCCATCCCGAGGTCTACATCATCGCGTTGCCGTTCTTCGGCATCGTCACCGAGATCTTCCCGGTGTTCTCGCGCAAGCCGGTCTTCGGTTACACCACCCTGGTTTACGCGACCCTGTCCATCGCCGCTTTATCGGTCGCGGTGTGGGCGCACCACATGTTCGCCACCGGAGCGGTTCTGCTGCCGTTCTTTTCGTTCATGACCTACCTGATCGCGGTGCCGACCGGGATCAAGTTCTTCAACTGGATAGGCACAATGTGGAAGGGGCAGTTGACGTTTGAGACACCGATGCTGTTCTGCATCGGCTTCCTCATCACCTTCCTGCTGGGCGGTCTGACCGGCGTGCTGCTGGCCAGCCCGCCGCTGGACTTCCACGTCACCGACAGCTACTTCGTGGTTGCCCACTTCCACTACGTGCTGTTCGGCACCATCGTGTTCGCCACGTTCGCCGGGGTGTACTTCTGGTTCCCGAAGATGACCGGCCGGCTCCTCGACGAGCGCCTGGGCAAGCTGCACTTCTGGTTGACGTTCATCGGGTTCCACACCACCTTCCTGGTGCAGCACTGGCTGGGTGACCTGGGCATGCCGCGTCGCTACGCCGACTACCTGCCCAGCGACGGATTCCAGCCCTACAACGTCGCCTCGACGGTGGGCGCCTTCATCCTGGGCGCATCGATGTTCCCGTTCGTCTGGAACGTCTTCAAGAGCTGGCGTTACGGCGAGGTCGTCACGGTCGACGACCCGTGGGGCTACGGCAACTCGCTGGAGTGGGCGACCAGCTGCCCGCCGCCCCGGCACAACTTCACCGAGCTGCCCCGAATCCGTTCGGAGCGCCCGGCATTCGAGTTGCACTACCCGCACATGGTGGAGCGGCTTCGCGCCGAGGCGCATGTGGGCCGCCATGCCACGGCTCTCGAGTCGCCGAAGGGCTTCGGTCCGCGAACCGAACCCGATCGCTCGACTCCTGAGCAGTAGCGACAGCTGTCGGGAGTGAGCCCACCACCGAAGGTTTCGGTGCTGATCACCGTCACCGGCGTGGACCAACCGGGCGTGACGGCGAACTTATTGGAGGCGCTGTCACCGCACGGCGTCGAGCTGCTCAACGTCGAGCAGGTCGTGATCCGGCACCGCCTGACGCTCGGCGTGCTGGTGTGCTGCCCGGCCGAGGTCGCCGATAGCCCGCAATTGCGCGATGACGTGGAATCGGCCATCCGCAAGTTGGACCTCGAAGTCAGCATCGAGCGCAGCGACGACGTGGCCATCATGCGGGAACCCTCGACCCACACCATCTACGTGCTGGGCCGGCCGATCACCGCCAGTGCGTTCGGCGCGGTGGCCCGCGAGGTGGCGGGGCTGGGCGTCAACATCGACCTGATCCGCGGTGTCTCCGACTATCCGGTGATCGGCCTGGAGCTTCGCGTGTCGGTCCCGCCTGGCGTGGACGGCGCGTTGCGGACCGCCCTGAACCGGGTGTCCAGCGAGGAACAGGTCGATGTGGCGGTGGAGGCCGTCAGTCTTGAACGACGGGCCAAGCGGCTCATCGTGTTTGACGTCGACTCGACGCTGGTGCAGGGCGAGGTCATCGAGATGCTGGCGGCCCGGGCGGGCGCGGAGGGCAAGGTCGCCGCGATCACCGATGCCGCTATGCGCGGCGAGCTGGACTTCGCGCAGTCGCTCGAACAGCGGGTGGCGACGCTGGCGGGTCTGCCGGCCAGCGTGATCGACGAGGTCGCCGACGCACTGGAACTGATGCCGGGCGCGCGCACCACGATACGAACTCTGCGGCGCTTGGGTTATGCCTGCGGCCTCGTGTCCGGGGGGTTCCGCCGGATCATCGAGCCGCTGGCCGAGGAGCTGATGATCGACTACGTCGCCGCCAACGAGCTGGAGATCGTCGACGGCACGCTCACCGGCCGGGTGCTCGGGCCGATCGTCGACCGGGCCGGAAAGGCCTCGGCGCTAAGGGAATTCGCAAGCCAGGTCGGGGTGCCGATGGCGCAGACCGTCGCGGTGGGCGACGGCGCCAACGACATCGACATGCTGGCCGCCGCCGGATTGGGGATCGCGTTCAACGCCAAGCCGGCGCTGCGCGAGGTTGCCGATGCGTCCCTGAGCCATCCCTATCTGGACACGGTGCTGCTCCTGCTGGGTGTGACCCGCGGCGAAATCGAGGCCGCCGACGCGATCGACGGCGAGGTCCGCCGGGTGGAGATTCCGCCCACCCCATAGCGACCCGGCAGGTATTCGAGCGTCGCGGTACGGCACGATGGTCGGGTGCCCGAAAACGGAGACGAGACAGCCGACCCCGATCTGCTGCTCGACTTCAGGCAGGTGTCACTGCGGCGCGGCGGCAACGTCTTGGTCGGCCCGCTGGACTGGGCGGTCGAACTCGACGAACGCTGGGTGATCGTCGGGCCCAACGGCGCCGGCAAGACCTCGCTGCTGCGGATCGCCGCGGCGGCCGAACATCCTTCGTCCGGCATCGCTTTCGTGCTCGGCGAGCGACTGGGCCGGGTCGACGTGACCGAGTTGCGGTCGCGGATCGGGCTCAGCTCCTCGGCTTTGGCGCAGCGGATACCCACCGACGAGGTGGTTCGCGATCTCGTTGTCTCGGCCGGCTATGCCGTGTTGGGCAGGTGGCGGGAGCGCTACGAGGACGTCGACTACCAGCGCGCGACCGACATGCTGGAGAGCCTGGGCGCCGAGCACCTTGCGGACCGCACCTACGGGACGCTGTCGGAAGGCGAGCGCAAGCGGGTGCTGATCGCCCGCGCGCTGATGACCGACCCCGAGCTGCTGCTGCTCGACGAGCCGGCCGCCGGGCTGGATCTGGGCGGCCGCGAGGAGCTGGTCGCGCGGCTCGCCGACCTGGCGGCCGACCCCGAGGCCCCCGCCCTGGTGCTGGTCACCCATCACGTCGAGGAGATTCCGCCCGGGTTCAGTCACTGCATGCTGCTCTCGGAGGCCGAAGTGGTCGCTGCGGGACTGCTCACCGACGTGCTGACCTCCGAAAACCTGTCGACGGCATTCGGCCAAGCGATCGCACTCGACGTCGTCGACGGGCGCTACTTCGCGCGGCGAGTCCGTACCCGCGCAGCCCACCGCAGGAGGCTGGAATGACCACCACCCCCGAGCCGCTGCCGACCCGGCCGGCCGCGACCGTGATGCTGGTCCGCGACGTGCCCGGCGGCTTGAAGATCTTCCTGATGCGCCGCCATTCGAAGATGGAGTTCGCCCCGGGTGTCATCGTGTTTCCCGGTGGCGGCGTCGACGACCGCGACCGCAGCGCCGACATCGCGTGGGCCGGTCCGCCGCCGGAATGGTGGGCACAGCGCTTTGGCATCGACACCGAACTGGCCGCGGCGCTGGTGTGTGCCGCGGCTCGGGAGACCTTCGAGGAGTCCGGGGTGCTGTTCGCCGGCCCGGCCGGCGACCCGGACGGCATCGTTCGCGACGCCTCGGTCTACGCCGATGCCCGGCGCGCCCTGGACGATCGGACGCTGTCGTTCGCCGATTTCCTGCGCACCGAAAACCTGGTGTTGCGTTCGGACCTGCTGCGGCCATGGGCCAACTGGGTGACCCCGGAGGCCGAGCGGACCCGTCGCTACGACACCTACTTCTTCGTGGCGGCCCTGCCCGAGGGCCAGCGCGCCGACGGGCAGAACACCGAATCCGACCGGTTCGGCTGGGCGTCGCCCCAGGATGCCATCGCCGACTTCGAGGCCGGCCGCAACATCCTGCTGCCGCCGACCTGGACCCAGCTGGATTCGCTGGCCGGTCGCAGCGTCGCCGACGTGCTGGCCGTCGAACGCCAGATCGCACCCGTGCAGCCCCTCCTCGAAAAGCGGGGCGACAACTGGGTTTTCGAGTTCTTCGATTCCGATCGCTACCACCAGGCGCGCATCTCGGGCGGCATGGAGTGGCCCTTGTGAACGCTCAAGTGCGCGAGTTCGTCAGCGTGGTGGTCAGCGACGGCTCGCAGGACGCCGGGCTGGCCATGTTGCTGCTGTCGCGCCCGCCGACGAACGCGATGACCCGCCAGGTCTATCGGGAGGTCATCGCGGCCGCCCACGAGCTGGGCCGGCGTGACGACGTGGCCGTGGTGATTCTTTTCGGCGGCCACGAGATCTTCTCCGCGGGTGACGACATGGCCGAGCTGCGGACGCTGCGGGGTTCCGAGGCGGAGAGCGTGGCACGGGTCCGCCAGCAAGCCGTCGACGCCGTGGCGGCGATCCCCAAACCGACCGTCGCCGCGATCACCGGCTACGCATTGGGCGCAGGGCTCACGCTGGCCCTGGCCGCCGACTGGCGGATCAGCGGAGACAACGTGAAGTTCGGGGCGACCGAAATACTGGCCGGCCTGATGCCCGGCGGCGACGCGATGGCGCGCCTGACCCGGGCGGCCGGCGCGAGCAAGGCCAAGGAGCTGGTGTTCAGCGGCCGCTTCTTCGACGCAGAGGAGGCCTTGGCGCTGGGCCTCATCGACGAAATGGTGGCCCCCGACGACGTGTACGACGCCGCCGCCGGCTGGGCGCGCCGCTTTCTCGATGGTCCGCGGCATGCGCTGGCCGCCGCCAAGGCCGGGATCAACGACGTTTTCGACCTGGAGCGTTCCGAGCGGCTCGCCGCCGAACGCCGGCGCTACATCGAGGTGTTCACTGCTGGTCAGGGCGGTGGCGGTGGGACGGATCCCGTCGGCCGTTAGGCTGCCCTTCATGACCAGTTCGACCGACGCCGTTCCGACGCCGCACGCCACCGCCGAGCAGGTGGAAGCCGCCCGGCACGACAGCAAGCTGGCCCAGGTCCTCTACCACGACTGGGAAGCCGAGACCTACGACGACAAGTGGTCGATCTCTTACGACCAGCGCTGCATCGACTACGCCCGGGGCCGCTTCGACGCCATCGTGCCCGACGAGGTACTGCGTGAGCTGCCCTACGACCGGGCGCTGGAATTGGGCTGTGGCACAGGGTTTTTCCTGCTCAACCTCATCCAATCCGGCGTCGCGCGGCGCGGATCGGTGACCGATCTTTCGCCCGGCATGGTCAAGGTCGCCACCCGCAACGGCCAGTCGCTGGGCCTCGACATCGACGGCCGGGTCGCCGACGCCGAGGGCATCCCGTACGAGGACAACACCTTCGACCTGGTCGTCGGGCACGCGGTGCTGCATCACATTCCCGACGTGGAGCTGTCGCTGCGCGAGGTGATCCGGGTGCTGCGCCCCGGTGGCCGGTTCGTCTTTGCCGGCGAGCCGACCAGCGCGGGCGACGTCTACGCCCGCGAGCTGTCGACCCTGACCTGGCGCATCGCCACCAACGTCACCAAGCTGCCCGGCCTGGGTTCCTGGCGGCGCCCGCAGGCCGAGCTCGACGAATCCTCCCGGGCTGCGGCGCTGGAGGCGATCGTCGACCTGCACACCTTCACTCCGGCTGACCTGGAGCGGATGGCCGGCAACGCCGGCGCCACCGAAGTTCGGACCGTCAGCGAAGAGTTCACCGCCGCGATGTTCGGCTGGCCGGTGCGCACCTTCGAAGCGTCGGTGCCGCCCGGGCGCCTGGGCTGGGGCTGGGCGAAATTCGCGTTCAACGGCTGGAAGGCGTTGAGCTGGGTGGACTCCAACGTATGGCGCCGCGTGGTCCCGAAGGGCTGGTTTTACAACGTGATGGTGACCGGGGTCAAACCCTCCTGAATCCGTCTTTTCCAGGGCTGCGGTTCGGCCCGGCGACGATGCTTGCCGCGCAGCGGCGTGAGGAGGAGCCGGGCAATCAGGTTTAGCACCGACGACGTCGGCTATCTGCGGTCGCGGGCGGGTGCCGCGGCGCTTGCGGTGGTCGCCGAACTCGAACTGACCGACGCGACCCGGGTCGGCGACGTCGCTGCGGCGCGCGGCCGATTCGGCGACCGGGCCGCGGTGCTGGTGGAGACGGTCCTGTTGCGCCGCCGCGCCGCGGACAAGCTGGGCGAGCTGGGCGTATCGGATTGGCTGTTCACCGACGAGGCGCTGCAGCAGGCCACCGCCGCGCCGGTGGCCTTGCACCGGGCCCGGCGGCTGGCCGGTGGCGGCAGCGGCGTCGTCGTGCACGATGCGACCTGTTCGATCGGCACCGAGCTCGCCGCGCTGAGGGTCTGCGGGATCGGCGCGGTGGGCAGCGATATCGATCCGGTGCGGGTGTCGATGGCGCGTCACAACGTGGGGGAGTCGGCCTGGATCTGCCGCGCCGACGCGCTGCACCCGGTCACCCGCGACGCTGTGCTCGTCGTCGACCCGGCCCGGCGAGTCGAGGGTCGGCGCCGCCTGCGCATCGACGAATACCAGCCCGCATTGGGCTCGCTGCTCGACGCCTACCGCGGCCGGGAATTCGTCGTAAAGTGCGCTCCCGGAATCGATTTCGGTCAGGTGCGGCGTCTCGGCTTCGGTGGGGAGATCGAGGTGACGTCGTATCGCGCCTCGGTCCGGGAAGCCTGCCTGTGGTCGGCCGGACTCGCGCAGCCCGGTGTGGGCCGGCGGGCGAACCTGCTGGATCGCGGCGAGCAGCTCACCGACAACGACCCCGACGACTGCGGGGTACGGCCGGTGGGGCGATGGATCGTCGACCCCGACGGCGCCGTGGTGCGGGCCGGCCTGGTGCGCCACTACGGCGCGCGGCACGGACTGTGGCAGCTCGATCCCGACATCGCCTACCTCTCCGGCGATCGGCTGCCCGCGGCGGACCGCGGGTTCGAGGTGCTCCAGCAGCTGGTCTTCGACGAACGCCGGCTCCGGCAGGCGCTGTCGGTGCTCGACTGCGGGTCGCTGGAGGTCCTGGTGCGCGGGGTCCGGGTAGACCCGGACGCGTTGCGCAGCCGGATGCGGTTGCGCGGGAACCGGTCCCTGTCGGTGGTCATCGCCCGCATCGGTGCACGGACCTCCAGCCGGGCGATGGCGTTCGTTTGCCAACCCTCCCGATAGCGACGGGTACGCTGGCGGCGTCACTTCTGCGGGTCACCGGCCCCGGCTAGTCTGCGAGGACACTTCCACGATGCGCTTTCTGATAGCCGCCGCGCTGGTCGCGGCGGCGGTCTTGGTGGGCTGGCCTGCCGCGGCCGAGCCGCCGTCGTGCGCCAGCCTGGGCGGCACCCTCGAGGCCGGCCAGATGTGCCGCCTGCGCGCCACCGGCCCCAACTACACGCTCAACCTGAGCTTTCCGGCCGACTATCCCGACGAACAGGCCCTGGCCGACTACATCACCCAGAACCGGGACGGCTTCGTCGCCGTCGCGCAGAGTTCCGGGGGGCGTGACCAGCCCTACCAGCTGGAGGCGACCACCGAACAACACGGCGCCGGGCAACCGCCGCACAACACCCGCAGCGTCGTGCTCAAGTTCTTCCAGGACGTCGGGGGAGCGCACTCGTCGATCTGGTACAAGTCGTTCAACTACAACCTCGGGACCAAGCAGCCCATCACCTTCGACAACCTCTTCCTGCCGGGCGCTTCGCCGCTGGACGCCATCTACCCGATCGTGCAGCGCGACCTGGAACGTCAAACCCCCTTGGGCGCCGCGGTTTTGCCGTCGACGGGACATGACCCGACGCACTATCAGAATTTCGCCATCACCGACGATCAGCTGATCTTCTACTTCGCCCCGGGCGAGATTCTGCCGGCGCTCGGCGGGCCGCTGCAGGCCCAGGTGCCGCGCAACGCCATCCCGCCGCTGGCGGTCTAGCGGGCTCAGACCGGCCCGGCCTGCAACTCCATCGCGACTGCGGCGAGCGCCAGCGCCACCTGCGCGACACAACCGATCAGCGGGACGACGAAGGCCCGTCGTCTGCGCCGCGCCAGGAGATACCCGGCGACGACGATGTCGGCGACCAACAGGGCGGCCCCGCCCCAGGTGCCCAGCGTCATGGCCCGGTCGATCCAGGCGGGATCGCCGCACTTACGAGACCCGCAGGCGTCGGTGGTCATCACGAGCAGGCCCAGCAGCGCAAAGCTCGCCGCGTACAGCCCGCCATGGATGACCAGCAGGACGGACGTCGCCACGATGTCGGCGGCGCTGCTCGGTGGGTTCCCAGTGGGGTTGGTTGTCGCGGCGCCTCGCGCGGCGGGCTCGTCGATCGGCACCATAGAGGTATGTCCGGGTCAGGCCGGGCCGAAACCGTAAACCTGGCCGTCGCTGGTGGCCGCCACCACCCGGCGATCGGTGCCGACCGACACCCCCACCGGATACCCGGTGGCCGCCGGCAGCGGGTAGCTGTCCAGCGTGCGGCCGCTGCCCGGATCGAAGAGCAGCAGCGACATGCCGGGGGCGCCGTTCGCCGGGGGCCCGCTGGCCACCGTGTAGCCGACGCCGGTACCGGCCAGGCTCGACGTCGACAGGGGCAGGACGTCGTCGCGGCGCCAGGCCTGATCGGCGTGATCACCGGCATCTTTGAACGCCACCAGCTTGGTGTCGGGGCCGCCGCCGGCCACGATCAATCCCTGCGGGGTGACCGAGGGCGGCGTCTGCGCCAAGAACCCCAGCGGCACCGACCATTTCACTTTCGCGTCGGCCGCGCGCAGCGCCCACAGCCGTTGGTCGCGGCCGTTGACATAGACGGTCGACCCGTCGGCCGACAACACCGGGCTGGCGATGACACCGGCACCCACCGCGTCGCTGGTCCATTCCCGGGTCAGCACCGGCGTCTGCCCGCGGTGGTACTTCAGCCCGACCAGACCCGCGGCGGGAGTGCCGGGCTGCCACACCCCCAGCACAGCCATCCCGGTGGCGGTCGAGAACGCCGGGGCGGCCGCGACGGGACAGCCCTGAAGGGCCGGCGCGCAATCGGCCAACCCGCGTGCTGCGTCGGTGGGGTCGACGCCATCGACCAGGTCGAGTGGGCTGCCGACCACCTGGCCGCGATGGGAGTCGAAGACGAGCACCTGACCGAGGTGGGTGGCCACGAGCAGGTCGCCTTGCCCGACGAATCGCGGCGTGGTGGGCATGCCGATCACCGGCTGGCGCCACCGCGTCCACTGGGTCACCGGAAAGGACAGGAACGCTCCGGGCTGGCCGACGTAGAGGTTGTCGAAACCGTCGAGCAGCGGGCCGGCGAACCCGCCGCCCTGGACCAGCCGCACGCACCAGCGTTGCCGCCCGTGGTCGTTGTTCTCCCACTCCATCAGCGAGCATCCGGCCGAGGTCTGGGCGTTGAGGGCCAGGTAGCCGCGCGCGCTGAGCGCCGGTCCGGCGGCCAGGCTTCCCTTCACCGACCGGGTCCACTCCAGCGAGAGCTTCGTGGCGCCGCCCGTGGCGGTGTAGCTGCTGTTGGCCGCGTCGGCGTACTGCGCAGGCCAGCCCTGCGCGGCCGAGGCGTCGACCCAGGAGTCGGTATTGCCGCAGGCGCCGAGCAGAACCGCGAGCGCGGCCGCCAGCACTACCGATGACCAACGCCGGAGCTCACTGACGAGTTGTCGGGCAAGCACCTTCGGTTTTCCAAATCCTTCTTGGGAGGCGGGCCGCTCGCGCGCAGACCCGGCCGTTCGGCGGCAATCGAGTACAGGTGAGGGTAACCCGTGGCGGTTCGCGGGCTCGTATATGACCGAGTTAGGCTGTCCGGCCATGACGAGCATGTGGGGTGCCCCGGTCCATCGCCGCTGGCGTGGATCGAACCTCCGGGACCCGCGCCAGGCCAAGTTCCTCACGCTGGCCTCGCTGAAATGGGTGCTGCGCAACCGCGCATATACGCCGTGGTACCTGGTGCGCTATTGGCGGCTGCTGAAGTTCAAACTGGCCAACCCGCACATCATCACCCGCGGCATGGTGTTTCTCGGCAAGGGCGTGGAGATCCACGCGACGCCCGAACTCTCGCAGCTCGAGATCGGCCGGTGGGTGCACATCGGCGACAAGAACACCATCCGCGCGCATGAGGGCTCGCTGCGGTTCGGCGACAAGGTGGTGCTGGGTCGCGACAACGTCATCAACGCCTACCTCGACATCGAGCTCGGTGACTCGGTGTTGATGGCCGACTGGTGCTACGTCTGCGATTTCGACCACCGCATGGACAACATCGACATGCCGATCAAGGACCAGGGCATCGTCAAGTCCCCGGTCCGGATCGGCCCGGACACCTGGGTGGGCGTGAAGGTATCGGTGCTGCGCGGCACGTCGGTCGGACGGGGTTGCGTGCTGGGGTCCCACGCGGTGGTCCGCGGGGTGATCCCGGACTACTCCATCGCGGTCGGCGCGCCGGCGAAGGTGGTCAAGAACCGCCAGCTCGCCTGGGAGAGTTCGGCCGCGCAACGCGCCGAACTGGCCGCCGCGCTGGCCGACATCGAACGCAAGAAGGCCGCCCGCTAGCCTGCGGCCTGCGGCTGCTCGTCGACCTTGAAGTGGAAGTTGACGTCGCCGGCGTCGACGTCCGTCACGGTCACCTGCACGCCGTACTTGTCATTGCCGTCCGTGAGCTGACACCGTAACGTCGCTCCCGCAACGCCTTTCAAGTTGTCGGGGCAGGTGACCGCATCCGGCTTTCTGCCCACCTGCTGGCCCACCTGGGTGCTGATCGCGTTGGCGACCTGGTTCTTGTCGACGGTCTCCACCATGTCGAACTTGACGTCGTTCCCGTCGACGCTGGTCACCGTGACGTTGACGTTGAAGGGCCGGCCTTTGACCTTCATGTCGCAGTTGATCTGCGCCCCGACCTTCCCGGGCAGGTCGCTTGGGCAGTTCACCGACTCGGGTTTGTTGCCGGCCGCGTCGGTCATCTTGGCGGTGATCTGGCCGGCGACATCGCTCTTGCTCACCGAGCGCGAGGTCCCGACGGAACACGAACAGGCGCCGATGCTCGCGATGAGACCGGCGGCCGCGCCCGAGACGAGCAGCGTCCGGATGGTGAAGTTGGTCATTGTCGCCTCCCGAGTGACGGTGAATTGGCTGATCCTGTCACGCCCGATCGGCCTGCGGACGACGATTCAGCAAACGCCTGGGAGCCGGTCCGCCCGTTGCTGAGATCCGGACCACCAAACGCCACTCAGACCACATCTGTAACGTCAGCCCACCACAAACCGCTTTTCGGCCCAGTGAGTGCGGGCGCTAGCGAATCCGACCGGGCGCACATCAGTTCGCGGAGAGGGCGTTCGGGCCGAGATGGCGAATATCGCGGTCAGATGCCCTGATAGCGCCGCAGCGCCTCGGTGCGCTCGGCGGCGTGGTCGACGATCGGCGCCGGGTAGCCGTCCGGGCGCTCGCCCTTGCGCAGGTGTACGTCGACGGCAGAGCGCAGTTCGGGTACCCAGCGCCGGATGTAATCGCCCGACGGGTCGAACTTCTCGCCCTGTGTGATCGGGTTGAATATCCGGAAATAGGGCGCTGCGTCGGTACCGCAGCCCGCGCACCACTGCCAGCCGTGCTGGTTGTTCGCCATGTCGCCGTCCACCAGCTGGTCCAGGAACCATTCGGCGCCCCATTGCCACGGCAGATGCAGGTCCTTGACCAGAAACGAGGCCACGATCATTCGCACCCGGTTGTGCATGAAGCCGGTGTCGCGCAGCTGGCGCATCCCGGCGTCGACGAAGGGAAAACCCGTCTCGCCCGCCTTCCACGCCTCGAAGCGACGTTTGGCCTCGGCGCCGGTGTCGGTCTGGATGCCGTCGAAATCGCGGTTCCAGTTGCGCCAGCTGCTGGCCGGCCAGTGGTGCAGCACGTCGGCGTAGAAGTCGCGAAAAGCCAACTCCCGCAGAAAAGTTTGCGCCCCGTCGCCGCGCAGGTCCAGGCCGGCGACCAGGGTGCGCGGATGAATGGCGCCGAACTTCAGGTGCGCCGACATGCGGCTGGTGCCGGTCAGGTCCGGCCTGTTGCGGTCCGTGGCGTAACTCCGTAACCCGTTGTCGACAAACGACTTCCACAGTTTGCGCGCCGCAGCCTCGCCCGCCGCGACCTCAAGGGCGATCCCGGGATCGGGGATCTCGCACTGCTTGATCCGCAGCTGCGCCGGATCCAGCCAGCGTGCGGAGTTTGCGTCCGACTTCGCCGGCTCGCGCCAGCCGGTTCTCTGCCACTGACGCAGAAACGGGGTGAACACCTTGTAGGGCGAGCCGTCCGGCTTGGTGACGCGGCCCGGTGAGACCAGGTACGGCGATCCCGTCGCCACCAGCGGCACCGAATTTAGCGCGGCGCGCACCCGCTCGTCACGGCGCTTGCCGAAGGGTGCGAAGTCTTCGGAGATGTGGACCGAAGACGCGCCGATCTCCTTGGCGATGCGCGATATCTGGGTGTGGGGCTGCCCGCGGACGATCAGCAGCCGGCCGTCGAGGTCGTCGCGCAGCCGTCGCAGCGAGTCACCCAGGTATTGCAGCCGTCGTTGTCCCGAGGACTTCTCGAGGCGCGGGTCGAGCACGAAGCAGGCGAGCACCTCATCGTTGTCGGCCGCGGCGACGAGCGCGGGATGGTCACGCAACCGCAGATCGCGGCGAAACCACAACAATGCCGGCATGATCTACCGGTTGAGTCGCCAGATGTGCGTGGACAGGATGGTCGCGAAACCACACCACAGCGGGTAGGGCAGCAATGCCAGCCCGCCGCGCGGCGTGGCCTGGGCCGTGCGCCTGACCAGATCGGCGCTGCTGACCGTCAGCGCCGCGGCGCCGACTGCGGATGCGCCGAGCTTGTGGTAGCCGAAGAACAGCCAACTCCATCCGGCGTTGAGGAGCAGGTTCGCCGCGAGCGCCACGGTGTAGTCGCGCGCCTTGTCATGGCGCCCTGTCGCGCGAAACCGATCGATGGTCATTGCCGACGTGGCCGCGATGTCCCCGTAGAGCGCGGTCCACACGGTGGGGAACGCCGCGCGCGGCGGCTGATAGGGCGGCTTGCGAAGCCGCGCATACCACCGGGGAATGGCGTTGCTGCTCGCGATGCTCCCGCTGCCGGCGGCTGCGGCGACGGCCAGGCTGGTCGCCACCAGTATCGACCTGTTCACGGTGCGCTCCGTTCTGGTTGTTTCCGGTCAGCTTGTTGCTCAACGGATTTGGCGGCTGGGCTGGTAGGCCACCAGATGCGGTCGCCGATGAGTGCGAACAGGGCCGGGATGACCAGCGTTCGCACCACGAACGTGTCGAGCAGGATTCCCAGGCTCACGATGATCCCCAATTGGGTCATGACGATCAGTGGCAACACTCCGAGAACGCAGAACACCGCCGCCAAAACGATTCCCGCGCTGGTGATTACGCCTCCGGTGGCCGACACCGCGCGCACCATCCCCGCGCGGGCACCATGCGGTGCGGCTTCCTCGCGGGCCCGGGTGACCAAGAAAATCGTGTAGTCCACCCCGAGGGCCGCCAGGAAAAGGAACGCGAACAACGGTGTGGTGTTGTCCAGGGCCGGGAAGCCGAAGACGTGCACGCTCGCCCAGCCGCCCAGGCCCAGCGCGGCCAGCGCACCCAGAATCGTTGCGGCCAGCAGTGTCGGCGGGGCCAGCGCCGACCGCAGCAGCAGGTAAAGAACGATGAGGATGACGGCCAGGATCGCCGGGATCAGCAGCACCCGGTCATGCGTGGCCGCGTCGCGAACGTCCAGGGCCTGCGCGTCGGCGCCGCCGACGAGCGCGTGGGGGTCGGCGGCCCGTGTCGAATCTCGCAGCGCCGCAACGATGCTGAATGCCCGCGTCGATGACGGCGGTGCGTCGATGACCACCGACCACTTCGTCAGCCCGGATGCGGATCGGCCGGATTCGGTCACCGACACCACGCCGGGTGTGGCCGCGATCGCCCGCTGCACCGGCGCCGCGTAATCGCTGCGGCCGATGACCAGTGTCGGGTTAGCCAGACCGGCCGGAAAGTGTTCGGCCACAACGTCATACCCGGTCACCGAGTCGGCGCGGATGCGGAACTGCTCAGTCTGCGACAAGCCGATCCGGGTTCCCAACAAGCCGGTGCCAAGGGCCGCCAGCACCGCGATCGCGACAGCCGCGACCAGTGCGGGTCGCCGGCCGACCCAGTCCGCGACGCGATGCCAGCCGCCGGAACCCAAGGTTTCGTCGCCTCCGGGCCGCGGGATGAACGGCCAAAACAATCGCCGGCCGCACACGGCCAGCACGGGCGGCAGTATCACCAGCACCGAAAGCGCGGCGACCGCCAGGCCGCACGCCGCCAACGCGCCCAGGCTGCGGGTGCTCGGCGTGGACGCGAAGAGCAGGGTGAGCAGCGCCAGCACCACGGTGGCGTTGCTGGCGACGATGGCCGGGCCCGCCCTGCGGACGGCCTCGCGCAACGCCGCGCGATGGCCCCTATGGCGCCGGAGCTCTTGGCGATATCGAGAAATCAGCAACAGCGCGTAATTGGTGCCGGCGCCGAAAACCAGCACGCTGGTGATCCCGGATGTGGCACCGTCGAAGCTCAACCCGGTCAGCGAGGCCACCGCGGTGCCTACCGCCGCGGCCACCCGATCGGCGAATCCGACCACGAGCAGCGGGACCAGCCAAAGCACCGGGGAGCGGTAGGTGGCGATCAGCAGCAGCGCCACCACCGCCGTCGTCACCGCGAGCAAGGTGATGTTGGCGCCCGCGAACGCGCCGGCGATGTCGGCGCCGAACGCCGGGCCGCCCGTCACGTGAGCCTGCAGGTCCGCGGGCAGACCGTCGGCCGCGGCCGTGCGCAGCGCGGCGACGGGGTCGCCCAGGGCAAGCCCGGACAAGCCGGCGCTGATCGGCACGACTCCGAGGGCGGCTTTGCCGTCGCGCGACGGCAGCACCGGTCCGGGCCGGGCCGCCTGGACTCGGTTCACAGCGGTCTGGGCGCCGGCGATGTCGGACGGGCTGAGGACCCCGCCGTCCGTGCGGCTCACCACCACGATCAGCGGGGCTTTGTCGCCCCCCGGAAATTGCTGGGCCAGGGCGTCGACCTGCGCCGATTGCGCATCGACTGGAAGTGACTGCGGCGATTGGCCGGCCGCGGCATTGCCGCCGACGAGAAGGATGAATGCGACCCCCAGCAGGACCGTGACAAGCGCGAGCGGCCATGAGCGCCGGCCCGTCACTGCGGTGGCCACGCAATCCCACATCACGGACACAAGCCTTTCAGTTTGTTAAACATTAATCAACTGAAATGACGCACCGGCACGCGCCAGCGCCTGCGGTGCGTAACAGGGGGCACTATGGACATTATGAATGTGGGTCAGGAGCAGTGTCGGATGCGAGGGGGTAGCTGCGATGACCGCTGACCGGGGGGAGATGACGAGCCGCAAGAGGCGGCACATCGACGTGTGCCTGAACGAACCGGTCGGCTACGAGGGCCTCAGCACCGGGCTGGATCGCTACCGATTGCCTTACAACGCCCTGACCCAGACGAATCTGGGCGACATCGACTTGTCCACCAGCTTTTTCGGCGTCAACCTGCGGTCTCCGATACTCATCGGTGCGATGACCGGGGGCGCCGAGCTGTCTCGGACGATCAACCGCAATCTTTCCGCGGCCGCCCAACAGCTGGGCCTGGGGATGATGCTCGGTTCGCAGCGGATCATGCTGGACAGCGCGCTGGGGGAGCACGCCGCGGATAGCTTCACGGTCCGCGATGTCGCCCCGGATGTCTTGCTGTTCGGCAACATCGGCCTGGCTCAGCTGACGAAGTCCGCGGTGCCGGATCTGGCGAAGGCCCTCGACCGGGTGGGCGCCGATGCGCTTGCCGTGCATACCAATCCGCTGCAGGAAGCGGTGCAGCGCGACGGCGATACGGATTTCTCCGGGTCGCTGAACAGGCTGCGCGAGGTGGCCGACGCCATTGACCGTCCGGTGCTGCTCAAGGAGGTCGGGCACGGGATAGGTGGTGCGGCGGCCGCGGAGCTCATCGGCGCTGAAGGCGAATTGCCGGTCGCCGGAATCGACGTCGCGGGTGCCGGAGGCACGTCGTGGGCGCGGGTCGAGCAGTTCGTGCGATACGGCGAACTGCGCTATCCGGACCTGGCCGATTGGGGTATCCCGACCGCGCGCGCGATCGTGGAGGTGCGCGAGGTCCTGCCGGCGGTTCCGTTGGTGGCGTCCGGCGGCATACGCACCGGTATGGATGCGGCCAAGGCGATCGCGTTGGGCGCCGATGTGGTGGCGGTGGCGCGGCCGCTGCTGCCCGCCGCGATCGAATCGACTGCCGCCGTGGTCGATTGGCTGGAGCCTTTCATCGACGAGCTTAGGATCTGCCTGCACGGCTGTGGTGCCGCGAAGCTGGCCGACCTGCGCGACGTCGAACTCGTCGGCATCGACTAGGTACCCGCGACGTGGCCGTAATCCTGGCGTACGGGTCGCCTGCCTTGGGGCATCTGTTGCCGACCGGGGCGCTGCTGGCCGAGCTGGCCCGGCGCGGCCACGACGTTCATCTGCGCACCATGTCGGCCGGCGTCTCGACGATGCGGTCGGCCGGCGTGCACGCCGAGCCGGTCGACCCGGCCATCGAAGCGATTGTCGGCAACGACTGGGAGGCGCGAAACGCTCTGGGAGTGCTGAAGTTGTCGATCGACGTGCTGTGCCGGCGAGCGGTGCTGGAGGTCGACGACTTTCGGCGCGCGTCGGAAGCGATCCGGCCGGATGTGCTCATCGTGGATGCGAACTGCTGGGGGGCTTTGTCGGTCGCGGACGCCGGGAGCATTCCGTGGCTGCTCTTCTCGCCGTTCACCCCCTACCTGCGCTCCCGTGGAGTGCCACCATTCGGTCCCGGAATGCGCCCGCTACCCGGCATTGCCGGCGGCATCCGCGACGCCGGGCTGCGACCGATCGTCCGGCACGTGTTCGACCGGCCAATGTTGCCTCGTATCAACGCCATTCGTGCTGGGCTGGGTGTGCCGCCGGTGACATCGGTGGACGGCTTCATCCGGCGCGCCCCACTGGTATTGGCCGTCGGCGGCGAGCCGTTCGAATACCCGCATCCCGGGTGGGCCGGCCTGGTACACCACATCGGCGCCTGCGTGTTCGAGCCCGCGCCGACAGCAACACCGAAGTGGATCGACGCCATCGATCGACCGATGGTGTTGGTGAACACCTCCTCGCTGCGGCAGGCCGACGAGATTCTGGGACGAACCGCCTTGCGCGCGCTGGCCGACGAGGACGTTCATGTGGTGGCGACGTTCCCCGCCGGTGTACCCACCGATCTGCCCCGGCCGGCGAACGCCACCGTGTGCGAATTCGTGCCGCACGCGGCCATACTCGACAAGGCCAGTTGCGCGATCACACACGGGGGGATGGGCACGACGCTCAAGGCCCTCGATCGCGGCGTGCCGGTCTGCGTCGTGCCCTTCGCCCGCGACCAGGCCGAGGTGGCGCGGCGAGTGGAGGTCGCCCGGTGCGGTACCCGCCTGGCCGCCAAGAGGATCACCGCGGCGCGGCTGCGGGCGAAGGTGTGCGAGGCGATGACGATGGTCGACGGCGCGCGCCGGGTGGCCGCCGGATTCGCCGCAACCGGAGGCGTTGGCCGCGGTGCCGACCTGGTCGAGCAGCGGCTACTGGGCCGCGTTGTCGAGGGGCCGGTTCACTAGTCGCCGCGTTTCGCCGGACCGCGACGGCCTTTCGCCGTCGGGCGCTTCGCCTCGGCGGCCGGCGCTTTGGAACTTGCTGCGGCAAGCCGAGATTCGAAGCCGGCCATCGCCTCGATCATGGAGGCGAACACCCGATGTGCCGCGGCCAGGTCGCGATCGGGAAGATGGGCCAACGCAGTATGTAGTTCGGCGCCAAGGGGAGTGAAGAACGACCGGGCCAGGGCCATCCCGGGCTTCTCGTAGCGCAGCAGGGTCTTGCGCCGGTCCTGAGGGTCGGGTTCGCGCCGGACGTGGCCGGCGTCGATCATGCGATCGACGAGATAGGTGATGGCGGCCGGTGACACGTCCATGCGCCGCCGCAGCTGCGCGGCGGTCAACGGTTCGCCGGCGGTTTCGGCAACCATGATGTGCAGCAAGGCGTGGAAGTCAGTGCCACTGACATCGTTTTGGCGGGCGAAGTGCCGGCCGATGCGGTCGGACTGCGCGGTGATCGCGCGCATGTCGGCCGACATCAATTTCTCGAGTTCGGCCCGGTCTAATCGCCGGTCAGCGGCGCGCTTGGTCACTTACCCGCATCCTTCTTGAAAGATACGCCGGCCAGCGTATCGGCGGCCG
Organism: Mycobacterium sp. NGS17; assembly: GCF_059813205.1. NCBI lineage: Bacteria > Bacillati > Actinomycetota > Actinomycetes > Mycobacteriales > Mycobacteriaceae > Mycobacterium > Mycobacterium sp. NGS17. The sequence goes on along the minus strand of NZ_JCALED010000003.1, from coordinate 105,170 downwards.
TTGATCGCGGCCGCCGAAACGCTCGGGCGTTTGTCCTTTGTAGCCCATTTCGGGTACACGCTGAGTGCAAACACGCCCGCAGCGTGCGCGGTGCAATCGATGGCCCTCAGCCTACGGCACCCCCAACCAGCAGGGGCTATCAGGACTTCGCCGGGTCGTGGCCCCAGTTCATCAACGAGTATCGCCACGGGCTCTCGTCGATCTCTCCGTGCGGACGCTGCGCCAGGTGGCGTTTGGCGTAGCCGACCACCTTTCGCATGTGGGCATAGTCGGCGTCGGTGAGGTCGGCACGTTTCGCCTTGAGGATCTGAACGATGTGCCGGCCACTGGCGTGGCCGGTGGACTCGTCACCGCCCTGCTTTTGCCCAACGCTCTTCGATTCCTCGGTGCCGAGCCACTTCTCCAGCTCGCGTGCGGTCATGTTGACGGTGTCCTGGAATCGTTCCCAGGTGGTTCCTTTGTCGTCGGTCATGCTGAGTCCTGATCCTGTTGACGCGCATCACTTTGCGCGGCGTAGTGCGTCCGGCTTGTGGACCGCGTCGGCACCCGTCTTGTCGCTGCGCACCTTGTACTGCGGCTCGTCTTCGGAAGCCCGCACCGTGCGTCCGGCGGCTTCGGTGTCGGAGGTGATTTTGGCCTCGACAGTGCCGCGGACCGTGGTGCCGTGACTTTGCCACTCCACCTTGTCGCCCTTGTTGAATTCATTGCTGCTCATAGGGATTCACCTTTCGCCGATTCATCACTGGGGGACGCGGTGTGCGCCGGATTGCCGACGGTGCGCCGTCGCTCCTTCAAGGCCATCTCGTGAACGTGGCGGCGACCGTTGGCGAGTCGGGTTCGGACCAGCCGCTCGGTCTCTTCGAAACAGCGGTAGTAACCGTCGTCATACTCCTCGACTACCTGGAAGCTCCACCGGCCCGGCAGGACGTTGCGCCCGATCAGCTCGCGGCTGATGTGCTCGGCCAGGTCGCCCTGGCCGATTTCGTTCAGCCGCGCCACGGCCTCGTCGAGTTGCAGGTCGGCGCGACCGGTCAGCTGATGGAAGGAATACAGATGTCCGCGGGCGCGCTCGACGGTTTCCAGCGCCTCGGTCACTCGTCCTACCGCCTGCGCAACGCCGTCGATCTCGGTGCCGGCCCCGTCGCTCATCAGGTTCCTCCCCGCGTAGAGCTATGGCATTCCCTGCGCAGGCGGGCCCGAATCCTCGATACGGCGATTCAGTAAATGAATAGTTAAGTTTTCAGAAGGGTGGAGAGCCGCGTGGCGGTTTGAATGGGTGCGCGGTGGGTATCAGGTCTGGCGATGACTGTGCTCGAGACTTCCCGGCGCCTGGGGCGTGCGGAGCGGAAGATGTTGCGCCTGCAACGACGTTTGTGGCTCGCGCAGTTGGCGATGTGGCCCGCCCTGATCGTGCTGGCGGTCCTGCTGGTGGGTGGTGTGCTGTGGGCGGTGCGGCGGCGGTCAACCGGCGGTCGGCATGCCGCGGCACCCGCGGCCGGTTACCCGGCGGCCGAATACACCCCATGAGATGGCGGCGGCGGTGAACGCGAGCGCCTGCGCAGCGCCCACGCGCCCGGGCGGCACGAAACGTCCCGTCACATAACGGTCGACGAATCCGGACGTGGGCAGCAGATCCATATCCGCGCGACGGCGGGCCCACGATTCCACGGACGTCAGTGGGCAGCGCAGCCCGAACACCACCACCGCGACGCCCCAGGCCACCGCCGGCACGTGCAGCGCGATGGACCTGGGCCGGCGCAACGCGAGGAAACCACCGCACGGCACGTACAGCAGGTAGGCCAAATGAACGCCGACGGTCACCGCGACCACGGCGACGTAGAGCTTGCGCACGCTGGGAATTCTTGCACGCGCAGGGCTACCCGACGCCCGCGCGGACCTGGTAGCGGCGTTCGGCATAGGCGAGATCATCGCGCCAGAGTTTGGTGGAGGCATAGCGCATGAGGGGCGTGATCAACGGCGCCGCCCGCGAGGCCCTGGTGAAACCGGGCCGGTCCGAATGCGCGACGGTGGCTTCCAGGACGGCGGTGCGCGGTCGGCCATCGGGACCCGAACCCATTGGCGTCGCGTGGGTTTCGACGACGCTGCCGGTGCCCTCGCCGTCGACGATGCGCATGACGATGGTGCGCGCCTCCGGGCAGCTGAACTCCGCGACGACGGGCACCCCCAGGCGTCCCATCCGGAAGGTCACCGCAACCAGGAACCGGTCGGCCTGCTCGGTGGGCGTGGTAAGCACATCGAGCCGGGTGAACGAGTAGGGGTGAAACCACGCGCCGTGCCACGGATCGAGGCGGTTGGCGATGATGTCGCTCGGCTCGCACACACCCACCATGCGGGCGACCGCGCTCAGCGTGTCGCCGCTCGGCCGCTGCGGAATCACCGGCCGATCCAGCGGCTGCTCCTTGCCCACCGCGTCGAGCCGCACCCATGCCAGGACGCCGTCGTCGTGACTGGGCAACGGGCTCCAGCCGAATTCGCGAGCGCGCCCGTCCAGAGTCAGGCCGTGCCAGCGGCAGATCAGCGCGCCCCGGTGCACAGTGCCGGTGGCCAGGTCCGCCCCCAGGTGCGGACAACTGCGCGGCCCCACGCACAGCCGGCCTCGCTCGTCGCGCCAGGCGACGAGGTCGACACCCGCGACGCGCGTGCCGACGGGCCGCCCGCCGGGCACCCGGTCGCTGGCCGCGAACGCGTACCAGTTGCCGGTGGGTTTGCGCTGCGAGCGCCGCAGCGCGCCCTCGATGATGGTGGGCTGTGCGTCGCGATACGTCGGGCGCTGATCGGCCCATGACGCGCGCGGGATCACCTGCAGCGGCCAGTCTTTGGCCCGGGCGGCCGACAGGCGTTGTCGAAGTTGTTCGCGAATCCTCATGATCGGGTGGCTCTTTCGCGGTCGGCAAGCCATCGCAGCAGTGGTGACCGGCCTTGGGTGGGTACCGTGGCCAACGAGTGTCCGGCTAACCCCCATCGTTGCAGGAGTTGGTTCGCGGCGCACCAACCGGTGGTGGCGGCCCGCTCCATGAGTGCCACCGGCAAGTCGATGCGGATGGCGTCGCCGGCCAGCAACAGACCCGGCGTGGGCGTGCTGACCGGCGGCCGATGGGGATAGGAGCCGGGCGGAAACAGCGGGCAGTCGCTGCGATGCAGCAGCTTCTCGTGGACGATCTGTGCCGCAGCGGTTTCCGGATAGATCCTGTGCAGCTGTCGCAGCGCGGCGGGGCGGGACGGCACGGAATCCAAAGCGTAAGAATGCAGTTCGACGACGGAACCGTGATTCGCGGCTGCCCACGCGCGGGCTTCGCATTCGTAGCGCTCCAGCACGCTGATGTTGTCGAGCGGCTCGTGGCCGGCGGTGCCCAGAAACGCCGGCCGGTGCGCCGCCACCGGGCGGTCGAGCCACAACCGGTGCACGGCGAACGGCGGCGCGGTGCGCAGCCGCGATATCTGCGCGCGCCACTCGTCGGTGCCCAGGTCGCTCGATGCCGCAACGATCCGTTTCAAACCCTCGATGTCGGCGGCCAACACGACGGCGTCGACGCCGGAGTGGTCACCGGAATCGGTGCGCACCCGGAATGGCGTCGTCGATTCCGTGTCGATGCTCAGCACTTTGGTGGCGAGCCGGAACCGCACGCCCCGCCCTTCGAGGTAGCCACGCAACGGCTGCCACAGGGCGCTGTCGTAGTTCGCGCACGGCACGTCGAAGATCAGGCCTTCGGACGACCCCAGGAAGTAGATGTGAAACATGGTCGCCAGCTCGGCCGCCGAGAGCTGGGAGGGATCGGCGAAGAAGCTGCGGGAGAACACCTCGAACGCCAGATGCCGTGCGGCCTCGGGGAAGCGGATGTCTTCGAGAAACGTCGCGGCGTCGGTGTGGTCCAGGCGCTGGTAGGTGCCGGGCACCGAGACGGCGGCCAGTGGTGCGGCGGCGCGGGCGTCGATGCGGGTGAAGTCACGCAGCCGGAACGTGGGGCTGCGCGCCGCGAACATCACGGCGTTCCACGGTGGGGTGCGCGGCAGCCCGCGGAAGCTGTCGCGCCGGCCTGCCCCGTCGATCAGCGGGTAATCCGTTACGGGAGTGAGCATCCGAAGCTGCGGGTCGATTCGACCCAGCAGGGCGCGTAGGTTGTAATACTGCCGGAAGAACGCGTGGAAGCCACGGTTCATCGCGAGCTCGGCGCCGCCGTCCCGCTCGGTCCATCCCCCCACCCGGCCGCCGAGGTAGGGCTCGCTTTCGATGACCTCGACGTCGACACCGCGCTCGGCCAGCCCGGTGGCGGCCGCCAGCCCGGCGATACCACCGCCGACGACGGCCACCCGCGGCCGCGACGCCAGCGCACCCGCGTCCGCCAATCCCGTTGGCGCGGGGAACGTTCGGCGACGCCGGTCGGGGCTCATCGCGGCGCATCCGCCAGGAAAGTGTGCACGATGTTGGCTTCCCAGCCGGGCATCGTCTCGCTGTGCACCGCGGTGAAACCGGCGTCGGCAAGGCGAATCCGAAAGCGGGCCGCGCCGTCGAACGCCAGCACGCTGCGCCACAAGTAGCGATACAGCCCGGCGTCCCGGGTGCGCCACCACCCGGCGGGGATGATGATGCCCCAGCACACGGCGTGCCAGATCCGCGTCGCCGCGGCCGAGTCGCGCACCGAATATTCGTGCACCGCCAGCGTGCCGCCCGGACGCAACAATTCGCGGAACTTGCGCAGCTGTGCGTCGCGGTCGGCGACGTTGCGGATCAGGTAGGCGGCCAGGATGCCGTCGAACGGGCCGGTGATCCCGTGCTCGGCCAGCTGTTCGACGGGCGTGTGCACGAAGCGCACCGAGTCGGGCCAGCGCTTCGCGAGCGCCGCATCGAGCATTCCGCGCGACGCGTCGACGGCGACGATGTCGGCCTCGGGCGCGACGGCGAGCAGCGCGGCCGTCGAGGCGCCCGTGCCGCATCCGGCATCGAGCAACCGTAACCCCTTGCCGCGGTCGGGAATCCGCATCCGTCGAGCCGATAACGTCAGCTGCGCGTGATAGCCGGGGCTGGCACCCACCAGGCGGTCGTAGGCCGGCGCGCCGGCGTCGAACGCGGCCGCCAACTCGGCGGGGCCCGCATCACCGACGCGCACGTTGCCGCTCCCACAGCAGCAGCACCGCGGTGACCAACGCGAAGCCGAACAGAAAATCTTCGACCGGGATGTCGAACGGGAAACGCACGCCGCTCAGCTGTTTGTCGTCATAGCTGACGATGGGGGAGCTGAGTTTGGTCAGCCAGCCGTCCACCGGGATCTGGAATCCCAGCACGATCAACATCGACAGCCAGTACGCCGGCCGCCGGAACAGCCCGGTCCGCAGGACCGCCAATTCCATTGCGCAGACCAGCAATACCGCCACCGCGGCCGGCAGGGTGTAGCCGAGGCCGGTCATCGGCGGTGCACCTTTGCCAGGATGGTGGTCACGGCGTTGTAGGTCAGCAACGCGCACACCGGAATGACGAGGAAGAACAGCACCTCCTCGATGGGCACCCGGAACGGGATGCTCAGGCCGCACAGGTACGCGCGGTCATACGTCCACACGTGCGCGGCAACCGCGATCTCATCCCAGACCAGGAACACGACAGCGACCGGCACGACCGCCTTGATGACCCGGCGCCACTGTCGGTAGACGCCGGGGCCGAAGATCTCCAGCGGAGCGGTGATCACCAGGCATGCGGCGAGCACAGCCAGGTACTGCCACCGATCGCTCATGCGGCCCCCGATTGACGAACGCCCCGCGCGCCGTTCCGCGCTCGCCACGACCGTATCAGTCCCGCACCGGCGACCCGAAGCCGTCGCGCCTTACCGACGGTGGCGCGGTGATCGAACACCGCGAAGTCGCTCCGTTCGATGCAGTCCAAGATCTCTGAGTACAGGGCGGCCGCGGTCGCCACGCACGGTCGCGACCGGGCCGCCAGCGTGGCGATCCCCGCCGTGGCGAATCGGTAGGTTTGCCGGGCGATCTCATGCTGGGCGATCAGGGCCCGGCGCACCCGCGCATCGGTGCGCCGATGCGCGTGGCACCAGGCCAACAGCTCTCGGTCGACGCCCTCGGCGGCCAGTTCGTCGGCCGGCAGGTACACCCGGCCACGCTGCAGGTCCTCGTCGATATCGCGCAGGAAGTTGGTCAACTGGAAGGCACGGCCCAGTGCCGCGGCGTACGGCGCGGCTTCCTCCGCGGGCGTCACCGTGCCCAGTATCGGAAGCACTTGCAGCCCAATGGCTTCCGCGGAGCCCCGCATGTACAGGTTCAGGGCGGTGCGGTCGGGATAGTCGGTGACGGTGAGATCCATCCGCATGGAAGCCAGAAAGTCCTCGAACAGCCCGGCGCTGATCCGATAGCGCCGCACGGTGTCGGTGACCGCGGCCACCAGCGGATCGTTTAGGTGGGCACCGCCGTAGAAGAATCGCTGCGACAGCTCCTGCAGCCGCCGGCCGCGGACGTCGGCGCCCACCTGCGGGTCGAGATCGTCGAGGATGTCGTCGGCGTATCGCGCGAAGCCGTACAGTGCGTGCACCGGCGGCCGCTGGTCGGGCGCGAGCAAGCGGGTGGCCAGAAAGAACGTGCGGCCGTGCGCGGCATTGAGTTCGCGGCATCGGCGGTATCCGTCGCGCAGCCGCGGATCGTCGATTCCGGCGGCGGCCAACTCGCTGCGCATCACGGCAAACCGGCTTTCATGTCGAAGTGCGCGCTCGATCGGGTGGGGATGCCGGTGACGCGGTCGGCGGCGAGCCGCCCGGAGATCAGCGTGGTCGGAACCCCGACTCCGGGAACCGTGGAGGACCCGGCCAGCACCGCGTTGTCGATGCCGCGCACCATGTTGCCGGGACGAAACGGTCCCGTCTGACCGAACGTGTGGGCGAGCGCGAACGGGCTGCCGGCCGCCATCCCCTGCCGTGCCCAGTCGGCCGGTGTGACGACGCCCAAAACCGTTGCGTCGTGCGGCAAACCGGGCAGCATCCGGTCAGCCACGTGCGAGATCATGTCCTCGACGTAGGCGCCGCCGGTGCCGGCCCAATCGATGGTGCCCCGATCCAGGTTCGGCGCCGGGGCGAGCACGTAGAGCAGGTCGCGTCCCTCGGGGGCCAAGGTCGGGTCGCTGGCCGTCGGGCGGGTGACCAGTAACGACGGGTCCCGCATGAGTCGTCCGTCGTCGACGATGTCGGTGAACGTCTGATCCCACGCCTCGCCGAACAGGATGGTGTGGTGGGCCGTCCCGGATGCGACGGCGGGACAGCCCAGGTGCGCGACCACGGCCGAGGGCGAGGGACGCAGCCGCAGCGCGCGACGCGGTGTGCGGCCCAGCAACGCGTAGGTCTGCGGCAGCTCGGTGGTCAGCACCACCGCGTCACAGGCGATGGATCCGGACTGCTCGGTCACCACGGCGGTGATCCGCCCGCCGCTGCGTTCGAGTGCGGTAACGGTTGCGCCGTAACGGAATTGGACGCCGGCGTCGGCGGCGGCCGCGGCCAGTGCGTCGGGCAGCGCCCGTACGCCCCCGCGCGGGAACACCACCCCCGAGATGGTGTCCATGTAGGCGATCACCGCGTATACCGCCAGGGCGTCACGCGGCGCCACGCCGGCGTACAGCGATTGGAAGGTGAAGATCCGCTGCAACCGTGGGTCGGTGATGTACCGCTTGACCATCCGGTCCCACTTGCGGAAGCCGCCGATCGCGGTCAGCTGCGCCAGCCGCGGGGTGAGCAGCGACAGCGGCGAATCGAAGTTCGCGGCGATGAAGCCGTCGAATTCGGTGCGGTACAAGCGCGTCAGCCACCGTCGAAGCCGTAGGTAGCCCGCTGCCTGCCCGAAGCCAGCGAACTCCGCGACGGCATCGGCCATCCGGTCGGCATCACTGTGCACGGCGAGTGCGCTGCCGTCGGCGAATACGGCGCGGTACGCCGGATCGACCGTCAACAACTCCATGCGGTCACAGAGCCGTTCGCCCACGGCCGCGAACGTCTCGTCGATGATGTCCGGCATGGTGAGCACCGTGGGTCCGGTGTCGATCCGGTAGCCGTCGACGTCGAGGCGGCCGGCCCGGCCGCCCGGCCACGGCTCGCGCTCGACCACCGTGACCGCGCGCCCGCGGCCGGCCAGGTGCAGTGCCGCGGAAAGCCCCGCCAGCCCGGCGCCGATCACCACCACGTGGTCTCCGCGCCCTTCGATGGTCCGCATGATCAACAGGCTCCCCCGTCGGCGCTACTCATTCAACGCGATCCGTGCAGACGGCCGCCATTTCGTCCAGCGCGGTGCGAACGGGTTCGTCGATCGGCAGGTCGCTGACGTGGTCGCGCGCGGAAGCGACACGGTCGCCGATCATCTGCTCGATCAGCTGCACCGCGCCCGTCTCGACGATCAGCGTTTTCCACCGGTCGATTGCATTGTCGTCGAGGGTTTCACGATTCGCCAGCTCGACGAGTTCACGCCGGGTCGACGCATCGGCCAGTTGGTGGGCGGCCACCACCACGCTCGTCGCCTTGCGCTCGAGCAGATCGCCGGCACTCGGCTTCCCCGTTACCGCCGGCGAGCCCAAAACCCCGAGCACGTCGTCGCGAAGCTGGAACGCCTCGCCGACGACGGCGCCGTAGCGGCCCAGTTGGGACAACGTCCGGTCGTCGCACTCGCCCATCGCCGCGCCGATCTCCAGCGGCCGGCGCACGGTGTAATTGCCGGACTTACGCCGTGCCACATCGAGCACGGCCTCCAGCCCAGGAACGTGCCGCGCGTCGTTCGTCAAGTCGGCGAACTGCCCGATCGCGAGCTCGGTGCGCATGGCGTCATAGCGCGGCCACGCGCGTTGCAGGCGCCGGGGCTCGACGCCGCTCTCGCGCAGCATCTGTTCGGCCCAGATGAGGCAGAGGTCACCCAGCAGGATGGCCGCCGATTCACCGAATCGCCGTGACGATCCGGACAATCCGCGCTCGCAATGCCATTGGCCGAATTGCCGATGCGCCGAGGGGCGGCCGCGCCGTTCGTCCGAACTGTCCATGACGTCGTCTTGGAGCAGGGCGAAGGCGTGCAGCAACTCGAAACTGGCCGCCGCTCGCACGGCCGCGTCGTGGGGCGGCGCGCCGCACAGCCAGCCCAGGTAAACGAACGTCGACCGCAGGCATTTACCGCCGGAGACGAACTGAACCAGAATGTCGCCGGCGGCGTCGATGCGCACCCCGTCGAGGTCGCCGGCACGGCGGGCTGCGATGAAATCGGCGACACCGTCCCACACCATCCGCCGCAAATCCGACCGCCACGATTCGAAGTCGTCACCGCTGAGCCAACCGATCGCCGCCGGCGCATCGGCGGGTGAAAACGACAAAGCTCTCATACTGCCCAAGCGCTCCCTCCCGGACGGCCTGGAATGGTCGAGGCCTGCGCGGCCCAAGCACACGCGTCATACCCGCCGATGAAGCGGGCAAAACCACAGCGAGGACCGACAGGCGCGCCCCCGCGCCGCCCGCTACGACATACCACCTTGTTCAATAACTTAAACATTAATTTAATGAACTTCACCGGTGGGCGCCAGTCGAGGCGACCGATTCGTGTCGTGTCCATCAAGTGCCTGACACCAGCGGCTGTGGGTGAAAGTTTAAGTAACTGAAATGTCACCCGATCGGCGATATGCTCACAGCGTTATGGACGCTGATGGGCAGCGCTGCGGCCGAGACGAGCTGGAGTCGCTGATATCGGCCGATCTGCGGGAGCTGTCAACCGAGTCCGATCAGATCGGTCGGTTGTTCGCGTTGATACATAGCCTGCGGCCCAACGATTTCCGTGCCTTGCTCTACATCATGGTGGCGGAGATGGGCGGGCGGCCGATGACCTCGAGCGACCTCAGTCAGCGGATGGGTCTGTCGGGCTCGGCGATCACCTATCTGGTGGACAGGCTGATCGACGCCGGTCATATCCGTCGGGACGACGACCCGGCCGACCGCCGAAAGGTGGTGTTGCGTAACGATGAATCCGGTCTTGCCACCGCCCGGTCGTTCTTCAGCCCGCTCAACGCGCATACCCGAGTCGCGCTCGCCGAGCTACCCGATACGGACCTGAGCGCCGCGCATCGAGTCTTCGCCGCGGTGATCGACGCGCTGCGTCGCTTTCAGCACGAACTGGTCGACGGGTCGACGAAACCCTAAGCGCTACAGCGGGCCACCGACGATTATGACGCGGCGCTGCGAGCAGGTTGCGTCCGCGCCGGTCTCGGCCGCGCCAGCTCGGACAGGAACCGTTGTCGCGCCCTCAGCATGTCTTCAAGGTTCTGAAATGCCTCGGGCACCGAACCGGCGATCGGCAGCCCGTTGTGATGCACGATCCGTAACAGGGGACGAACCGCCGCGCCGCCGACCACGCTGCAGTACACGCGCGCCTTGCGGAGCTCGTCGTTGAGTAATAGCAACGAGCGGAACCCCTCGACACTGACGAAACGCAGCTGGCTGAGGTCGAGCACCAGGGGGGTCTTGAGCCGGGCGAAGTTTCGGATCGCCTGGGTGAGGTCCGTTGCGTTCGAGGCGTCGACCTCGCCGTCGACGCGCAGGACCGTGCCGAGATTGCGCGCGTAGACGAAAAGGTTTGCCCGGTCGAAGTGAGCCATGTACCGGCACCGTGCGGGGTCGTATTGGTCCGCTGAATTTGCGGAGTTAATAGCAGCCATGAGACCGCCTATCGATCTTGGTGACGAGGGAGTGAACGGTGTTTTGCACACCGCTCCCGTTAGAGACGCAGCTGTGAACTCAACCTGTTCGGCAGCCTACCGCCCAGGTGAGCGTCCAGATGTCGATTCGCCGAACTGGCCCGGGCCGCGCGGCGAACCTGGCGCGAACCGGACCAGCGCTTTCCACCGCAGGTCGACGGATGTGGACCCGTGAAGTCTTCGTTTGCCGGCCTTCTGGCAACCAGCGCTTGTTCGCTTACCGGCCGACCGGAAAACGGTTTGGCCGCGCAGGCCGCGGGTATACGCGTGTCAAGTAGCAAACGCGAAGGGCCCCGGACGTGAGGGGTGATGCGTCCCAATGGAAGAGCTCGGCTGCCGCCTACGTCGGTTAGCGGCCGCATCCGCATTCACGACACTGCTTGTTGGCGTTCCGGGTCAGGCGGCTGCCGATCCGGGCGGCACGGTTTTCCCCGGAATGGAGATCCACCAAGGCAGCACGGTCTGCATGGTGGGATTGGTCGAGCCGCGGTTACGGGTCGCCATGACCAGTGGCCAATGCGATGGTGGGCAGTCGGTGGTAACCGACCGTGACCGCAGGCCGATCGGCAACGTGGTCTTGGGCCGGCGCCAAGTGGACGCGGATTCGGCCGCCGACACACTGCCGCCCGTGGAATACGAAGTCATTGCGATCGCGCCGGATGTGGCAGCGACCGATGTGCTGCCGACGGGGCGGCATCTGGGATCCGCGCCGGACACGCGCGCTCAGCCCGGGATGCCCGTATGCCAGCTGCGCGCCACCGGCCAGCGATGCGGCTCGGTCAGCTCGGTCGGCGACGGCCGCTTCGCCATCACCGGCATGGTTTCGGACAGCCGAGACTTCGGCGGCCCGGTTTACACCCTGACCGATGAACACAACGCTTTGATCGTGGGATTGGTCGAGGGCATGTGGAAGTCCGTACCCCAGATCGAGTCGTGGCAGGCGGTCATGGCGCAGGTCTACATCGACAGCCACACCTACAGCCCGCAACAGCATCCGCCCGCGCTGCGAATGATCGGCCGGCACGCAGGCGCTGCCGTCTCGCCCTGATCGACGCCGCCCACACCGCCGGCACGGCGGATTTGCGCGGGCCGGTTTTCACCGCCGCAGAATGGGAATCCGCCGCCGGTGAACGTTTTCGATCTTGTGGCGCTGCCCTTTCAGTGGGGCTCCGCGATCCGGGGTAAGCGGTTCTTCCATCCGATGGGGGTACTCGCGGAGGGCTTCATCGAGCGCGTTGCCCCCGCGGCCCAGGGCTTGCCGATCGCGTCTTCGGAAATCGTTGCGCGCGTGTCGAAGGCCAGCGGCACGCCCGGGGCGCTGCCCGACTTCATCGGCCTTGCCGTGCGGCTGCCCGCGTCGCAGCCGGCCGACAAGCCGTGGGACATCCTGCTCGTCTCGTCCGGGTCGGGGGTGCTGTCGCGTGCGCTGGCGCTACGGCCTGCCACATCGTGGAACGGTCAAACGCTGACCACACTGATGCCGTTGCACTACCGGGGCAACAACTGGTGGCTTCGGGCCCGGACCTCGAGCGAGATCGGCGGGTCCGGGTTGTCCCTGGACAGCGTGCGGTCCAAGCTCGAGCGCAGCAACATCGAGGTGGCGCTCGATCAAGCCTGCGGCCGAGGCGATTTCACAGCCTTGGCCCGTATCACGCTGACCACCGCCATCGATCCCGACGCCGACGGGGACGTGTCGTTCGACCCCGTCCTCAACACCGCACCCGGCTTGAGCCTGCATCCCCGCTGGCTCGCGGACCTGCGCGCCCGCGCCTATCAGCACAGCCGCGACGGCAGAGACGCCGAAGAGTAGCCGCCCGCTGTCAAGGAGGTAGCCGTGTCCAAGCGGATCGTCATCACCGGAGCCAGTGGCAACGTCGGCACCGCGCTGCTGCGCCGACTCGCCGAAGGCGGCACTGACTATGAGATCGTCGGTGTCACCCGCAGGCGCCCGCCGCCGGAGGGCGTGTATGGATCCGTCCAATGGCAGGAGCTCGACCTCGCGGACCCGGGCGTGGAAATCCAGCTGCTCAACGTTTTTCGCGGCGCACAGTGTGTGATCCATCTGGCGTGGGGGTTTCAACCCACGCGTAATACGCGCTACCTGGACGCGGTCGCCATCAACGGGAGCTCCGCCGTGCTGAGCGCTGCGCACAACGTCAAAGTTCCTCAGCTGGTGCACATGTCATCGGTGGGCACCTATGCACCCGGACGGTACGGGGAAAAGGTCGACGAATCGTGGTCGACGGCGGGCATCAGGTCGTCTGCCTACAGCCGGGCGAAATCCACGGTGGAGCATATGCTCGACGACTACGAGCGCCGCAATCCCGACGGCGTCGGCATCACCCGGATGCGGCCGGGATTCATCATGCAGCGCGACGCCGCGCCGGGTCTGCGCCGCTACACCCTGCCCGCATACCTGGACTCGCGATGGCTGCGCTGGCTGCCGGTGCTGCCGCTGGACCGCTCGCTGTGCGTGTCCGTGGTGCATGCCGACGACGTCGCCGACGCCTGCGTAAAGGCGATCGAGCGTGGCGCCACGGGTCCGTTCAATCTGGCCGCGGAACCGCCCGTGTCCCGCGACGACATCGCAAAAGTGTTGCGGGCACGCCCGATTCACGTGCCCTCGGGCCTGCTCGGGTTGGCGGTGGAGGCCTCGTGGCGTGCCCGATTGCAGCCGATCGACCGCGGCTGGCTCGATATGGCGTTTTCGCTGCCGCTGCTGGAGACCGGCCGGGCGCGCGGCGTGCTCGACTGGTCGCCGCACTGGGAATCGGTGGCCGCACTGGGCGACCTCATCGACGGGTTCCTGCACGCGTCGGGGACACCGAGCCCCGTGCTGAGGTCCCGGTCGTTGGTCGAGGCGCTAGGGCGCGACGTCACCGCCGGGCCGCTCACCGTCCGGCGGGTGCCGTGACGAGCATCGTCAACCGGTGCGTCCCAACAGGTGACGCAGCGCCTGATCCAGGTCCGGTTGGCGGAACCGATGCCCGGCTGCGGCGAGTTTGGCGGGCGCCACTCGCTGGCTCGCGCACGCCAGCTCGCGGGCGCCCTGCCCACCCAGCAGCAGCCGTGGACCCAGCGACGGCACCGGCAGCACCGCCGGCCGGTGCAACACCGCCGCCAGGGTAGTGGTGTAGTTGCTGTTGCGAACCTGTTGCGGTGCAACGGCATTCACCGGACCGGACAACGTGGCGTCCCACAGGGCACGGTGATAGACCTCCACCAGATCGTCGATCCCGATCCAGGACAGCCATTGTCGACCGTCGCCGAGGCGGCCACCCAGCCCGGCGCTGAACAGCGGACGCATCAGCTTCAACGTCCCCCCGGCGGGCGACTGCACGATGCCGGTGCGCACATGGACGACCCGCACCCCCGATTGCTGGGCGGGCGTGGTCGCCTCCTCCCAGTCGGTCACGACGTCGGCCAGGAACCCGTCGCCGCGATCGCTGTCCTCGGTAAGCGTTTCATCGCCCCGGTCGTATCCGTAGTAGCCGATCGCCGACGCCGAGATCAGCGTGCCCGGCCGGGACTCGCGGCGGCCCAGCAGTTCGGCGAGCCGTCGAGTCGGCCCAATCCTGCTGTCCCGGATAGCCTTCCGGTGCTTGTCGGTGAATCGGCCGGCGATCGAGGCGCCCGCGAGGTGGATCACCGCGTCGATCCCGTCGAACAGGTCCTGGTCGGGATCGTCGGGACTCCACCGTCGCTCATCGTCGCCGCCTGCGGAGTGGCGGACCAGCTTGATCACCCGATGCCCACCGGTGCGCAGGAAGGCGGTCAACGCCGAACCGACCAGCCCCGACGATCCGGTGATGGCGATCGTCAGGGATCGCAGTCCGTTCTCGGCGGCCAGCCGGTGGGCGGCCAAGTCGTCGGACAGCTGGCGATGCCGGTAATCGAACATGGGCCGCAACAGCGAACCGGGCACTGGTGTGTCGACCCTGTCGATCACCCTGGTGCGATTGTCTGGAAGATCTTCGAATTCGTGGGTGTGCCGCCAGCGCACCGCAATTCGCGCCGGGAGCGCGGCCAGGCCGTCGCCGCCGATGGCGTCGACGAAACGCCGCGGCGGGTCGTAGCCGTCGGGCTGATGGACCGCGACCCAGCGCAGACCCCCGGGCAGCGCCAGCGTGGCCCGCCCATCCTCGAGTGAGGTGGCCTCGGTGACCAGCCGCATCGGCTGCCACGGCGGCGAAAGCCGGGCGAACGCACCCGGCCTGCCATGCCAATCGAAAACGTCGGTGATGGGAGCGTCCACGACGCTCGAATAGTCCAGCCCCATGCCTCGAAGGTAGCCGCTACCGGTCCGGCAGGGCGTGTTCGATGATCGGCAGCCGGGCGTGCGGCTGCCGCACGCCACGCTTGGCCGACAGATACACCTGCGCGGTCTTGTCCGCGACCGTGTGCCAGTCGAAATCCGACGTGAGCCGTTCGCGGGCGGCGTGGGCGCGCCGCTGCGCGGCCTGCGGGTCGTCGAGCACGGTGCGCACCGCGGCTGCCAGCCGGGCCACGTCGCGGGGCGGGCACGAGACACCGGTCTGACCGTTGATCACCGCCTCGCCCAGGCCGCCGATGTCCGACGTCACCAGGGGAGTGCCCGCCGCGGCCGCCTCCAGCGCCACGATCCCGAACGGCTCGTAGTGACTGGGCAGCACCGCGGCGTCGGCGCGATGCAGGACGGCCAGCAGCTCGGCATGATCGAGATGCCCGACGAACCGAATCGCCTTGAGCACCCGGTGTTTACGGGCCTGCTCGATCAGCCAGGCCTGCTGGGTGCCCTCACCCGCGATGGTCAACGTGGTGCCCGGGTGGCTGCGCCTGATGCGGGGCAGCGCGGCGATGACGTCGTGCACACCCTTCTCGTATTCCAGCCGGCCCAGGTAGAGCAGCTCGGCCGGCCCGATGCGCGGCCGGCGCCGGGCAAACGGCCATCGTGCCGTCTCGATGCCGTTGCAGATCACGGTGATCTCGGCCAGGCCGGGGCCGAACAGCTCGGTGATTTCGTCGGCCATCGACGCCGAGCAGGTGATCAGCGAGTCGGATTCGCGCACCAGCCACGATTCGACCGCGTGCACCTGGCGGCTGATCGCACCGCTGACCCAGCCGGAATGCCGGCCGGCTTCGGTGGCGTGGATCGTGGAAACGATTGGCGCATCGTAGAACTGGGCCAGCGCTATCGCCGGATGGGCCACCAGCCAGTCGTGGGCGTGCACGACGTCGGGCCGCCAGGCGCGGTTGGTGCCCGGCTTCGTCAGGGGCAGACCGGCGCGGATCATGGAGTGGCCCATTGCGAGCGTCCACGCCATCATGTCGGTGCCGAAGGTGAATTCGTGCGGGTCCTGGGCGGCGGCGATCACCCGGACGCCCTCGCTGATGTGGTCCGACGACGGATGGCTGCGGGGATCGGTTCCGGTGGGACGCCGCGACAGCACGACGACGTCGTGACCGGCGGCGGCCAGCGCGGTCGACAGATGGTGGACGTGCCGGCCGAGGCCGCCGATCACCACCGGCGGGTATTCCCACGACACCATCAGGACTTTCACGCCGCGGCCCGCCTCATCGGGGCAGCCTGCGGGCGTCGAGGGCGCCGAACAGGCCGTCGGCGCGGTTCCATCCCTGCGCCAGCCGCTGCGCGGTCTCCCGCCGCCCGGACGCCAGTGCGTCGGCGATCTCGCGGGTGGCGTGCGCGTGCAGGTGCGCGCGGTAGCGGGCGTAATCCGTGGCCGAGTCCTTGCTGACCATGAAAGGCCAGTCACTGGAGACGGTGAGCAGCGTTTCGCGCAGGATCTGATCGGCGACGTGGTCGCGGGGGATGGGCCCGTCCAGCGACGCCGTCTGGGACAGCGCCTTGTCGACGGTGCTCAACGCCATGTCGACCACTTCGCTGTTCAGCGCGACCAGATCGGCGACCTGGTCGCCGGCCCAAACCTGCCAGTCCTTGCCCGAGCCCCACGAGCTGGGCGGCAGGTCCACCGGGGTCCCGACGAAACCGTCGGCGAGGGCGTCAGTCAGCGTGCCCACTCGGACGCCGGCCTCGGGCAGGGCCCGCAGCACCCGCTCCAGCCACGTCGGGCCCTCGTACCACCAGTGGCCGAACAGCTCGGTGTCGAAGGCGGCGACCACATGAGCCGGTCGCCCGATGCGGTCGGACTCCGAGAGCAGGCGGTTGCGGACCACGTCGACGAAGTCGGCGACGTGGATGTCGACAGCGTGGTCGGCGCGCTCGGGGTCGTAGGGCGCCTTGTCCTGCGAGGACACGTTGCGGCCGGTCACCCTGGCCGGCTTGAGTCCGGTGAGGTGGTCGTAGGTGTGGAAATCGCGGTACGCGGCGTGCCCGGGGTAGCCGGATTTCGGTGACCACACCCGGTAGCTGACCTGCAGGTCACGCCCGAACGCGACCACCTCGGTGTCGCCGACGGGCCGGCCCAGCGCCGTGTCGCCGTGCAGCGACGGACCGTCGACCATGAAATGAGTGACGCCCGCGGCGGAATAGTCGTGCTCCATGCCGGGCGCGTAGGCGCATTCGGGCGCCCAGATCCCGCCCGGGCGGTGCCTCAGACGAGCATGCGCATCGGCCAAACCCTCGCGCAGCGCGAACTCACGCAGCCGCGGCGCCAGCAGCGGCTGGAACGGATGGGCCAGCGGGCCGCCGAGCAGCTCCACCGCGCCCGCGTCGAGCAGGTTGCGCAGCAAGGGGCTGCCGCCGTGCCGCCACAGCGTGGCGAAGTCGTCCAGCGCTCGCTGCGCCTCGGCGGATTCGCGAATCCCTAAGGCGCGCAACGCTTCCGGTGTGCATGACTGGTAGCCGACCGACTTCGAGCGGGGAGCGGACCGCACGCTGGTGGCCTCCAGGCCGCGCAGCCGCCAGTTGGCCAGCCAGTGATGCATGCCGTCCAGGCAGTAGGGGTCGTCGAGCTGCGCGTTCACCACCGGGGTGACGCCCAGTGTGAGCACGCCGCGGCGCTCTTCGCCGGCCAAGGTGTTCAGCACGCGCATCAGCGGCAGGTAGGCCGCCGCCCAGGATTGATACAGCCACTCCTCGCCGACCGGCCAGCGGCCGTGGTGGGCCAGCCAGGGCAGGTGGGTGTGCAAAACCAGGGTGAAGAGGCCGGGAACGCGGTTCTGCGGCGCGCTCACGGGGCTACCGCGATTGCGATCAGGTCGAGGCTGTCATCGATGGGGTAGCCCGTGCGGGTACCCGCATCGGCCTCGACCAGGTCGAAGTCCCCGATGGTGACGGCGGCGACGTCGGCCACCAGCTGCGGCGGCCACGGCGCATCGGCGACCGCCCGCGCGATCTGCGCGTCGATGATCGAGCCGCCGTGCCGGGCATCCATCTCGCGAAGCCTCGGGCCGTGGAACAGGCCGCTGATCGACACGTCGGTGAAGCCGCCGTCGATGAGCAGCTGGGTCAGTTCCGCGGCGTCGAGCTCCCGGGTGTGGAACGGGTTGACCGGGGTGTCGCGACCCGGGGAGAAGGTGATCCGATTGGGCGTCGACATCATCAGAAGGCCCGACGGCCGCAGCACTCGGGCGCACTCGATGACGAACTGTGTTTGGTCCCACAGGTGTTCGATCACCTGGAAGTTGACCACAACATCCACCGACGAGTCGGGCAGCGGCAGCCGCGCGAGGTTCGCCTGCATGACGTCCACCCGCGGGTAGCGGCTGCGGACATGGGCCACCGCGGCCTCGTCGTAATCCACCGCGATGACCCGGCGGGCGACCCCGGCGATCAGATCGGCGCCGTAACCCTCGCCGCAGCCGGCCTCGAGTACGTCGGCGCCCACGCAACGCTCGGCAAGCCGCTGGTAGACGACCTCGTGGCGGCGAAACCAGTAGTTCTCGATGTCCAAACCCGGGATGGTGCGCTCGCCCGTCAGCATCATCACGGCGTCACCCGCCGAGGCGGTGTCGCCGGGGGTGTGCTGCGGGACGTCAGGGACCGGTGCGCTCATTGCATAGGCAGGCTAACGCGAAGTGTCGGATTCGCGAACCGGGGAAGCGGACCCCCGCGTACTCAGGCGGCGGACGGGCTGCGAGAACGTGCCGCCCGGCGACGACCCCGACCGCGGCAGTGGACGAGGGAGGAGCGGGCAATATGGCCTGAGCGACCAGCTATGGTGTGAATGCATACCGCACAAAGTTACCGGGTAGTAACACGGCCGTGCGTTGCGAAAAACGCGTACCGAGGTTTCGCAGTCGATTGCTGCGAGCCCCCCTTCTAGGAGGACGAACCACACTCATGACGAACATCGTGGTCCTGATCAAGCAGGTCCCAGACACCTGGTCGGAGCGCAAGCTGTCTGACGGCGACTACACGTTGGACCGCGAGGCCGCCGACGCGGTGCTCGACGAGATCAACGAGCGCGCGGTGGAAGAGGCGCTGCAGATCCGCGAGCGCGAGGGCGGCGAAGGCTCGGTGACCGTGTTGACCGCGGGTCCTGAGCGCGCCACCGAGGCGATCCGCAAGGCGCTGTCGATGGGCGCCGACAAGGCCGTCCATCTCAAGGACGACGGCCTGCACGGCTCGGACGTGGTGCAGACCGGATGGGCCCTGGCGCGCGCGCTGGGCACCATCGAGGGCACCGAGCTGGTCATCGCCGGCAACGAGGCCACCGACGGGACCGGCGGCGCGGTGCCGGCCGTGATCGCCGAGTACCTGGGCCTGCCGCAGCTCACCCACGTGCGCAAGCTCTCCATCGAGGGCGACAAGGTCACCGGCGAACGGGAGACGGACGAGGGCGTGTTCACGCTCGAGGCCACCCTGCCCGCGGTGGTCAGTGTCACCGAGAAGATCAACGAGCCGCGCTTCCCCTCGTTCAAGGGCATCATGGCCGCCAAGAAGAAAGAGGTCACTGTGCTGACCCTGGCGGAGATCGGGGTCGAGAGCGACGAGGTCGGGCTGGAAAACGCCGGATCGACCGTGCTGTCGTCGACGCCGAAGCCGCCGAAGACCGCGGGCGAGAAGGTCACCGACGAGGGCGAGGGCGGAAACGACGTCGCCAAGTACCTGGTTGCCCAGAAGATCATCTGACCGATTCCCTCAAGACGAGAAGAGCGAAATAACCCATGGCTGAAGTACTGGTGCTCGTCGAGCACGCAGAAGGTGCGCTGAAGAAGGTCACCTCCGAACTGATCACCGCCGCCCGCGCGCTGGGCGAGCCCGCCGCCGTCGTGGTCGGCGCTCCCGGGACCGCCGCGCCCTTGGTCGACGGGCTCAAGGAGGCCGGCGCCGCCAAGATCTACGTCGCCGAGTCCGATGACGTCGACAAATACCTGATCACCCCGGTGGTCGACGTGCTGGCCTCGCTTGCCGAGTCCAACTCGCCCGCCGCGGTGATCCTGTCGGCCAACGCCGACGGCAAGGAGATCGCCGGCCGGCTCGCGGCCCGGATCGGATCCGGCCTGCTGGTCGACGTGGTCGAGGTCAAGGAAGGCAACAAGGCGACCTACTCCATCTTCGGTGGCGCGTTCACGGTGGAGGCGCAGGCCAACGGCGACACCCCGGTGATCACCGTGCGCGCCGGCGCCGTCGACGCCGAACCGCAGGCCGGTGCCGGCGAAGAGGTCAAGGTCGAGGTCCCGGCCCAGGCGGAGAACGCCACCAAGATCACCGCCCGCGAGCCCGCGGTCGCCGGTGACCGTCCGGAACTGACCGAGGCCACCATCGTCGTCTCCGGTGGTCGCGGTGTCGGCAGCGCGGAGAACTTCAGCGTCGTCGAGGAGCTGGCCGACTCGCTGGGTGCGGCCGTCGGTGCGTCGCGCGCCGCCGTCGACTCCGGCTACTACCCGGGCCAGTTCCAGGTGGGCCAGACCGGTAAGACCGTCTCGCCGCAGCTCTACATCGCGCTGGGCATCTCGGGTGCCATCCAGCACCGCGCGGGCATGCAGACGTCCAAGACGATCATCGCGGTCAACAAGGACGAAGAGGCGCCCATCTTCGAGATCGCCGACTACGGCGTGGTGGGCGACCTGTTCAAGGTCGCGCCGCAGCTGACCGAGGCGATCAAGACTCGCAAGGGCTGAGCCTCTCGGCCGCACGGCCCCCGGCACCGCGGTGCCGGGGGCTTTTGCGTTCGGTCACGGCACAGGGGCGCCGTGTCCACACCGTGAACCGGACTCCGAATCCGCTAGCGCCCGTGCTAGTGGATTGCCAAGCCGCGCAATGGTTCTCGGGGCCGGGCGTCGACCTCCGCTAGGCGCCGGTCAGCATCGCGTCGATGCGGCGCACCGCGACGGAACACACCGTCAGGTAGGGGGCGGACCACCACGGCACCGAAATGCTCACCCGCGAGCCACCACCCACCGCGTCCACCCGATGCCGGGTCGCCGGCACACCGGCCACCTTCCACGCCCAGTGGCGCCCCGGCTCGTACTCGGTGACTTCGAACGGCACCGCGATCAGCAGGGAGGTCTGCACGGTGCCGGTGGCATGCAAGGCCAGCTCGGTGTGTGGCGCGTCGAGGCGGGCGCGGCGAATCGTCGGGCCCCACTTCGGCCACGCGTCCAGGTCGACCAGCAATTCCCACACCGCGGCCGGGGGCGCCGCGGTGTATTTGTCCACGGTCAACATCACGGCGCGGCCTGCCCGAGCCGGTGCTGTTGTTCGACGACGTCGTCGAGATCGGTGAGTCGCCGCAGGCCCGCCAACGGTTGGATCATGCGCCGGTTGCCCGCCAGAGACTTCTCGTTGCGGTTCAGGAACGACCAGTAGCCGCCCGTGAAGGGGCAGGCGCGCTCACCCACCCGCTCGGTGGGGCGATACGAGCAGTCCGCGCAATAGTCGCTCATGCGGTTGATGTAGGCACCCCCCGCGGCGTAGGGCTTCGTCGCCATCAGGCCGCCGTCCGCGTGCTGCGACATGCCCACGACATTGGCGACCATCACCCACTCGTAGCCGTCGACGAAGCACCGGTGGAACCAGTCGGTGACCGCCGTGGGATCCCACCCGCGCTGCAGCGCGTAGTTGGACAACACCATCAGCCGCGGGATGTGATGCGCCCAGCCGTGGTCGCGCACCTGGGCCAGCACGTCTTTGAGGCAGCGCGCTTCGACCGCGTCGGCGTCGAGGTCGGCGAACCAGTTCGGCAGCCCCGCGCGCGCGTTGAGCGCGTTGCGGTGCCGATAGTCGGGTCCGAAATGCCAATAGACGTGCCAGATGTAGTCGCGCCACCCGATCAGCTGGCGGATGTAGCCCTCGACGCTGTTGAGTGCGGCGTCGCCCGCCCGGTAGGCGTCTTCGGCCGCGTACGCACAATCCAGCGGGTCCAGCAGGCCCAAATTCATCGGCGCGGACAGCAGGCTGTGCGCCATGAACCGGTCACGCGAGAGCATGGCGTCCTCGTGAGGGCCGAAGTGCGGCAACCGATCCCGCAGGAACACCCGCAGGGCGGACTGCGCTTCGGTTGCGGTGACGGGGAATTCGCGCGGCCCGTCGCGGCCGACGAAGGTGACGGCGCCGTCGCGTTCCCAGCGGTCCAGGTCGGCGCGCACCTGCTCGTCGATGTCGTCCTCGACGGGGCGCCAGGGCGCGGGCACGTCCAATGTCTTCGCGTGCTTGGGCGCCGGCTCGCGGTTGTCGGCGTCGAAGTTCCACCGACCGCCCGCGGGCTGGCTCCCGTCCATCAACAGGTCGAACCGGCGGCGCGCGTCGCGGTAGAAGTTCTCCAGCAGCAGCGTGCGCTGCCGCTTGGCCCACTCGTCGAACTCCGCGCGGTCGGTGCAGAACCCGCGCGGGGGCAGCACGTCGATCGCCGGCTTCGACCGCACGAAGCGATCCGCCGCCCAGGTGGTGGGCTGACACACGCTGATTCGCTCCGGCACCCGTTCCAGGGCTTCGCCGTAGGTACGGGTCTGCAGGAACTGTGCCTGGTCGCCCAGTTCGGCCGCGCGGTGGCGCAGTGCGGACAGCACGAGGTGGGCCTTGCGGCGGTGGAATCGGCGGCGTTCGAAGACCGCGCGGGACTCGATCAGCAGCACGGGCTGGGCGGGGTGATCCAGGAAGTGCGGGCCCAGTTGATCGGCGAAGCACCAGCGGCGAGGAGTCCGGATCGTCGACGAACTAGTCACCCTGCACGTGCTACCCGGTGCGGTGCGGGCTCAACCGTGGGCAATCGGCAACGCAGCGTTCATCCCGCCGTCGCGTGCTGTGTGAGCCGCGTCGCACCGCTGGGGCCTGCGCGCACAGTTCGTCATCTGACGTGCACCGACACGTCACAGCGGCGATGCCGACTAGCTCATCCACTAAGCCACGTTGGGGTTCATGAGCGTTGCTTCGGTCCTCATACCCAGCGAAAAGCCCACCGGCTCGCCGGCCGCACCCCGCTACTCCCTGTTGCTGTCCACCGACCCCGCCATGATCGAGGCCGCGCAGCGACTCCGGTACGACGTGTTCACCAGCACGCCGGGCTTCGCACTGCCGGCGGCCGACCCGGGTGGCCGGGACCTCGACCGGTTCGACGAGTTCTGTGACCACCTGCTGGTGCGCGACGACGACACCGGTGAGCTGGTCGGTTGCTACCGGATGCTGGCGCCCGCGGGGGCCATCGCGGCCGGCGGGCTCTACACCGCCACCGAGTTCGACATCCGCGCGCTCGACCCACTGCGGCCGTCGCTCGTGGAGATGGGACGCGCCGTGGTGCGCGAGGGGCATCGCAACGGCGGCGTCGTGCTGTTGATGTGGGCGGGCATCCTGGCCTATCTGGACCGCTACGGCTACGACCACGTGACCGGCTGCGTGTCGGTGCCCATCGGCGGCGAATCCGACGTGGCCCCCGGAAGCCAACTGCGCGGTGTCCGCGACTTCATCCTCAGCCGGCATGGGGCGCCACCGGAATATCGCGTGTACCCGTACCGGCCGGTGGTCGTCGACGGGAAGGGCATTGACGACATCGAGGCGCCGGCGCGCCCCTCGGTCCCCGCCTTGATGCGGGGTTACCTGCGGCTGGGCGCCCAGGTGTGCGGCGAACCGGCGCACGACCCGGACTTCGGCGTGGGCGATTTCTGCGTCCTGCTGGGCAAAGCGCACGCCGACACCCGATACCTGAAGCGACTCCGATCGGTCTCCGCGGCGTCGGAAATGGCGGGCGGCCGGCGATGAACGCGGGGCACTCGTGGCTTCCGCGCGCATCGTGCGATGCACGCTGTGTGGGTGCGAGCGCCGTGGTGACGTCGAGCCCGCTGCGCAGCGCGCTGCGGATGACCCTGCGCCTGTCGCTGGCGCTGCTGTTGGCGCCCGGACTGCCGCTGCTGGCGGTGCCGTTGCCGGGCCGCACCCGAGTGCAGCGCATCTATTGCCGGTTGGTGCTGCGTTGCCTGGGCGTGCGAATCACCGTGACGGGCAACCCGATTCGTAACCTGAGTGGGGTGCTGGTGGTGAGCCCGCACATGTCCTGGGTCGACGTCTTCGCGATCGGGTCGGTGCTGCCCGGATCGTTCGTCGCGCGCGCCGACATGTTCACCGGCCCGGCGACCGGGATCGTCGCGCGCTTCCTGAAGATCATCCCGATCGAGCGGTCCAGTCTGCGGCGCCTGCCCGGTGTTGTCGACGCCGTCGCCCGGCGGCTGCGGGCCGGCCAGACGGTGGTGGCCTTCCCCGAGGGCACCACCTGGTGTGGTCAGTCCGGCGACGATGCCGCCCGCGTAGCGGGCGGAGGTGGAGCCGGACCATCCCACAGAGGTCGTGGCGCCTTCTACCCGGCGATGTTTCAGGCCGCCATCGACGCCGGCCGCCCGGTGCAGCCGCTGCGGCTGACCTACCACCACGTCGACGGCAGCCCCTCGACGGTGCCGGCCTTCGTCGGCGACGAGACCCTGCTGAGCTCGATCCGCCGGCTGCTCGTCGTGCCGCGCACGCTGGCGCGGCTGCACGTCGAGTCTCTCCAGCTCCCGGGGACCGACCGGCGCGCCCTGGCCGGCCGGTGCCAATCCGCGGTGGGTGCAACAACCGCCCCGGGCGCTGGTCACGGGCACATGCTGGTGGCCTGAGCAAACCGGCGGGCCGGTATCGTGGGTCGCGTCATGGTCTACCTCGATCACGCCGCCACCACCCCGATGCACCCCGCCGCCGTCGAGGCGATGACGGCTGTGCTGGGCACGGTCGGCAACGCGTCGTCGCTGCACACCAGTGGCCGGGCGGCGCGGCGCCGCATCGAAGAATCCCGTGAGCTGATCGCCGACAGGCTGGGCGCGCGCCCCTCGGAGGTCATCTTCACCGCCGGCGGCACCGAGAGCGACAACCTGGCGGTCAAGGGCATCTACTGGGCACGCCGCGACGCCGAGCCACGCCGGCGGCGCATCATCACCAGCGAGGTCGAACACCACGCCGTGCTGGACTCGGTCAACTGGCTCGTCGAACACGAGGGAGCCGAGGTCACCTGGCTTCCCACCGCCGCCGACGGTTCGGTGTCGGCGACGGCGCTGCGCGAGGTGCTCTCGCGCCACAGCGACGTCGATGACGTGGCTCTCGTGTCGGTGATGTGGGCCAACAACGAGGTCGGCACGGTCATGCCCGCCGCCGAACTCGCCGCCGTCGCCGCCGAATTCGGCGTGCCGATGCACAGCGACGCCATTCAGGCGGTCGGGCAGTTGCCGGTCGACTTCGCCGCCAGCGGATTGTCGGCGATGAGCGTGGCCGCGCACAAATTCGGCGGACCGCCGGCCGTGGGTGCGCTGCTGCTGCGTCGCGACGTCGCCTGCGTGCCGCTGGCGCACGGCGGTGGGCAGGAGCGCGACATCCGTTCGGGCACCGCCGATGTCGCCGGTGCGGTCGGGATGGCGGCGGCCGCCCGGATCTCGGTCGACGGGCTCGAGGCCAACAGCGCCCGGCTGCGCGCGTTGCGCGACCGCCTGGTCGACGGCGTGCTGGGCGGCATAGAGGACGTCACACTCAACGGTGCCCGCGATCCGCAGCGCCTGCCCGGCAACGCGCATTTCACGTTCCGCGGCTGTGAGGGCGATGCGCTGTTGATGCTGTTGGACGCCAACGGAATCGAGTGCTCGACGGGGTCGGCGTGCACCGCCGGTGTCGCGCAGCCCTCGCACGTGCTGATCGCCATGGGCGCCGACGCGACCAGCGCTCGCGGGTCTCTGCGACTCTCGTTGGGCCACACCAGCGTTGACGCGGACGTAGACGCGGTGCTGCGGGTACTGCCCGGGGCGGTCGACCGCGCCCGTCGCGCCGCGCTGGCCGCCGCGGGGGCGTCCTAAGTGAAAGTGCTTGCTGCCATGAGCGGTGGCGTCGACTCGTCGGTCGCCGCCGCCCGGATGGTCGACGCCGGACATGACGTGGTCGGCGTGCACCTGGCGCTGTCCAGCGCGCCCGGCACGCTGCGCACCGGCTCGCGCGGGTGCTGCTCGAAGGAAGACGCCGCCGACGCGCGCCGCGTCGCCGATGTGCTCGGAATCCCGTTCTACGTCTGGGATTTCGCGGAAAGGTTCAAATCCGAAGTCATCGACGAATTCGTGTCGTCGTATGCGCGCGGCGAGACCCCCAACCCGTGCGTGGTCTGCAATCAGAAGATCAAGTTCTCGGCGCTGTCGGCGAAAGCCGTTGCACTCGGGTTCGACACGGTGGTCACCGGCCACTACGCCCGGCTGCAGGACGGCCGGCTGCGTCGCGCCGTCGATCACGACAAGGACCAGTCGTACGTGCTGGCCGTCCTGAGCGCCGAGCAGTTGCGCCACGCGGCGTTCCCGATCGGGGACACCCCCAAGCCGCAGATCCGGGCCGAAGCCGCCCGGCGCGGTCTGACGGTCGCCGAAAAGCCGGACAGTCACGACATCTGCTTCATCCCCTCGGGCAACACCCGCGCCTTCTTGGGCGAGCGCATCGGGGTGCGCCGCGGTGCGGTGGTCAATGCCGACGGAACCGTGCTCGCCGAGCATGACGGCGTGCACGGTTTCACTGTCGGACAGCGCAAGGGCCTCGGCATCGCCGGGCCGGGGCCCGACGGCGGCCCGCGCTACGTGACCTCGATCGACGCCGAGACCGGCACCGTGCACGTGGGCGAGGCAGCCGATCTCGAGATACGCGAAATGGTCGGCCGGACACCGGTTTTCACCTCGGGCGTCACGCCGTCCGGCCCGGTGGAGTGCGCGGTGCAGGTGCGCGCGCACGGCGAAACAGCAGACGCGGTAGCCGAACTGGTCGACGACGAGCTGGTCGTGCGGCTGCGCGCGCCGATGCGCGGCGTGGCCCGCGGCCAGACGCTGGTGCTGTATCGGCCCGATCCCGACGGGGACGAGGTGCTCGGCAGCGCCATCATCGCCGGCACCACCCGCTGATCCGGGCTATCGCGGCATGTTCGCGGAGATATTCGTCATCACGATGTCGGACACCGATTGCGCGAACCCGCAGAAGGTGACCTCCAGCATGGCCACCGACAGGATCCGGTAGTCGCGGCCGCACCCGCCGGGCCGCAGGTGCAGCGAGGTCGCGTCGGCGTTCCAGTCACCGACGTAGAGCTGCCCGCTCGAGCCGTTCGCACAGTCGCCGACGGTGCTCACCAGCGCGCCGAAGGCACGGCGGGCGGTGTCGGCGTCGCGATAGGCCGCCGCGCCCTCGGAGATCAACGCGCCATCGGGTGGGTCCTGAAACGTCGTCTTGTGGAAGGCCTCGAGGTCGCGCCCGAACGTCGCCGTCTCGGCGTAGACGAACCGGCACTCGCGCGGCGCGTTATCGGCCAGCGCGTCGATGTCCACCGGGCTGGTGCCGTCCATCGACGGGATGATGGTCAGATGCTCACCGGCGCCGGTGATCGCGCGCATCCGCGACTGGTCCAGCAGGATCGTGTCGACGTCGACGCCCTGCACCACCCTGCGGCCCGCGCCGGATCCCGC
This sequence comes from Mycobacterium sp. NGS17, assembly GCF_059813205.1. NCBI lineage: Bacteria > Bacillati > Actinomycetota > Actinomycetes > Mycobacteriales > Mycobacteriaceae > Mycobacterium > Mycobacterium sp. NGS17. The sequence goes on along the minus strand of NZ_JCALED010000003.1, from coordinate 77,611 downwards.
CACGGCCGCGCCGTCCACCACCCGCGAGCACGACGCCACCAGCGCCACCACCGCGCACAGCAGCGGTAGCCACGCGGATTTCGCCTTCTGCGACACGTCTTCGCACCCCTTTGGCGTTGAACCTACCCGCGCCGCCCCGCCGCACACAGACCCCTGCCAGCAGGCGGACGGTGCGACGTCGAATACGGTTGTCCGGTGAGTGTTTTCACCCATCCCTTCGCGAGCGCCAGCGGCGTCGGGTCGTGGCCCGGCGTCGCAGCGCGCCGAGCGGCCGAAGTCGTGGTGGGTGAGCTCGGGGGCGCGCTGGCGCACATCGTCGAGCTGCCCGCGCGCGGAGTCGGCGCCGACCTGATCGGCCGGGCCGGCGCGCTGCTGGTCGACGTGGCCATCGACACGGTGCCGCGCGGCTACCGGCTTGCCGCCCGGCCCGGGGCGGTCACCCGCCGCGCCATCAGCCTGCTCGACGAGGACATGGACGCGCTCGAAGAGGCATGGGAAGCGGCCGGCCTGCGCAGCGACGGCCGGGTGGTGAAGGTGCAGGCGCCGGGCCCGACCACCCTGGCGGCCGAGATCGAGTTGGGCAACGGCCATCGGGCGATCACCGACCCCGGGGCCCTACGCGACCTGGCGGCGTCGCTGGCCGAGGGCGTGTCGGCGCATCGCGCGGGGCTGGCCCGCCGGCTCGAGGCGGAAGTGGTTGTGCAGTTCGACGAGCCGTCGCTGCCCAAGGCCCTGGGCGGCGCGCTGAGCGGGGTGACCGCGCTGAACCCGGTGGCGCCGATCGACGAGGAGGTGGCCGCTGGGCTGCTGGACACCTGCGCCCGAACCGTGGGCGGCGAGGTGCTGCTGCACTGCTGCGCTCCCGGCCTGCCATGGGATCTCCTGCAGCGCAGCATGTTTCGGGCCGTCTCGGTCGACGCCAGCGCACTGAACGCGGCGGATCTGGACGGTGTCGCCGAGTTCGTGGAGTCCGGCCGCACCGTCGCGCTGGGGGTGGTCGCGGGCAACGCTCCGCCGCGTCGCCCGTCGGCGCGGGAGGTGGCCGCCGCGGTGGTCGCGGTGACCGATCGCCTCGGCTTCGCCCGTGCGGCGCTGCGCGACCGCATCGGTGTGACGCCCGCGTGTGGTCTGGCCGGCGCGACGCCCGAGTGGGCGCGCACCGCGATCGAGCTCGCCCGCACAGCGGCCGAGATGTTCGCCGAGGATCCGGACGCCATCTGATTGCGTTCGGTGCGCCGAGATTGCCCCGATCGCTGTCACCCGGCCTCCTCGCGCAACCGCCACGGCAATCTCGCCGGGCCTACGAAGGGGAGTGCACGCGCCCGGTTTCGCGTCGGTGTCCTCGGATAGCCTGCCAAGGTGAGCGCAGCAGAAGCCGATTCGGTATCGCCCGAGGTTCGCCGGCAGTGGCAGGACCTGGCCGAAGAGGTTCGTGAACACCAGTTCCGCTACTACATCAAGGACGCGCCGATCATCTCGGACGCCGACTTCGACGCGATGTTCAACGAGCTTCTCGCGCTGGAGGAGCGTCATCCCGAACTCCGGGTGCCCGATTCGCCGACGCAGCTGGTCGGCGGGGCGGGTTTCGCCACCGAGTTCGCCGAGGCGGCGCACCTGGAGCGGATGCTGAGCCTCGACGATGTGTTCGATCGCGACGAGCTGGTGGCCTGGAGCAACCGCGTCGAGAACGAAGTCGGCAAGCAGCCGTACTACCTGTGCGAGCTCAAGATCGACGGGGTTGCCCTGGCGCTGGTGTACCGAGACGGCCGGCTGGAACGCGCCGCGACCCGGGGCGACGGCCGGGTCGGCGAGGACGTGACGCTCAACGCCCGCACCATCGACGACGTCCCGGAGCGGCTGTCCGCCAGCAAGGACTTCCCGATTCCCGCCCTGCTCGAGGTGCGCGGCGAGGCGTTCTTCCGGCTCTCCGATTTCGAGGCGCTCAACGCCAGCCTGGTCGAAGACGGCAAGCCGCCGTTCGCCAACCCCCGCAACAGCGCCGCGGGCTCGCTGCGCCAGAAGAACCCGGCCGTCACCGCCCGGCGCAAGCTGCGGATGATCTGCCACGGCATCGGCCGCACCGAGGGGTTCGCGCCGAAGACTCAGCACGAGGCCTACACCGCGCTGAGCGCGTGGGGGCTGCCGGTGGCCGAACAGACCGCGCGGGTGCGCGGCCTTGCCGCCATCGAGGAGCGGATCGGCTATTGGGGCGAGCACCGCTACGACCTCGAGCACGAAATCGACGGCGTGGTGGTCAAAGTCGACGACGTGGCGCTGCAGCGCCGGCTCGGCACCACTTCTCGCGCGCCGCGCTGGGCCGTCGCGTACAAGTACCCGCCCCAGGAGGCACAGACCAAGCTGCTCGACATCCGCGTCAACGTCGGACGCACCGGGCGCGTCACCCCGTTCGCGTTCATGACGCCGGTGAAGGTGGCCGGGTCGACGGTGGGGCTGGCCACCCTGCACAACGCCGCCGAGGTGAAGCGCAAGGGCGTGCTGATCGGCGACACGGTGATGATCCGCAAAGCCGGCGACGTGATCCCCGAGGTGCTCGGCCCCGTCGTCGACCTGCGCGACGGCTCCGAACGCGAATTCGTCATGCCCACCGCGTGTCCCGAGTGCGGCACCACGCTGGCGCCGGCCAAGGAGGGCGACGCCGACATCCGCTGCCCCAACGCCCGGTCGTGTCCGGCGCAGTTGCGGGAGCGGGTGTTTCACGTCGCCGGCCGCGGGGCGTTCGACATCGAGGGACTCGGCTACGAAGCCGCTACCGCGTTGCTGAAGGCCGGCGTGATCGCCGACGAGGGCGACCTTTTCACGCTCACCGAGGACGACCTGTTGCGCACCGAGCTGTTCCGGACGAAGGCAGGTGCCTTGTCCGCCAACGGCAGACGGCTGCTCGACAACCTGGACAAGGCCAAGAAGGTGGCGCTGTGGCGCGTCCTGGTGGCGCTGTCGATCCGGCACGTCGGGCCGACGGCCGCGCGTGCCCTGGCGACCGAGTTCGGCGATCTGGACTCGATCATGTCGGCGTCGACCGAGCGGCTGGCCGCCGTGGAAGGCGTCGGCCCGACGATCGCCGCCGCGCTCACCGAATGGTTCACCGTCGACTGGCACTGCGCGATCGTCGACAAGTGGCGGGCGGCCGGCGTGCGGATGGCCGACGAACGCGACACCAGTGTGCGGCGCACGCTGGAGGGGCTGACGGTGGTGGTCACCGGTTCGCTCGCCGGCTTCTCCCGCGACGACGCCAAGGAGGCGATCCTGACGCGTGGCGGAAAGGCGGCGGGCTCGGTGTCGAAGAAGACCGACTACGTGGTGGCCGGCGATTCGCCGGGTTCCAAGTACGACAAGGCGATCGAGCTGGGGGTGCCCGTCCTGGACGAGGACGGCTTCCGGAAGCTGCTGGCCGAGGGCCCGTCGGAAACCCCGGCGGAGTGAGGCGATGAGCGGCCGATACGGCGATTCCACCCGAAGCCTCAAAGCCGTTGATGTGCAAGCTGTTTCGGGGCAGCCGGTAGCACCGCAGGCGGTGCTCGCCGCCACCTACCACCTGTCCGACGACGAGACGGGCGCGCTGGACAGCTATGGTCGCAGCTCCAATCCGACCTGGCGGCAACTGGAGTCGGCGCTCGCCGAGCTCGAGGGTGCCACGGGCGCGCGGGTGTTCGGCTCGGGCATGGCGGCCATCAGCGCCGTCTTGCGCGCGCTGGCGACGCCGGGGTCGACGGTGGTGGTGCCGGCCGACGGCTACTACCAGGTGCGCCGCTACGCCCGCGAAGACTTGGCGCCCGGGGGTGTGACGGTCATCGAGGCGTCCAGCTCGCAGATCTATGACGCCGCCGCGGAAGCCGACGTGGTGCTGGCCGAAACGCCCACCAACCCGGCGCTGGACGTGATCGATGTGCACCGGTTGGCCGCCATCTGCCGGGGCCGCAACGCGCGCTTGATCGTCGACAACACCGCCGCGACCCCGCTTGGGCAACAGCCGTTGTCGTTGGGTGCCGACGCGGTGGTGGCCAGCGCGACCAAGGCGTTGTCGGGTCACGGTGACCTCCTGGCCGGCTACGTCGCCACCAACGAGCCCGAACTGCTCGCCGCGGTGGAGCGACACAGGCTGCTCGCGGGTGCGATCGTGGGCGGGTTCGAGGCATGGCTTCTGTTGCGCAGCATGGGAACTGCCGGTTTGCGCTTCGAACGCCAATGCCAGAACGCCCGGGCTCTGGCGACCATGCTGGCCCGTCACCCGGCGGTGCGGGCGGTGCGCTACCCCGGATTGCCCGACGACCCGGCCCATCCGGTGGCGATGGCGCAAATGCGCCGATTCGGGTCATTGGTCTCGATCGAATTGGCCGACGCGGCCGCGGTGCACGCGCTGGTGGACCGCAGCGAACTGTTGATCGCGTCCACTAGTTTCGGCGGCCTGCACACGTCGGTGGACCGCCGGGCGCGCTGGGGAGACCCGGTCGCCGACGGATTCGCGCGCATCTCGCTGGGCATCGAAGACACCGACGACCTGCTCGCCGACATCGAACGCGCGCTGATGGGCCTCTGCTGACGAAGTCACATTCGTCGCGTTCGACTGCGCCGAAATTGGTCCGCATCGCCTGAGCGGCTCTATCGTGGGCTCTATGACCCAGACGGCCGACCGGTGCGAGCAGGCATCGCCGTGGTCGCCGCGCGAGGCCGAGATATTGGCCGTGACCCTGGCGCTACTGCAGGAACACGGCTATGACCAGCTGACGGTGGACGCGGTGGCCAACGCCGCGCGCGCCAGCAAGGCCACGGTTTATCGCCGCTGGCCGTCCAAAGCCGAATTGGTGCTGGCCGCCTTCATCGAAGGTGTCCGTCAGGTGGCCGTGCCGCCGAACACCGGCACGCTGCGCGGCGACCTGCTGAGCCTGGGGGAGACCATCAGCCAGGAGTGTGGCCAGCACGCCGGCACCATCCGCGCGGTGATGGTCGAGGTGTCGCGGCACCCCGCGCTCAACGACGCCCTTCAGCACCAATTCCTCGATCAGCGCAAAGCCATGATCCAGCACGTGCTGCATCAGGCCGTCGACCGTGGCGAGATCACCGAGGACGTCATCACCGACGAACTCTGGGACCTACTGCCCGGTTATCTCATCTTCCGGTCGATCATTCCCGGTCGCCCGCCTACGCGGGGAACCGTCAAAGCGTTCGTCGACGGGTTCCTCATTCCCGGCCTGACCAAGTCCGCCGGATAACACACCGCCTTTTCCGCCCGGACCGGAGAATATACGCGCGCGTCTCTTGTACAGTACGGTCCCGTACCGTACTGTCATAGCTGTCGATCACGATCCCGGGTTGGCAGGTGGACTGTGATCCTCCTCGCCCGATCTTTGAAAGGCTCACGGGTGAAAGGCTTTTCGATCGCATCCCTGGTGAGGCGGGGGTGGATGGTGCTCGTCGCCGTGGTGGTCGTCGCGCTCGCGGGATTCGGAATCTATCGGCTGCACGGAATCTTCGGGTCGCACAACAACACGTCGGCCAACAGCGGCCTGGCAGGCGAGATCGTCCCGTTCAACCCCAAACACGTGGTGCTCGAGGTGTTCGGCGCCCCGGGGGCGACCGCCACCATCAACTACCTCGACGTCAACGCCCAGCCGCAGCAAGTCAAGGACGCGCCCTTGCCGTGGTCCTTCACCATCACCAGCACCGAGCCCGCGGTGATCGGCAACGTGGTCGCGCAGGGCAACGGCGACACCCTGGGCTGCCGCATCACCGTCAACGGTGAAGTGAAAGACCAACGCACCGTCAACAAAGTCGACGCCTACACCTTCTGTCTGGATAAGTCTGGATGACAAACGATCACCAGTCGCGGCCGTTCGTGCCGCGCACCATCCGCCGGCTCGCGCTGCCGATTCTGCTGTTCTGGATCGGGCTGGCCGCCATCACGAACATCGCCGTGCCGCAGCTGGAAGACGTGGGGAAGACCCACAACGTGGCGCTCAACTCGCCAGATGCGCCGTCGCTCAAGGCGATCAAGCGCATCGGTGAAAAGTTCGGCGAGTTCGACACCGACAGCTCCGCGATGATCGTGCTGGAGGGCGACAAGCCGCTGGGCGCGGACGCCCACCGCTTCTACGACGAGATGGTCCGCAGAATCGAACAGGACCACAAACACGTCCAACATGTCCAGGATTACTGGGGCGACACCCTCACCGCGGCCGGATCGCAGAGCAGCGACGGCAAGGCCGCCTATGTTCAGGTGAACCTTGCAGGCAACCAAGGCTCGGCGTTGGCCAACGAGGGCGTCGGCGCCCTGCGCGACATCATCGACCGCATGAAGCCGCCGCCGGGTGTCAAGACCTATGTGACCGGCGCGGCGCCTCTGATCTCCGACCAGTTCGACGTCGGCAGCAAGGGCACCGCGAAGGTCACCGGGATCACCGTCGGGGTGATCGCACTCATGTTGTTCTTCGTCTACCGCTCGGTGCTCACCACGCTGCTGGTGCTCGCCACCGTGCTCATCGAAATGTCCGCGGCCCGAGGTCTTGTCGCGTTTCTGGGCAACGCGGGAGTGATCGGGCTGTCGACCTATGCCACGAATCTGCTGACCCTGTTGGTGATCGCGGCGGGAACGGACTACGCGATATTCTTCGTCGGCCGCTATCAGGAGGCGCGCGGCACCGGGCAGGATCGCGAAAGGGCCTTCTACACGATGTATCACGGCACGACGCACATCGTGCTGGGTTCCGGGCTGACCGTGGCCGGTGCGGTAGCCTGCCTGAGCTTCACCCGATTGCCGTACTTCCAAAGTCTGGGCGTCCCAGCCGCGTTGGGAATTCTCGTCGCGCTGTTCGCCGCGCTCACCCTGGGTCCGGCGATCCTCACTTTGGGCGCCATGGTGGGCATCTTCGACCCCAAGCGCGCGATCCGAACGCGTGGCTGGCGGCGGATCGGCACCGCCATCGTCCGCTGGCCCGGCGCCGTGCTCGCGGCGGCGTGCGTGCTGGCCCTGATCGGTCTGATCGCCTTGCCCGGCTACAAGACGAGTTACGACACTCGGCCCTATATGCCGGCCAGCGCGCCGGCCAACATCGGTTACACCGCCGCCGAGAAGCATTTCTCCAGGGCGCGGCTGGAGCCCGAGCTGATGATGGTCGAAACCGATCACGACATGCGCAACCCGGAGAGCATGCTCGTCCTGGACAAGGTGGCCAAGGCGGTGTTCCACGTTCCCGGGGTCGCGCAGGTGCAGACCATCACCAGGCCGTTGGGCACCCCGCTCGTGCACAGCTCGCTCGCCTTCGTGGTCAGCAATTCCAGCGCGGCGCAGCAGCAAAACCTGACCTACCAACGTGATCGGGCCGACGACGCCCTCAAGCAGGCCAACGAACTGAACAAGACCATCAACATTTTGAAGCAGCAGTACGAGCTACAGCAGCAGCTCGCGGGCACCACCCACGACGAGACGCAAAGCTTTCACGACACGCTGGGCACCATTCAGGACCTGCGCGACAAGATCGCGAATTTCGACGACTTCTTCCGGCCGGTGCGCAGCTATTTCTATTGGGAGAAGCATTGTTACGACATCCCCGTCTGCTTTGCGTTCAGATCCCTGTTCGACGCGCTCGACGGCATCGATCAGCTCACCGAGAAATTCGAGAACCTGACGGCGTCCCTCGACAAGCTCGACGCACTGCAGCCGAAACTGACGGCGCTCATCCCGCCGCAGATCCAAAGCCAGCAGACCAACCGTGATTTGACTCTGGCGAATTACGCCACGCTGTCCGGCATTTACGCACAGACTGCCGCGGCGATCGACAACGCGACCGCGCTGGGGCGGGCCTTCGACGCGGCCAAGAACGACGACACCTTCTACCTGCCGCCCGAGGTCTTCAACAACCCCGACTTCAAACGCGGCCTGAAACTGTTCCTCTCGCCGGACGGCAAGGCCGCCCGCATGATCGTCACGCATGAAGGCGATCCCGCGACGCCCGAGGGTATTTCGCACATCGATCCGATCGCCAAGGCGGCGCATGAGGCGTTGAAGGGCACGCCCATGGCCGGTGCGGGAATCTATCTCGGCGGGACCGCCGCGACATACAAGGACATCCAAGACGGCGCCAAATACGACCTGATGATCGTGGCGTTCGCCGCGCTGAGCCTCATCCTGCTGATCATGATGATCATCACGCGCAGCCTGATCGCCGCGCTGGTCATCGTGGGCACGGTGGCCCTCTCGCTGGGGGCGTCCTTCGGTCTGTCGGTTCTGGTGTGGCAGTACATCTTCGGCGTCCAGCTGTACTGGGTCGTGCTCGCGTTGGCGGTGATCCTGTTGCTGGCGGTCGGATCCGACTACAACTTGCTGTTGATCTCCCGTTTCAAAGAGGAGATCCATGCCGGCCTCAACACCGGCATCATCCGGGCGATGGCCGGGTCCGGTTCCGTCGTCACCTCCGCCGGCATCGTTTTCGCCGTCACCATGTGTGCGTTCGTGTTCAGCGGTTTTCAGGTGCTCGGCCAGATCGGCACGACGATCGGCCTCGGCCTGCTGTTCGACACGCTGATCGTGCGCTCGTTCATGACGCCCTCTGTCGCAAGGCTTCTCGGGCGCTGGTTCTGGTGGCCGCAACGGGTGCGGCCTCGCCCGGCCAGCACCATGCTGCGCCCCTACGGCCCGCGCCCGGCGGTTCGGCAGCTTTTGCTGTGGGACGACGACGATCCGGTCGCGATGTCCGGATCGCACGCGCCCTCGCGCTAACGGAGCATGGTGGCGACGATCCCGGCGAGGTAGCCCAGCCGGGCGACCTCCGAGGGCCGGAATTCCGGGCCGGGGCGACCGAGCACCACCGCGGTGTGCGGGTCGCCCAACGGGGCCGCGACCATCGTCACGTCCATGTCGCGCCACGCCTTCGGCACCCACTCGGCGCTGCCGTCCAGAGTCACGGCCCGCTCCAGCGGCAGCCACGGGGCCGAGTCTGCCTTGGTCTCCGGGGCGCCCGGACTGCCCGCCAGGCGCTGCAGTTCGCCGCCCGAACTGCGCAACACCGTGCACCAACTGACGCGCAGCACCTTGGGCGCCTCGTTGGCGAGGACCTGCAGTCGGATTGCGTTGCCGTTGGCCGCCGCGACGTGGTCGAGCAGCTCGAGCTCGCGATGCGCTTCCAGCAGACCGGTGTGCGGGCGCACGCTGTCCACCCGGACACCGGACAGGGACTCGGCGGCGGTGATCAGCCGGTCCGGCATCGCCCCCGGCGGCAGTTCGATCACCAGGTCGTCGGTCGCGTAGCCCGCGCTGCGGTCCACGACATCGAGGGACAAGATGTCGGCCCCCACCGAACCGAGCGCTACCGCCAGCGACCCCAGGCTGCCTGGCCGGTCGACGAGCTCGATGCGCAACAGATAGGAGGGCACGGCCAACACTGTCGCACAGCCCTGTGTCTTCTGCCCGCCGAGCGTCACGCCAGCGTGACGGTGGTCGCCGAATGTCACACCAGCGTGGCGGACACGGCGGGCTAGGCTTTGCAGTCGTGTCCCAGATCTCCCGCGACGAGGTAGCGCACCTGGCCCGGCTGTCCCGGCTGGCGCTGACCGACAGCGAGCTCGACAGCTTCGCCGGCCAGCTTGACGCCATCCTGACCCACGTCAGCCAGGTGCAGGCGGTCGATGTCACCGGCGTCGAAGCGACCGACAACCCGCTGAAGGACGTCAACGTCACCCGGCCCGACGAGTCGGCGCCGTGTCTGACGCAGGCCGAAGCGCTGGCCGAGGCGCCCGCGGCTGTCGACGGCCGCTTCGCGGTCCCGCAGATCCTGGGAGACAGCGAGTGAACGAGATCATCGTCTCCGACGCCGCCACGCTGGCCACCCGGATCGCCGCCAAAGAGGTGTCGTCGGCCGAGGTCACCCAGGCGTGCCTGGACCAAATCCAGGCGACCGACGATCGCTACCACGCGTTCCTGCACGTGGCGGCCGACGCGGCGCTCGCGGCGGCAGCCGTCGTCGATAACGCGGTGGCCGCCGGGGAGCGGCTGCCGTCGCCGCTGGCCGGGGTCCCGCTGGCGCTCAAAGACGTCTTCACTACCGCCGACATGCCCACCACCTGCGGATCGAAGATCCTCGAGGGCTGGCGCTCCCCTTACGACGCCACCGTCACCTCGCGGTTGCGCGCCGCCGGAATCCCGATCCTCGGCAAGACCAACATGGACGAGTTCGCGATGGGCAGCTCGACCGAGAACTCCGCCTACGGCCCGACCCGCAATCCCTGGGACGTCGATCGGGTGCCCGGCGGCTCCGGCGGCGGCAGCGCCGCCGCGCTGGCCGCGTTCCAGGCACCGCTGGCGATCGGATCCGACACCGGAGGCTCCATTCGGCAGCCCGCCGCGCTCACCGCGACCGTCGGAGTCAAGCCCACCTACGGCACGGTGTCGCGCTACGGCCTGGTGGCGTGCGCGTCGTCACTGGATCAGGGCGGTCCGTGCGCACGCACCGTGCTGGACACCGCGTTGTTGCATCAGGTGATCGCCGGGCACGACAGCCGCGACTCGACGTCCGTCGACGCTGCGGTGCCCGACGTCGTCGGCGCCGCGAAGGCCGGCGCGGCCGGTGATCTCAAGGGCGTGCGGGTCGGTGTGGTCAAGCAGCTGCGCGGCGAGGGCTACCAGCCCGGCGTGCTCAGGGCTTTCGAGGCCGCTGTCGAGCAGCTGACCGCCCTGGGCGCCGAAGTGAGCGAGGTCGACTGCCCGCACTTCGAGTACGCACTGGCCGCCTACTACCTGATCCTGCCGTCGGAGGTGTCGAGCAACCTGGCCCGCTTCGACGCGATGCGCTACGGGCTGCGGGTCGGCGACGACGGCAGCCACAGCGCCGAGGAAGTGATGGCGATGACGCGGGCGGCCGGCTTCGGGCCGGAGGTCAAGCGGCGCATCATGATCGGCACCTACGCGCTGTCGGCCGGTTACTACGACGCCTATTACAACCAGGCGCAAAAGGTGCGCACCCTGATCGCCCGCGATCTCGACGAGGCCTACCGCGCGGTGGACGTTGTGGTGTCGCCCGCGACCCCGACGACGGCGTTCCGGCTGGGTGAGAAGGTCGACGATCCGCTGGCGATGTACCTGTTCGACCTGTGCACCCTGCCGCTCAATCTGGCGGGGCATTGCGGCATGTCGGTGCCGGCCGGTCTGTCGCCGGACGACGGCCTGCCGGTCGGCCTGCAGATCATGGCGCCCGCGCTGGCCGACGACCGGCTCTACCGGGTCGGCGCCGCCTACGAGGCGGCCCGCGGACCGCTGCCTTCGGCGCCCACCGTGGGGACTGTCGGCGGCTAATCGCGCCATTACGCCGCCACCCCAGGCAAGATGAGGGGATGCGGATCGGAGTGCTCACCGGGGGCGGCGACTGCCCCGGGCTCAACGCGGTCATCCGGGCAGTGGTGCGAACGTGCGACTCCCGATACGGCTCGTCGGTGGTCGGGTTTCAGGACGGCTGGCGCGGGCTGCTGGAGAACCGGCGCGTCCAGCTGCAGAACGACGACCGCAACGACCGCCTGCTGGCCAAGGGTGGAACCATGCTGGGCACCGCCCGCGTGAATCCCGACAAACTGCGGGCCGGGCTGAACCAGGTCAAGCAGACCCTCGACGACAACGGGATCGACGTCCTGATCCCGATCGGAGGGGAAGGCACGCTGACGGCCGCGCACTGGCTTTCGGAGGAGAACGTTCCCGTCGTCGGTGTGCCGAAGACCATCGACAACGACATCGATTGCACTGACGTGACTTTCGGTCACGACACCGCATTGACCGTCGCCACCGACGCCATCGACCGGCTGCACAGCACCGCCGAATCGCACCAGCGGGTGATGCTGGTCGAGGTGATGGGCCGCCACGCCGGCTGGATCGCACTGAACGCGGGCCTGGCTTCGGGCGCGCACATGACGTTGATACCCGAGCAGCCCTTCGACGTCGAAGAGGTCTGCCGGCTGGTCAAAAGGCGCTTCCAGCGCGGAGATTCGCACTTCATCTGCGTGGTCGCCGAGGGTGCAAAACCTATTCCCGGATCGATTGCGTTGCGGGAAGGCGGAATTGACGAATTCGGTCACGAAAAGTTCACCGGCGTGGCCGCCCAGCTCGGCGCCGAAGTGGAAAAGCGGATCAACAAAGACGTCCGGGTGACCGTGTTGGGACACGTCCAGCGGGGAGGCACCCCGACGGCCTACGACCGGGTGCTGGCCACCCGGTTCGGGGTGAACGCGGCCGACGCCGCGCATGCCGGGGAATACGGCCAAATGGTGTCGCTGCGCGGGCAGGACATCGGCCGGGTGGCCTTGGCGGACGCGGTGCGTCAGCTCAAGCTGGTGCCGGAAAGTCGCTACGACGACGCCGCCGCGTTCTTCGGTTAACCGTTGGGCGCGTGGCGAATAACGGTGTAACTGTGCGTTGAATTTGTCCGCCGATGAAGAACGTTTCGCGTTTGTCGCAGTTTGGTGGTTTCCGGACTGCTATTTCGGGGTTATACCGGGAGTATGAATAACCGCGGTTCGACTCGCGGATCAGTTCGGCAATCCGCGGCAGCGGCGGGGCCACCGGGCCCGCCGAACCACAAGCCGGGTGGGCACAAGTGGCAAATCGAGGGCGATCCCGCAGCGTCCACCGTGCCGCAGTCGCGCGGTCCGAACCAACAGAGGGACAGACCACCCGCAGAGCCGCCGCCCCGGCGGGTGCCGTCATCGCCACGTCCCGAACCGACGCTGGGTGCCACCGCGCTGGACCGCTTCGACATGCGCGACCCGGACGCCGAAGGGTTCAACTGGCGACAGCTGCTTCAGCGCATCACCGGCATCGAGCTCGGCCCGGGCAAAAACACGGCCTACGAAAACGAGCTGCGGCAACGTATCCGCGCGACCGCAGGCGGTGCCTTTCCCATCGCGGTGCTCAACCTCAAGGGCGGGGTCGGCAAAACGACGGTGGTGGAGGCGCTCGGGTCGACGTTCGCCGCCGTGCGCGACGACCGGGTGATCGCCCTCGACATCGACGCCGGAGACCTGGCGGAGCGCCACGGCCTTCGCAACCCGCACAGCCTGGCCGACCTTCTGCAGGGCAGCCCGGCGGCACAGTACGAGGACATCCGCGCGCTGACGTACATGAACGGCTTTGGGCTGGAAGTGCTCGGGCTGCCCGACACCGACTGGCGCCTGGACCGCCGCGACATGCTGCGAGCCTTCTCGATGCTGCGCAACCAGTATTCGCTGGTGCTGGTCGACTGCGTCAAAACGCTCAATTCCGCTGTGATGGACGCGGTCTTACCTGAATCGCGAGCCCTGGTGGTGGTCACCAGCCCCGCCATCGATGCGGTACGCAAAACACGGGCGACACTGGAGTGGTTGTGCCACAACGGTTATCAATCCTTAATGCAGTGGACCGTGCTGGCGATCAATCACGTCGAGCCGGCCAAGGTGGACGGTGTGGCCGTCACGGAACTGGACCGACTGTCCGCCCGCGTCGGCGCCACGGTAGTGCTGCCATTCGATCGGCACGTGCACGATGGCCGAAAGATTGCGCTGGACCGGTTGAGCAAGGAGAGCCGTCGCTGTTATCTGGAAATGGCGGCGGTGCTGGCCGATATGTTCCCGGGCCGGTAGGGGCGGTTCGCGATCCACGGTGTTGATTGGTGGTGACCCGCTTCGCCCGGCTCCGCCGCGCTCGCGATCACCACGGTGTCGATTGGTGGTGACCCGCTTCGCCCGGCTCCGCCGCGCTCGCGATCACCACGGTGTCGATCGGTGGTGACCCGCTTCGCCCGGCTCCGCCGCGCTCGCGATCACCACTAGGATCGGGCGCATGAGTGTTGCCGCCAGCGCCGATCTGATGGACTACGACGACGTCATCGCGCGTTTCGATCCGGTACTCGGCCTCGAGGTGCATGTGGAGCTGTCCACCGTCACCAAGATGTTCTGCGGCTGCACCACCGCTTTCGGCGCCGAACCCAACACCCAGGTATGCCCGGTGTGCCTCGGCCTGCCCGGCTCGCTTCCCGTGCTCAACCAGAACGCGGTCGAGTCGGCCATTCGCATCGGGTTGGCGCTGAACTGCGAGATCGTGCCGTGGTGTCGCTTCGCCCGGAAGAACTACTTCTATCCGGACCAGCCGAAGAACTACCAGATCTCGCAGTACGACGAGCCCATCGCCATCAACGGCTACCTGGAGGCCCCGCTGGAGGACGGCACCACCTGGCGGGTCGAGATCGAGCGCGCGCACATGGAGGAGGACACCGGCAAGCTCACCCACATCGGCAGTGAGACGGGCCGCATCCACGGCGCGACCACGTCGCTGATCGACTACAACCGCGCCGGCGTGCCATTGATCGAGATCGTCACCAAGCCCATCGAGGGCGCCGGGGCACGGGCGCCGCAGATCGCCCGCGCCTACGTGACGGCGTTGCGAGACCTGCTGCGCGCCTTGGATGTATCCGACGTCCGGATGGATCAGGGCTCAATGCGTTGTGACGCCAATGTGTCCTTGAAGCCGATCGGGACGACCGAGTTCGGTACCCGGACCGAGACCAAGAACGTCAACTCGCTGAAAAGCGTTGAGGTGGCGGTGCGCTACGAGATGCAACGCCAGGCCGCGGTTCTGGCGTCCGGTGGTCGAATCATCCAGGAAACACGGCACTTTCACGAGGCCGGGGGCTACACCAGCCCCGGCCGCACCAAGGAGACCGCCGAGGACTACCGGTATTTCCCCGAACCGGACCTGGAGCCCGTCGCGCCCAGCCGGGAACTGGTCGAGCGGCTGCGCCAGACCATTCCCGAACTGCCGTGGTTGAGCCGCAAACGCATTCAGGACGAGTGGGGCATCTCCGACGAGGTGATGCGCGACCTGGTCAATGCCGGGGCCATCGAGTTGGTTACCGCGACCATTGGGCACGGCGCGTCCAGCGAGCAGGCCCGCGCCTGGTGGGGAAACTTCTTGATGCAGAAGGCTAACGAGGCCAACGTGGCGCTTGATGAGCTGGCCATCACGCCCGCCCAGGTCGCCGCGGTGGTGGCGCTGGTCGACGACGGCAAGCTGTCCACGAAGCTGGCCCGCCAGGTGGTCGAGGGTGTCCTGGCCGGGGAGGGCGAGCCCGAAGAGGTGATGACCGCCCGCGGGCTGGCGTTGGTGCGCGACGACTCGGTGACCCAGGCCGCGGTGGACGAGGCGCTGGCCGCCAATCCCGATGTGGCAGAGAAGATCCGCGGCGGCAAGGTGGCCGCGGCCGGCGCGATCGTCGGCGCGGTGATGAAGGCCACCCGCGGCCAGGCCGACGCGGCGCGGGTTCGGGAACTGGTGTTGGCCGCCTGCGGCCAGGGCTAGCGGGCTGATCGTCCGCCACCACGACGCGCGAGCGGTCAGCTCTTGTCGTCGCTGTTGCGCGGGAATCCGCCGCCCTGCGGGAAGAGCGGGAACACGACGTCGTCCAGCTTCTCGGCGTCCCCGGCCGTCTTGTTAACCGTTGCGCCCCAGACGTTTCCATCAGGCGACATGCGCAGCGCCCAGGCGTGGGCGTGGGTGTCCTTACGGACCACGTCGGGCTCACCGGTGACCGCGCCGGTGGCCGGTGCCAGCCGGACAGCGACCGTCAGCTTGGTGTTGATCAGGTTGACCAACACGGTGCCGTCCATCGCCGCGCAGCCGGCCACGCCCGGCTTGTCCGGCCAGGTCCACACCGTGGAGACGTCCGACGTCTTGGTGATGCGCTGCAAGCGATCTGCGGTCGGGGTGCGGTCGGCGACGTACAGCGAGCCGTCGACCGGATCCGTGCACAGGCCGCCGCCGGAGCCCACCCCGGACAACGCCGTCGTCGGTGGCGCCTGGCCCACGGTGGTGGGCTGCTCGATCCGCAGCACCTTGCCCGCCAGCGATTTGGGGTCGGCGGCCAGCGCCGGGTTGCCCGCGTCGCCGGTCATCACGACCAGCGTGGTGGGGCTGGTGAAGATCAGCGCTCCGGTGTTTCCGGTGGCGCCCTTGGGGATTCCGGTCAGAATGTCCTTGGGGATGTCGCCATCGGCCACCCGGATGACCCGGTTGTCGCTCGGCGTGCTGATGTAGGCGTACATCAGGCGGTCCTGCTTGTAGGTGGGCGACATGACGATGTCCATCAAGCCGCCATCGCCGGAGCCGTCCACCGGGATCACCGTCTTCACCTTCGGCTCGGCGCTGACGGAAATCTCCTTGACCGCGCCGGTGGTGCGCTCGGCGACGAGCGCGGTTTTGCTGTCGGGCCCCATGATCAGGCCGCTGGTGCTCTCCAGGCAGCCCTGCATCACACCGGGGGCGGGACAGGCCTTGGGGAACGGTGTGGGCGGCAGCGGCGGCGGCGGGGGAGGCGTCGAGCTGGGCTGCGGCTTGAGCTCGGGGGCGGTGGTGAACGGTTGCGACTGGGCGTCGTTGAAGCGCGCGCACCCGCTCGTCACCAGCACGATGGCGCACAGCGCGGCGAACCCGCGCCGAACCGACCACCTCGATCGCCCTAGTCGCATGACCGTCAGGCTACGGACAGTGCCAGCGGCGCCGCCACACACGTCCCTCTTGTCCGACGCCGAACCTCGATCCGGTCGCGTCACCACCCCGACCCGCAGCCGACTTCGGTCGGACCGGCGATCGGCCGGGGGCGCCGGGACCGGTTTGCGGGCACATTCGGAGCCCATCAGGACCGGTTTGGCGGGCAAACCGCCGATTGCCAGGCGAAAGCGCCGCTCAAATCCCCAATTCAGGGCCGAATGCCCTTACCCTGACACCCGTGACCAGTCAAGCGAATGACGCACATTGGCAAAGGCCCGGCGAATCCCCGGAGCCGACCCCGGGACGCCCCGCCTCGGCGCGGCTGGTCGATCCCGAAGATGACCTGACGCCAGTCGGCTACCCGGGCGACTTCAACCCGTCGACCGGGACCACCACCGTCATCCCCTACGGCGGCGCCGCCGCAGTCGCCGGCTCCGGCGCGGGGGGCTATCACCTGCTGGAACAGCAGGAGCCCTTGCCCTACGTCCAACCGCATTCGGCGGCCCGGCATGACTCCGGGTCCGTCGAGGTCGACGACGATGAACACCACGACCGGTGGCCCGATGTCGGCCGGCGTGGAACGCAGCATCTCGGTTTGCTGCTGCTGCGTGTCGGGCTGGGCGTGGTGCTCGGCGCCCACGGACTGCAGAAGCTGTTCGGCTGGTGGGGCGGCTCGGGCGTCGCGGGGTTCAAGAACTCGCTGTCCGATGTCGGCTACCAGCACGCCGACATCCTCGCCTACGTGAGCGCCGGCGGGGAGGCCGTGGCGGGAGCGCTGCTGATACTCGGCCTGTTCACCCCCATCGCGGCGGCCGGAGCGCTGGCGTTTTTGATCAACGGCCTACTGGCCAGCGTGTCGGCGCGGCCGCACTCGCGCACCTTCTCGTTCTTCCTGCCCGAGGGCCACGAATACCAGATCACCCTGATCGTCATGGCCGCCGCTGTCGTCCTGTGCGGTCCCGGCCGCTACGGCCTGGACGTGCGCCGCGGTTGGGCGCACCGCCCCTTCATCGGGTCCTTTGTCGCGCTGCTGGCCGGCGTCGCGGCGGGTGTCGGAGTGTGGGTGGCGCTCAACGGGGTGAATCCGATCGGCTGATCACCGGTAGGGGTTGGGCACCCGCCCCGCGCTGGCCTCGGTCAGCTCCGGCAGGGTGGAGAACGTGACCGCGGGCAGCCGCAGCTCGGCGCCGCTCTTGAGCCGCGCGCGTCCCCATGAACCGCGGTGAAAGCGCAGCCCGTCGATTTCGTCCCAGCGCACCTTCTGGCTGCCGAACAGCGTCCGAACGGTCACGCCCTGGTCGTCGGCGACGGTGCGTAACCGGACGATCAACGCCGACAGCAGCACCGGAATGAGCAGCAGCGGAAGCGACGGCGGCCACAGCAGCACCGGAATCAACAGCCCCAGGGTCAAGAATCCGACGGCCAAGTGCGCTATCGGCGACACCTTGATCACGACGGGCGCTGTCGACGGGGTTTGGGGAGACGAACCGGTGGCCACCCCACCATCATTTCATCCGCCACCGGGATTGATCCCGCGAAGCGCTCCGCCGCCAACCCAGCTGGTAAGCCGGGCGCCGGCGGTGACGGATTTGACTGCTGAGCTGTGCGAAGGCTACCGTCGGACGCTATGGATACCTCCGGAAAGCCCGGGATGCTCGTAGTAATTAGTCGGCGCGTTGGTGCCTGACTTGACCTTCAGCATCTGAAGCAATCCAGAACCAACGCGCAACCCTCGTGCAGCAGATGAGCTGTCGGGGGTTTTTTGTTGCCCCCAGCGAGACTCCCGGAATGAATGAGGACTGAACGACAGTGAGCGCTCCCATCAGGCAGCACGCCTCCGCGACACCGGACGCCGCGGACATCGCCACGGACGCGGCCCTGCCCGCCGCGAAGTCCGCGGCCGGCAAGCCGAAACGTATCGGGCCCGAGCAACTCACCGGCGCACAATCGGTGATCCGCTCGCTGGAGGAACTCGGCGTAGAGGTCATCTTCGGCATTCCCGGCGGCGCGGTGCTGCCGGTGTATGACCCGCTGTTCGACTCGAAGAAGTTGCGCCACGTGCTGGTCCGGCACGAGCAGGGCGCCGGACATGCCGCCAGCGGCTACGCGCATGCCACCGGCAAGGTCGGCGTCTGCATGGCGACGTCGGGACCCGGGGCTACCAACCTGGTGACCCCGCTGGCCGACGCCCAGATGGATTCGATTCCCGTCGTGGCCGTCACCGGCCAGGTCGGACGCTCGCTGATCGGCACCGATGCCTTCCAGGAAGCCGACATCTCGGGCATCACGATGCCGATCACCAAGCACAACTTCCTGGTCCGCTCGGGCAACGAGATCCCGCAGGTGCTCGCGGAGGCGTTTCACATCGCCTCCTCGGGCCGACCCGGCGCGGTGCTCGTCGACATCCCCAAAGACGTTCTGCAGGGCCAGTGCACGTTCAGCTGGCCGCCGCGGGTCAACCTGCCCGGATACAAGCCGACCACCAAACCGCACAGCCGGCAGATCCGTGAGGCCGCCAAGCTGATCGCGGCCGCCCGCAAGCCGGTGCTCTACGTGGGCGGCGGTGTCATCCGCGGTGAGGCGACCGAGCAACTCTACGAACTGGCCGAGCTGACCGGCATCCCCGTGGTGACCACGCTGATGGCGCGCGGGGCGTTCCCGGACAGCCACCCGCAGCACATGGGCATGCCCGGCATGCACGGCACCGTCGCCGCGGTGGCGGCGCTGCAGCGCAGCGACCTGCTGATCGCGCTGGGAACCCGCTTCGATGACCGGGTGACCGGCAAGCTGGACACCTTCGCCCCCGAAGCCAAGGTCATTCACGCCGACATCGACCCGGCCGAGATCGGTAAGAACCGCCACGCCGACGTCCCGATCGTCGGCGACGTCAAGGCCGTCATCGCCGAGCTGCTCGAGTTGCTGCGCCAGGACGGGATTCCCGGCAAGCTCGACATGACCGAGTGGTGGGCCTACCTGAACGAAGTTCAGTCCACTTATCCGCTGAGCTACGACCCGCAGAGCGACGGCAGCCTGGGCCCGGAGTACGTCATCGAAAAGCTCGGTCAGTTGGCCGGTCCGGACGCCCTGTACGTCGCCGGCGTCGGCCAGCACCAGATGTGGGCGGCACAATTCATTTCGTACGAGAAGCCGCGCACCTGGCTCAACTCCGGCGGGCTGGGCACGATGGGGTTTGCCATTCCGGCGGCCATGGGCGCCAAGATGGCCCGCCCGGACGCCGAGGTGTGGGCGATCGACGGCGATGGCTGCTTCCAGATGACCAACCAGGAGCTGGCCACCTGCGCGGTCGAGGGCATCCCGATCAAGGTGGCACTGATCAACAACGGCAACTTGGGCATGGTGCGCCAGTGGCAGACCCTGTTCTACGACGAGCGCTACTCGCAGACCGACCTGGCCACGCACTCGCATCGCATCCCCGATTTCGTGAAGCTCGCGGAGGCGCTCGGCTGCGTCGGAATGCGTTGCGAGCGTGCGGAAGACGTCGAGGACGTGATCAATGCGGCGCGCGCGATCAACGACCGCCCGGTGGTGATCGACTTCATCGTCGGCGCCGACGCGCAGGTGTGGCCGATGGTGGCCGCCGGCACCAGCAATGACGAGATCCAGGCGGCGCGCGGAATCCGCCCGCTGTTCGACGACGAGAGCGAAGGCCACGCCTGATGAACACCCATACCCTGTCGGTGCTGGTCGAGGACACGCCCGGCGTGCTCGCCCGGGTGGCGGCGCTGTTCTCGCGGCGCGGGTTCAACATTGAATCGCTGGCCGTCGGTGCCACCGAGCAGAAGGACATGTCGCGGATGACGATCGTGGTCTCCGCCGAGGAGACACCGCTCGAACAGATCACCAAGCAGCTCAACAAGCTGATCAACGTCATCAAGATTGTCGAACTGGACGACGACAACTCGGTGTCGCGGGAATTGGCGATGATCAAGGTGCGCGCCGACGCCGGTACCCGCAGTCAGGTGATCGAAGCGGTGAACCTGTTCCGCGCCAAGGTGATTGACGTTTCCACCGAAGCGCTGACGATCGAGGCGACGGGTGACCGCGGCAAGATCGAGGCGCTGCTGCGGATCCTGGAACCCTTCGGGATTCGCGAGATAGTCCAATCGGGAGTGGTGTCGTTGTCCCGCGGTCCGCGCGGCATCGCCACGGCCAAGTAACACACGAGGAGATATTCAACAGTGGCACTAGAAATGTTCTACGACGACGATGCCGACCTGACCATCATCCAGGGCCGCAAGGTCGGTGTCATCGGATACGGCAGCCAAGGGCACGCGCACTCGCTGAGCCTGCGTGATTCCGGGGTGCAGGTGAAGGTGGGTCTCAAAGAGGGCTCGAAGTCGCGGGCCAAGGTCGCCGAACAGGGCCTGGACGTCGACACCCCGGCCGAGGTCGCCAAGTGGGCGGACGTGATCATGCTGCTGGCGCCCGACACCGCTCAGGCGGACATCTTCAAAAACGACATCGAGCCCAACCTGAAGGACGGCGACGCGTTGTTCTTCGGGCACGGGCTCAACATCCACTTCGACCTGATCAAGCCGCCGGCCAACGTCACCGTCGCGATGGTCGCCCCCAAGGGCCCCGGCCACCTGGTGCGTCGTCAGTTCGTCGACGGCAAGGGTGTGCCCGCCCTGATCGCCGTCGACCAGGACCCCACCGGCGACGGCGAGGCGCTTGCCCTGTCCTACGCCAAGGCCATCGGCGGCACCCGCGCCGGCGTCATCAAGACCACCTTCAAGGACGAGACCGAGACCGACCTGTTCGGTGAGCAGGCCGTGTTGTGCGGTGGCACAGAGGAATTGGTGAAAACCGGTTTCGACGTGATGGTCGAGGCGGGCTACCCGCCGGAAATGGCCTACTTCGAGGTGTTGCACGAGCTGAAGCTGATCGTCGACCTGATGTACGAGGGCGGCATCGCCCGGATGAACTACTCGGTGTCCGACACCGCGGAATTCGGCGGCTACCTGTCCGGTCCGCGCGTGATCGACGCCGGCACCAAGGAGCGGATGCGAGAGATCCTGCGCGACATCCAAAGCGGCGACTTCACCAAGAAGCTGGTTGCCAACGTCGAAGGCGGCAACAAGCAACTCGAGCAGCTGCGCAAGGAAAACGCCGAGCACCCCATCGAGGTCACCGGCAAGAAGCTGCGCGACCTGATGAGCTGGGTCGACCGGCCGATCACCGAAACCGCCTAGCGTCTTTGTGTCACGCTGGCGTGACGCTCGAGCACCGGTGTCACGCTGGCGTGACGCTCGAGCACCGGTGTCACGCTGGCGTGACGCTCGGCGGTTAGGAACCCAGCCGGTCGGCGACGGCCACCACCCGGCGGGCCAGGTGTTCGAGCGCGGCGCCGGTGGGCTCGTCGAACTCGTTGATGTTGTCGTGGGTGGTAACCAGGCTCGCCCCGTACGGATTGCCATCGACGAACTTGCACGGGTCGGTGTATCCCGGCGGCACGATGATGCCGCCGAAATGCATCAGCGTGATGTACAGCGAGAGCAGGGTGGTTTCTTGACCACCGTGAATGGTGTTGGACGACGTGAAGCCCGCATACACCTTGTCCGCCAGCTTGCCCTGCGCCCACAGTCCGCCCAGCGAGTCGAGGAACGTGCGTAACTGCGCTGCCGGGGACCCGAACCGGGTCGGTGAACCGAAGATCACCGCGTCGGCCCAGACGATGTCGTCGCCGGTGGCCGACGGAAGGTCCTTGGTGGCCTCATAATTCGCCGTCCAGGCCGGGTTTTGGGCGAACGATTCGGGGTCCTGCGTTTCGGCGACGTGCCGCAGGCGGACTTCGGCCCCCGCCGATTCGGCCGCGGCGGCAACGCGCTGCGCCATCGTGGTGCCATGACCGGTGGCTGAGTAGTAGATGATCGCAAGTTTCGTCACGGCGTCATCGTAGGCCGTGAGCTTCGACGACCTGCACGTTCAGGCCGGCCCGGGCGCAGATTACGGCGGCGGTCGGCCCGTCGGGTCGGCTGCCGCCGACGGTGACGTCGGCGCGTCGATTACAGCCGATAGGCTGGCCGGGTGAATCTGCCTGTTGTACTCATTGCCGACAAGCTTGCCGAATCAACCGTCGCAGCCCTGGGCGACCAGGTCGAGGTGCGCTGGGTAGACGGCCCCGATCGCGAGAAGCTGCTGGCGGCCGTGCCGGAGGCCGACGCACTGCTGGTGCGTTCGGCCACCACGGTCGACGCCGAGGTGCTGGCGGCGGCGCCCAAGCTGAAGATCGTCGCCCGCGCCGGGGTAGGCCTGGACAACGTCGACGTCGACGCCGCCACCGAGCGCGGTGTGCTGGTGGTCAACGCGCCGACGTCGAACATCCACAGCGCCGCCGAGCACGCGCTGGCGTTGTTACTGTCCGCTGCCCGGCAGGTGCCGGCCGCCGATGCCTCGTTGCGCGAACACGCCTGGAAGCGGTCGTCCTTCTCGGGCACCGAGATCTTCGGCAAGACGGTCGGCGTTGTGGGCCTGGGGAGGATCGGGCAGTTGGTCGCCCAGCGGCTCAGCGCCTTCGGCACCCACCTGATCGCTTACGACCCCTACGTGTCGCCGGCCCGCGCGGCACAGTTGGGCATCGAGCTGCTGACGCTGGACGAACTGCTGACCCGCGCCGACTTCATCTCGGTGCACCTGCCGAAGACACCCGAGACCGCGGGTCTGATCGACAAGGACGCGCTGGCGAAGACCAAGCCGGGCGTCATCATCGTCAACGCCGCCCGCGGTGGTCTGGTGGACGAGGCCGCGCTGGCCGACGCGGTGCGCAGCGGCCACGTGCGCGCGGCCGGCCTGGACGTCTTCGCCAAAGAGCCGTGCACCGACAGCCCGCTGTTCGAGCTGCCGCAAGTGGTGGTCACGCCGCATCTGGGCGCGTCGACCGAAGAGGCTCAGGACCGGGCCGGCACCGACGTCGCCGCGAGCGTCAAGCTCGCCCTGGCCGGCGAATTCGTTCCCGACGCGGTCAACGTCGGCGGTGGGGTGGTCAACGAGGAGGTCGCGCCCTGGCTGGACCTGGTGCGCAAGCTCGGGGTGCTGGCCGCCACCCTGTCCGACGGCCCGCCGGTGTCGCTGTCGGTACAGGTGCGCGGCGAGCTGGCCTCCGAAGACGTTGAGGTGCTTAAGCTTTCGGCGTTGCGGGGGTTGTTCTCGGCCGTCGTCGAGGGGCCGGTGACGTTCGTCAACGCACCGGCGTTGGCCGAAGAACGCGGCATCATCGCCGAAATCGGCACCGCCTCGGAAAGCCCGAACCACCGCAGCGTGGTCGACGTGCGCGCAGTCGCGCCCGACGGCACCGCCGTCAACGTCGCGGGCACCCTGTCCGGGCCGCAGCTGGTCGAGAAGATCGTCCAGATCAACGGCCGCAACTTCGATCTGCGTGCCCAGGGCATCAACCTGGTGATCAACTACGTCGACCAACCCGGCGCGCTGGGCAAGATCGGCACCTTGCTGGGGTCGGCCGGGGTGAACATCGAAGCGGCGCAGCTTTCCGAGGACGCCGAGGGCCCGAGCGCGACGATCCTGCTGCGGCTGGACCAAGACGTGCCGGGCGATGTCCGGGCGGAAATCGGCGCGGCCGTCGGCGCCAACAAGCTTGAGGTGGTTGATCTCTCGTGACGGCTGACGCGCACCGACGCGATGAGATGGGGCGCCGATGAAGCTGGCGGTGATCGAGGGCGACGGTATCGGGCCCGAAGTCATTTCCGAGGCCATCAAAGTCCTGGACACGGTGCTGCCCGGGGTGGACAAGACCAGCTACGACCTCGGGGCGCGGCGGTATCACGCCACCGGTGAGCTGCTGCCGGACTCGGTCATCGACGAGCTGCGCGCGCATGACGCCATCCTGCTCGGTGCCATCGGCGACCCGTCGGTGCCCAGCGGCGTGCTGGAGCGAGGGTTGTTGCTGCGCCTGCGTTTCGAGCTGGACCACCACATCAACTTGCGGCCGGGCCGGCTGTACCCGGGGGTGAACAGCCCGCTGGCCGGTAACCCCGAGATCGACTTCGTGGTGGTGCGCGAGGGAACGGAAGGTCCCTACACCGGCACCGGCGGCGCGATCCGCGTCGGAACGCCCAACGAAGTGGCGACCGAGGTAAGCCAGAACACGGCATTCGGTGTGCGCCGCGTGGTGGCCGACGCGTTCGAGCGGGCGCAGCGACGCCGAAAGCACTTGACACTGGTGCACAAAACGAACGTGCTCACCTTCGCCGGCAAGCTGTGGTCGCGCATCGTCGCCGAGGTCGGCCGCGACTACCCCGACGTCGAGGTGGCGTACCAACACATCGACGCCGCGACCATCTTCATGGTCACCGACCCCGGCCGCTTCGACGTGATCGTCACCGACAACCTGTTCGGCGACATCATCACCGACCTGTCGGCGGCGGTATGCGGGGGAATTGGCTTGGCGGCCAGTGGAAATATCGACGGCACGCGGGCGAATCCCTCCATGTTCGAGCCGGTCCACGGCAGCGCTCCGGACATCGCCGGACAGGGCATCGCCGATCCGACCGCCGCCATCATGTCGGTGGCGCTCCTGCTCGCCCATCTCGGCGAAGACGACGCCGCTATGCGGGTGGACCGGGCCGTCGAGCAGTATCTGGCAACGAGAGGGAACGAACGGCGCGCCACCACCGAAGTCGGCGAACGGATTGCTGCCGGGCTTTGATCTCCAGGCCGGGCGGCACCAACCGCGTCGGTACCAGCGGCACGGCCGCCAAGGGGAACAACGCGCACAACAGCCATGCCGGTGGGTATTTCGCGGCCGAGATCAAGGCGCCGAAGAGCGGAGGCCCCGCGGCCGCCATCATTCGCTGGGTGGTGTTCTGGATGCCCAGGGCACGGCCGCTCCAGTACGGGCCGGCGAATTCGGTTATGGCGGTGGCTTCCAGCCCGTTGTCGAGAACCGCGATCACCGCGATGGCGACCATCAGCACCACCTGCCACCGGGTGTTCACGTAATCGGCCCAAGCCAGCAACAGAAGAGCGAGCACGGCGGCGGTCGCGATGTAGCGCACGGGTCGCATGCGTGAGCCGAGCCGATCGGACCAGCGGCCCACGGCCACGCGGCCGACCGCGCCGAGCAGCTGCGAGAGAGTGACCAACCCGCCGGCGGCCGCGACCGACCAGTGCAGGTTCCTGATCAACCACACCAGCATGAACGTCACGGTCACCGTTTGCGGCATCATCAGCAGACCCGCCACCGCGTGAATTCGCCACAGTGTCAACGACCCTCGGTACGGGCTGGCGAGTTCCTGAACGCTGGCGCTGGCGCGGGGCTTGCGCGGCGGGTCGACGATGCCGATGATGCTTACGATCGCCCCGAGCGTGCACGCCAGTGCGGTGAACCGAAGGCCGGCGCGCGGCCCGTGTTCGGCAAGCTCGGGAATTATCATGGCGCCCAACGCGATTCCCAGGGGTTGCGCGGTTTGGCGGATGCCCATCGCCAGCCCGCGCTGGTGTGGCGGAAACCAGGCGGACACCAACCGCCCGCCGGCCGTGTTGCAGCTGGCGGCGGCCATGCCGCCGAGAAACAGGTACACGGCGATCATCACCATCGAATGCGCCGAGGCCGCGGCGTAGGCCGCTACCGCGGTCAGCGCCGAGCCGGTGGCCATCACTACCCGCTCGCCGACCCGGTCCAGCACGTATCCCCAGAGCACCAGCGTGACCACCATGCCCCAGCTGGGCATCGAGGCCAGCAGGCCCGCCTCGTCGAGCCGGATTCCGCGCGCGGCCTGCAGCGACGGGATGAGGAACGCGACGCCGTTGATGAAGAGGAACGAACTCGCCGTTGCCAGCAGCGAAGCGATCATGATCGACCAGCGCGCGCCGGCGCCTATTTCGGGCGTCGCGGCCGGGTCGGTCTGCATTCCCCATGCTTGCATACCAACGCGAATTTTAGGGGTAGGACTTGTGGCGGTGCCCCCGCCGCGGTGCCCCCCGCCACGCCCGGCTACGCCGCGCTCGCGACCGTCACTGGCTCGAATGGTGACGGCCCGCCACGCCCGGCTACGCCGCGCTCGCGACCGTCACTAGGCTCAACCGAATGCGCCTTGGTCGAATCGCCAGCCCGGACGGTGTCGCCTTCGTGAGTATCGAAGGCGAACTCGACGACCCCGCCGAGATGATCGCGCGCGAGATCGCCGAGCATCCATTCGGCACGCCGAACTTCACCGGCCGATCATGGCCGCTGGCCGACGTCCGGCTGCTCGCCCCGATACTGGCCAGCAAGGTGGTGTGCGTGGGGAAGAATTACGCCGATCACATCGCCGAAATGAAGGACATGACCGGGCCGGCCCCGGTGGATCCGGTGATCTTCCTCAAACCCAACACCGCGATCATCGGGCCGAACGTGCCTATTCGCTTGCCCGCCAACGCATCACCGGTGCACTTCGAGGGCGAGCTGGCGGTGGTCATCGGCCGGCCCTGCAAGGACGTCTCGGCCGCGCAGGCGGCGGAGAACATCCTCGGCTACACCATCGGCAACGACGTGTCGGCGCGCGATCAACAAAAATCCGATGGCCAGTGGACCAGGGCCAAAGGGCATGACACCTTCTGCCCGGTGGGGCCGTGGATCGTCACCGACCTCAAACCGCTGGACCCGGGCGATCTCGAATTGCGCACCGAGGTCAACGGCGACGTCAAGCAGCGCAGCCGCACCTCACTGCTGATTCACGACATCGGGTCGATCGTGGAGTGGATCTCGGCCGTGATGACCTTGCTGCCGGGCGACATCATCCTCACCGGGACACCCGCGGGTGTCGGTCCCATCGAGGACGGCGACAGCGTCTCCATCACCATCGAGGGCATCGGCACCCTCACCAATCCCGTGGTCCGCAAAGGAAAATCGTGACTGCCCCAGCCCACGTCCGCGTTCGATTCTGTCCCTCGCCAACCGGCACGCCGCACGTCGGAATGGTCCGCACCGCGCTGTTCAATTGGGCCTACGCCCGACACACCGGGGGCACCTTCGTCTTTCGCATCGAGGACACCGATGCGCAACGCGACAGCGAGGAAAGCTATCTGGCGCTACTGGACGCGCTGCGCTGGCTGGGCCTGGATTGGGACGAGGGACCAGAGGTCGGCGGACCCTATGGCCCCTACCGCCAGTCACTGCGCAGTGAGATCTATCACGATGTCGTGGCCAAGCTGCTCGAAGCGGGGGAGGCCTACTACGCCTTCTCCACGCCGGAGGAGGTGGAGGCGCGCCACGTCGCCGCCGGCCGTAATCCCAAGCTGGGCTACGACAATTTCGATCGGCAGCTGACCGATTCCCAGCGTGCCGCGTTCCTGGCCGAGGGCCGCAAACCCGTCGTGCGGCTGCGGATGCCCGACGAAGACCTCGCGTGGGACGACCTGGTTCGCGGCGCCACGAGCTTCGCCGCCGGGTCCGTGCCCGATTTCGCGTTGAGCCGCGCCAACGGAGATCCGTTGTACACCTTGGTCAACCCGTGCGATGACGCGCTGATGAAGATCACCCATGTCCTGCGCGGCGAGGATCTGCTGCCGTCGACGCCGCGGCAGCTGGCGCTGTACCGGGCGCTGATCCGGATCGGCGTGGCCGAGCGCACTCCGCAGTTCGCGCACCTCCCAACGGTATTGGGCGAGGGAACCAAAAAACTCTCCAAGCGCGACCCGCAGTCGAACCTGTTCGCTCACCGCGACCGGGGCTTCATCCCGGAAGGGCTGCTCAACTATCTCGCGTTGCTCGGCTGGGCCATCGCCGACGACCACGACGTGTTCAGTCTCGACGAGATGGTGGCCGCGTTCGATGTGGTCAACGTCAACTCCAATCCCGCCCGCTTCGACCAGAAGAAGGCCGACGCGCTCAACGCCGAGCACATCCGGATGCTGGCGGTCGACGACTTCGCCGCCAGGCTGCGCGACTATCTCAACGTGCACGGTCATCGCCTCGAGCTGGACGACGCCAGCTTCGCCACCGCCGCGGAGCTGGTGCAGACCCGGATCGTGGTGCTCGGTGACGCATGGGAACTGCTGAAGTTCCTCAACGACGACGACTACGCGCTCGACCCCAAGGCCGTCGCCAAAGAGCTCGGAGCCGACGGCGCCGCGGTGCTGGACGCGGCGCTGCCCGCGCTGGAGGCGGTGGCCGACTGGACGGCGCCGCAGATCGAAGCCGCGCTCAAGGCCGCGCTCATCGACGACCTGGGCCTCAAGCCGCGCAAGGCGTTCGGTCCGATCAGGGTGGGTGCGACCGGAACGACCATCAGCCCGCCGTTGTTCGAGTCGCTGGAGCTGCTGGGCCGCGGCCGTAGCATGCGGCGACTGCAGGCGGCGCGTGAGACGGCCGGGCAGACCCCGCTCGAGTGACCGAGACCGCGCGTGCGGAGTGCCCGTCGAGACTTTGGTAGTCTGCACTGCGGTTTATGAAAGGCCGATGACGGCTGGCGGCGGCGGACTCCAAAGAGCTTATGAAAGCCCGCAATCGACGCTGACCAGCGGTTTTAGGCAGCCAATGGGGTATGGTGTAATTGGCAACACAGCTGATTCTGGTTCAGCCATTCTAGGTTCGAGTCCTGGTACCCCAGCAAAATTTTCTCCCCCTCAAGCGATTAGGTGGGCTTAGCGGGGTGAGCTATGCTGACTGCTCGGATCGTTTCTGGCCCCGTCGTCTAGCGGCCTAGGACGCCGCCCTCTCACGGCGGTAGCGTGGGTTCGAATCCCATCGGGGCTACAAACATCGCAGCTACTGGTCGGTCCCCAGGACTGCCGGTGCGGTCGATCCGCCGACCGGCATGGCCGGCAAGCCCAGTTTGCGGTGATCCCACGAACGAGCCCGGCGGGCCACAATGCGAACGCAGACCCGCTTGTTCATCATCTGCTCGACAAACGGTTTCATGTCGTCGCTGTAGGGGCCGGTGTAGCGCTCCCAGACGCTGACTCCCACGCGATGTGAGACGTCGGGATCGTCGACGATCTCGGCGACGCCCTCGAAGGACACCCCGCGCAGCGTGTCGTAGGTGTGGCCGTCCTCGATCAGAAAGCTCACGCGCGGATCGCGCTTGAGGTTGATCGCCTTCTGCGACTTGGCCTTGGTCTCCAGCCAGATCTCGCCGTCGACGACGGCGTACCACATGGCGGTCAGATGGGGCTGGCCGTCGGCGCCGACGGTGGCCAGCGTGCCGGTGCGGCTTTTCACGACGAAGTCGACGATCTCGTCTTCGGACATGACGATGCTCGCGCGCTGATTGGTTCCCATGCCGGCCAGTCTGTCAGGCGGGTTGCGGTGACTGTGCATTGGTGGCGTTGAGCGTGCGCCGAGGGCGACGAATTCCCGATTACGCCGCCCTGGACGCACACTGGCCGATGGCTCAGAGGCGGCGGGTGAGAGCTTCGGCGGCAGAGAGCAGATCGGCGGCCCAGCGTGCCCCGGGGCGCCGGCCGATCCGGTCGATGGGGCCCGAGACCGAGATGGCCGCGACGACGGCGCCGCGGCTATCGCGCACCGGGGCCGACACACTCGCCACGCCCGGCTCGCGCTCGGCCACGCTTTGGGCCCAGCCCCGCCGCCGCACCTCGGCCAGCGTTCGTTCGGTGAATTTCGCCCTCGCGAGCACCGCCTTCTGGGTGGCCACGTCGCTATGGGCCAGTAGCACTTTGGCGCCCGACCCGGCCGTCATCGGCAATCGCGCCCCGATGGGAACCGTATCGCGAAGGCCCGCAGCGGGTTCCAGTGCGGCCACGCAGACGCGGTCGGTGCCCTCGCGACGGTACAGCTGCACGCTCTCCCCGGTCGTTTCGCGCAACATCGGGAGCACCGCGGCGCTGGCCGTCAGCAGGGGATCGTTGACGTGGGCCGCCAGTTCGGTGACGGCCGGACCGAGCAGCCAGCGTCCCTCTTCGTCGCGTGCCAGCAGGCGATGGACTTCGAGGGCGGCGGCCAGCCGGTACGCGGTGGCGCGCGGTAGCGAGGTCCGCTCACACAGTTCGGCCAACCCACAGGGCGATTGAGAGATCGTGTGCAGGATTCCCACGGCTTTGTCCAGGACGCCGATACCGCTATGCTGTCTCACAAGGAGATACTAGCGTCTCGCACTCTGAGATCACAGCCCGAATGATCGGCGAGCCGCAACCGAGGCGAATTGAGGCGAGTTCGATATGGGAATCGACCAAGGGGCGGCCGGGGTCGCCACCAAACCGCGCACTCTGGCCGAAAAAGTATGGGATGACCACGTTGTGGTATCCGGTGGTGCCAGCGAGCCGGACTTGATCTACATCGATCTGCATCTGGTGCACGAGGTCACCAGCCCGCAGGCTTTCGACGGCCTGCGCCTGGCCGGCCGGCCGGTGCGCCGCCCCGACTTGACGCTGGCCACCGAGGATCACAACGTTCCGACCACCGATATCGACAAGCCGATCGCCGACCCGGTGTCGCGGACCCAGGTCGAGACATTGCGCCGAAATTGTGCCGAATTCGGTGTGCGGCTATATCCCATGGGCAACGTCGAGCAGGGGATCGTGCATGTGGTCGGGCCGCAGCTGGGTCTCACGCAGCCCGGAATGACGGTCGTGTGTGGCGATAGCCACACCTCGACGCACGGCGCATTCGGCGCGCTGGCCATGGGAATTGGCACTTCGGAGGTCGAGCACGTGCTGGCCACCCAGACGCTGCCGCTGCGGCCGTTCAAGACGATGGCGGTCAATGTCGACGGGCAGCTGCCCGCCGGTGTGACGGCCAAGGACATCATCCTCGCCCTGATCGCCAAGATCGGTACCGGCGGTGGGCAGGGGCACGTCATCGAATATCGAGGCAGCGCCATCGAATCGCTGTCGATGGAAGGACGGATGACCGTCTGCAATATGAGCATCGAAGCGGGTGCTCGGGCGGGAATGGTGGCTCCGGACGAAACCACGTTTGAATTCCTGCGTGACCGCCCGCACGCCCCGCAGGGGGCGCAATGGGATGCGGCGATGAGCTATTGGCGGCAGCTGCACACCGACCCCGGCGCCGAATTCGACACCGAGGTCTATCTCGACGCCGCGTCGCTGAGCCCGTTCGTGACGTGGGGCACCAACCCCGGCCAGGGTGTGCCGTTGGCCGGCGCCGTGCCGGACCCCGAGCTGATGACCGACGACGCGCAGCGTCAGGCGGCTGAGAAAGCGTTGGCATATATGGACCTTCCACCAGGCACGCCGATGCGTGACGTCGCCGTTGACACGGTGTTCGTGGGCTCTTGTACCAACGGTCGTATCGAGGATCTGCGGGTCGTCGCCGACGTGCTGCGCGGCCGCAAGATCGCGTCGGGGGTGCGGATGCTCGTCGTGCCGGGCTCGATGCGCGTGCGTGCGCAGGCCGAAGCCGAAGGGCTGGGTGAGGTTTTCACCGCCGCGGGCGCCGAATGGCGCCAAGCGGGCTGCTCGATGTGCCTGGGGATGAATCCCGACCAGCTTGCGCCGGGGGAGCGCTGCGCCGCGACATCTAACCGCAACTTCGAAGGGCGGCAGGGTAAAGGCGGTCGCACGCATCTGGTGTCTCCGGCGGTAGCGGCAGCGACGGCGGTACGCGGCAGATTGTCCGCTCCAGCCGATTTGAGCTGACGAATTCGAACTCTGAAGGGATGAGCATGGAAGCATTTCGCACCCACACCGGTATCGGTGTGCCGCTACGGCGCTCCAATGTCGACACCGATCAGATCATTCCGGCGGTGTATTTGAAGCGTGTCACCCGAACCGGTTTCGAGGACGGGCTGTTCGCCAGCTGGCGGTCGGATCCGTCATTCGTGCTAAATCTCAGCCCCTTTGACCGCGGCTCGGTGCTAGTGGCGGGACCCGATTTCGGGACGGGATCGTCGCGCGAGCACGCGGTGTGGGCGCTGATGGACTACGGGTTCCGGGTGGTCATCTCGTCTCGATTCGGTGACATCTTCCGGGGCAACGCCGGCAAGGCGGGGCTGCTGGCGGCCGAAGTTTCTCAGGACGGCGTGGAACTGCTCTGGAAGCTCATCGAGGAAAGCCCGGGACTGGAAATCACTGTCAATCTTCAAGATCGAAATATCACCGCGGGAACGACGGTGCTGCCGTTCAAGATTGACGACCATACCGCATGGCGACTGCTCGAGGGCCTTGACGATATAGCCCTTACGCTGCGGAAACTCGATGAGATACAAGCTTTCGAGGCGGCATATCCGGACTGGAAACCGCGCACTCTGCCCACCTCTTCAACGGCCGGGTGAAGCCGCTTTTCTGCTTGATCGGCTAACTAAACCGAGCCGATTTTCAGCACCCTCCACCGGTCAAGGGCGGCAACCGGATTGCGAAAACGTCGCACGCTTTGCCTTGAAATTGCGCGTGGCTCTTGGAAATTTGCTGGGTGAGGGTTTACCGTGTCCACTAGTCGGTTCAAATCGAGGACCACTAGCGTCGGAGGGATTGATGAACAAGGCAGAGCTCATTGATGTGCTCACAACTAAATTGAACACGGACCGTCGACAGGCGACCGCAGCGGTCGAGAACGTCGTCGACACCATTGTGCGTGCGGTACACAAGGGCGACAGCGTCACCATCACCGGGTTCGGTGTGTTCGAGCAGCGCCGCCGCGCAGCACGGGTGGCCCGCAACCCGCGGACCGGTGAGACGGTGAAGGTGAAGCCGACGTCCGTCCCGGCGTTCCGCCCCGGTGCACAGTTCAAAGCGGTTGTGTCTGGCGCACAGCGCCTCCCGTCGGACGGCCCCGCCGTCAAGCGCGGTGTCGTAGGGGGTAGCGGCGCGGCCAAGAAGACCGCCGCGAAGAAGGCGCCCGCCAAGAAGACCGCGGCCAAGAAGACCGCAGCCAAGAAGACTGCGGCCAAGAAGGCTCCGGCCCGCAAGGCCGCGACCAAGGCTCCCGCCAAGAAGACTGCGGCCAAGAAGGCTCCAGTTCGTAAGGCGGCGACCAAGGCTCCGGCCAAGAAGACTGCCGCCAAGAAGGCCCCGGCCAAGAAGGCCGCGACCAAGGCTCCGGCCCGCAAGGCTGCGAGCAAGGCTCCCGCCCGCAAGGCGGCCGCAAAGAAGACGACCGCCCGTCGCGGTCGCAAGTAGCGGAGTCAAGTTCTAGACACGAGTACCCTTCGGGCGGCATTGAAGCCCCCGAAGGGTATTCGTGCGTTAGCGGGTCGCCGCCATCGCGTCAGGCCCGAACGTCGGCCGCCAGCGCGCCGCCGATGTGGTCGGCAGCCACCAACCGTCCGTCTGACAGCGACAGCACCCAGGTGCTGCCCTTGTGGTTGCGCGATTTGTCGGGCCGCACGCCATCGCGCTGACACCACCACTCGATCAAATCCGGAATCACCTTGCCCTGAGTGCAGACAACGCGGGTGCCTTGCTGCTCGGCGATATCCAGCATCCGGTGGCGTCCGCGTTTCGCGTTCTTGGCATAGGCCTCTTCGGTAAGGGTGGGCTCGTTGTGCACGGGTACGTCCAGATCCTCGGCAAGCGGTTCCACGGTCTGGTGGCAGCGAACGCGGTCGGCCGCATGCACCTGCGACGCGCCGAAGGCGAGCAGCTGCGGCACCAGCGCCTCGGCCTGCGCACGTCCACGCTTGTCCAGCGGCCGCTTGGCGTCGTCGCCGGAGAAACGCGATTTGCGGCCGGCCGTGCCGTGCCGGACCACCAACAGGGTATGCGTGTCGGCGGGCTTCTTGTTGAAGTGGCGCAGCACTTTTCGGTCTTGCGCGTAATCCAGCTTCTGCATCGCCTCGGCGATCGGCAGCCACAGCAATCCGTCCACCTCGTTGCCGGGAGCGAAGTCCCCGCCGGTGGAGCGCGCCGCCCAGTAGCAGACCTTTTTGACGCCCTGGTCGATCGGGTAACTCACCAAGTCGAGCCGCCTGCCGAGGACGGCGTGCTGACCCGTCTCCTCGTGCACCTCGCGCACCGCCGTCACCGGCGCCGTCTCGCCGGGGTCGACCTTGCCCTTGGGCAGTGACCAGTCGTCATACCGGGGACGGTGAATGACGGCGATTTCGATGTCGCGGTCGCCCGCATCACCATCGCCCGGCCGCCACAGCACCGCACCGGCGGCGTAGACGACTCGGCTTCCAGAGCGCCGTGCGGCGGAGGAATTCTGGGTCGGCACCTCAACTCCTGCAGATCAATTCACTTCAGAGCCGCACACATGGTCAGGATGCGGCCGGGAGAAACGACCGGAAATCAACCGCACAGAGCTAGGGGCTGCGATGGCGCTCCATCAACGATACTTGGTGGTCGCGCACGCTCTCGCCTTCTTGTGGCGACGGGGTCCATTGCCCGTCGGGCCCCAATTCCCAGCACCGGGTCGACGGATCCAGTGCGGATTCGAACAATTCGTCAAGCTGCGCGGTGAGCTTGGGGTCCTTGACCTGAGCCAGTACCTCCACGCGCCGATCGAGGTTGCGGTGCATCATGTCGGCGCTGCCGATCCAGAACTCGTTGATGTTGCGGAAATGGATGATCCGCGAGTGCTCCAGGAAACGACCGAGAATCGAGCGGACGAAGACGTTTTCGGAATACCCTTCGGCGCCGGGGCGCAGCGCGCAGATGCCGCGCACCACGACCTCGACCCGCACCCCGGCCTGCGAGGCCCGGTAGAGCGCATCGATCACCTGCTCGTCGACGAGCGCGTTCATCTTCAGGCGAATGCGTCCGTTTCCGCGCTCGCGGTGCGCTTCGATCTCGCGTTCGACACGTTCGATGATGCCGGCCCGAATTCCATGCGGTGCCACCAGCAGATTGCGATAGGAGACCTTACGCGAATAACCGGTAAGCGAATTGAACAAATCGGTGAGGTCCGCGCCGATATCGGGGTTCGCCGTCAGCAGGCCGACATCCTCGTACAGGCGGGCGGTTTTGCTGTTGTAGTTGCCGGTTCCGATGTGGCAGTACCGCCGGATGGCCGAACCTTCGCGACGCACCACCAGGCAAGTCTTGCAATGCGTCTTGAGGCCGACCAGCCCGTAGACCACATGCACGCCCGCCTGCTCGAGTGCGCGCGCCCAACGGATGTTGGCCTGTTCGTCGAAACGCGCCTTGATCTCGACGAGGGCGACGGCCTGCTTTCCGGCCTCGGCCGCTTCGATCAGCGCCCGCACGATCGGCGAATCACCGGAGGTGCGGTACAGCGTTTGTTTGATCGCCAGCACGTTGGGGTCCGCGGCGGCCTGCTGGATGAAGCGCTGCACGCTGGTGGAGAAAGAGTCGTACGGGTGGTGCACCAGGACGTCGCCCTCGCGCAGCGTCGCGAAAATGCTCTTGGGAGATTCGCGATCCGCGAACGCGGGGTGGGTGTCAGGGACGAACGCCGGGTCCTTGAGTGCCGGCCGGTCGAGGCCGTAGATCTGCCACAGCGACGAAAGGTCGAGCAGGCCGGGGACTTCGATGACGTCACCGGGATGCACATCGAGTTCGCGCAGCAGCAGTTCCAGCATGCCCTCGGTCATGTCGTCGGCGATTTCGAGTCGCACCGGCGGACCGAACCGCCGGCGCGCCAATTCCCGCTCCAGCGCCTGCAGCAGATCCTCGTCGCGGTCTTCTTCGACTTCCATATCGGCGTTGCGGGTGATGCGAAACGCGTGATGCTCCACGATTTCCATGCCCGGGAAGAGAAGAGGAAGGAACGCCGCGATCAGCTCCTCCATCGGCAGGTAGCGGACGATCGTCCGCCCGCCGTCGTCGGCGCTGCCGATAGCCGCGAGCTCGACGAAGCGATCGACGTTGTTGGGCACCTTGACTCGCGCGAAGTGCTGACCGCCGTCCTCGGGCTGACGCACCATGACCGCCAGGTTCAGGCTCAGCCCGCTGACGAACGGGAACGGGTGCGCGGGATCGACGGCCAGTGGCGTCAACACAGGGAAGACCTGTTCGGTGAAATAGGCGGACAATTCGTCGCGCTCGCGCTGATCGAGGTCGGCCCACGTGACGATGTGAATGCCTTCCTCGGCGAGCGCGGGCCGCACCGAATCGAGGAACACCCGCGCGTGCCGGGTCGCGATCCGCTGCGTGTGTTCGCCGATGAGGGCGAGTTGCTTTCGCGGCGTCAGCCCGTCGGCGGAGCGGACCGACAATCCCATCTCGTCACGGCGCTTGAGGCCGGCGACGCGCACCATGTAGAACTCGTCGAGGTTGGAGGCGAAGATCGCCAGGAACTTGGCACGTTCCAGCAGCGGCAGCGAGTTGTCGTCGGCCAGCGCCAGCACGCGGGCGTTGAAGTCGAGCCAGCTCAGTTCGCGGTTGAGGTAACGATCGTCCGGGAGATCGGTCAGCGCGGCCTGGGTCGCAGCCGGTGGTGCCGCCACGGCCGAGTCGCCCGAATGCCACAAATTCTCGTCGGGTCGCGCCTCAGCTTCGATTTCAGTCACCCTGCGATCATTGCTCATCATGCGCGGGTGCTGCCAGTGGTGATCGCGAGCGCGGCGTAGCCGGGCGAAGCGGGTCACCACCATCGGAGCCAGTGGTGATCGCGAGCGCGGCGTAGCCGGGCGAAGCGGGTCACCACTACCGCGCCCAGCGCTCGCGGGACATCCATTCGCCGTTGGGATGACGTTTACCCACCGGACAGATTTGCCGACCGATTCAGTGCGCCGCGATCGCGCGTGCGGTGGCCGGCCCCACCCCGAGGCGACGGGCGGCGGCGAGATCGTTGGGGGTGTCGACGTCACACCGCAGGCCGGGCCAGGCGCCGGTGAGCTCGATCGCACCCGAACTGCGGTGCCGCGCCGAGGAATCGGAGCCGAACTGCGGGTTGAGCGGGCTGCCGAACGCGAACAGCGCCGCGGTGCCGGTGGCCAGGCGGTCGGCGACGAAGCTACGCCGGTGCTGGCGTGCGGCGGCGATCGCCTCGTTCAGCTCCTGGGTCTGCAGTGCGGGCAGATCCCCTTGCAGCACAACGATATTGGTGAAAGCACTGCCCACCGCGTGTTCCGCGCTTGCGATGGCGTTGTTCAGTGGATCGGGATGACCCTCGGGTGTCGGGTCGGCCAGCACGTCGGCTCCCAGATCGATGGCCGCCGCGGCCGCGGCGTCATCGGGCGTGATCACGGTGATCGAACCCAGCGACCTGACCCGTCCGGCGGCGGTCAGGGTGTCCGTCAGCATGGCGAGCACGACGCTTTCCCGCGTGCGCGCCGAAAACACCGGGGCCAGCCTGGTCTTGGCCGCGGCCAACCGCTTGACGGCGATGATCAGCGCCACATCGCCGCCGTCGTGGGCCGCACCGTCGGCTCGTATGCCGCTCATGAGAAGTCATCCTGCCAGCGACGCTCTGCGGATCGCCCGTCACGGGGCGTGATGCCGACCCGGTGCGCCGGACGCGCTGGCTCGCGTGACGCCCGTGATCTAGGGTGTAGCGGCTGCACGTGCCGCGTGAGCGACACCGACCACGGACAGGGGGTCACACATGACCAGCGCATCATCGGGCGCCGTCGCGGTCATGGGTGCCGGGGCGTGGGGCACGGCGCTGGCCAAAGTGCTGCTCGACGCCGGGGGGCCGGACACGTCGGTCACGCTGTGGGCCCGCAGGCCCGAGCTCGCCGAGCAGATCAATTCCACCCGATACAACGCCGACTACCTGCCCGGCACGTTGCTGCCGCCGGGCATCCGGGCCACCGCCGACGCCGCCGAAGCCCTGCGCGACGCGTCGACCGTACTGCTGGGCGTGCCCGCGCAGACGATGCGCGGCAACCTCGAGCGCTGGGCGCCGCTGATCCGGGAGGGCGCCACCCTGGCCAGCCTGGCGAAGGGCATCGAGCTGGGCACGTTGATGCGGATGAGCCAGGTCATCGTCTCCGTCGTCGGCGTCGACCCGTCTCAGGTCGCGGTGATCTCGGGACCCAACCTGGCCAGCGAGATCGCCGCATCCCAGCCCGCCGCCACCGTCATCGCGTGCAGCGACTCGGGGCGCGCCGTGGCCCTGCAGCGCATGCTGAACAGCGGCTACTTCCGCCCGTACACCAATAGCGACGTGGTCGGCACGGAGATCGGCGGGGCCTGCAAGAACGTCATCGCCCTGGCGTGCGGGATGGCCGTCGGTGTCGGACTCGGCGAGAACACCGCGGCGGCGATCATCACCCGCGGCCTGGCCGAGATCATGCGGCTGGGGATTGCGCTGGGCGCCAAGGGCGCGACCCTGGCGGGGCTGGCCGGAGTGGGCGACCTGGTGGCGACCTGCAGCTCACCGCGATCGCGCAACCGTTCGCTGGGCGAACGGCTCGGCCGGGGGGCGACCATCTCGTCGGTGCTGGCCGGCACGCCCGACGGCGGCGACGGGCACGTCGTCGAGGGTGTGACGTCCTGCGAGTCGGTGCTGGCGCTGGCCGCCAGTTACGACGTCGAAATGCCCCTCACCGACGCCGTGCACCGTGTGTGCCACAAGGGGTTGTCGGTGGACGAGGCGATGGCCCTGCTCCTGGGCCGCAGGACCAAGCCCGAATAGACCGCGCGGACGTATGAGGACATACGAGAAGGCCATGCAAGGCCCGCCACCCGGCCGGGCCCGGCGCCACCCGGTAGCCTCTTGAGATTGTGAATGCCAGCCAGCGCTCGCCGCACCCCGGCTCAGGCCAGCGGGTACGCGTCGCCGTCGTCTTCGGCGGGCGCAGCAACGAGCACGCCATCTCGTGCGTCTCCGCGGGCAGCATTCTGCGCAACCTAAACCCGGAGCGGTTCGAGGTGCTCGCGATCGGCATCACTCCCGAGGGCTCCTGGGTGCTCACCGACGGCGACCCCGCCGCGCTGGCGATCACCGACCGGCAACTGCCCGAGGTGACCGCCGCATCGGGAACGGAACTGGCGCTGCCCGCCGATCCCGCGCGCCGTGGTCAACTGGTGTCCCTCGCCCCCGGCGCCAGTGAGGTGTTGGCGTCGGTCGACGTGGTGTTTCCGGTGCTGCACGGCCCCTACGGCGAGGACGGCACCATTCAGGGTCTGCTGGAACTCGCCGGTGTGCCCTACGTGGGCGCCGGCGTGCTCGCCAGCGCGGCGGGCATGGACAAAGAGTTCACCAAAAAGCTGTTCGCCGCCGAAGGACTGCCGATCGGCGACTACGCGGTGCTGCGCCCGTCGCACTCCGGGCTGCGCCCCGACGAGTGCGAGCGGCTGGGCCTGCCGGTGTTCGTCAAACCCGCCCGGGGCGGTTCCTCGATCGGCGTGAGCCGCGTGTCGAGCTGGGATCAGCTGGACGGCGCCATCGCGATGGCCCGGCGGCATGACCCGAAAGTCATCGTCGAGGCCGCCGTCGTCGGTCGTGAGCTGGAATGCGGTGTGCTCGAAATGCCCGATGGCACAGTGGAAGCCAGCACGCTGGGTGAGATACGGGTGGCCGGCGTGCGCGGGCGCGAGGATTCGTTCTACGACTTCTCGACCAAATACCTCGACGACGCGGCCGAACTGGACGTGCCCGCCAAGGTGGACGACGAAATCGCCGACAGCGTGCGCCAATTGGCGGTCCGGGCGTTCAAGGCGATCGACTGCCAAGGGCTGGCCCGGGTGGACTTCTTCCTCACCGAAGACGGGCCGGTGCTCAACGAGATCAACACGATGCCGGGATTCACCACGATCTCGATGTACCCGAGGATGTGGGCGGCCAGCGGCGTGGACTACGCGACGTTGCTGGCGACGATGGTCCAGACCGCGCTGGCCCGCGGAGTAGGCCTGCGCTAAGCACCTAGCGGGGCTGGCCGGGGTCGATGGGCGCCGCC
Organism: Mycobacterium sp. NGS17; assembly: GCF_059813205.1. Taxonomy (NCBI): domain Bacteria; kingdom Bacillati; phylum Actinomycetota; class Actinomycetes; order Mycobacteriales; family Mycobacteriaceae; genus Mycobacterium; species Mycobacterium sp. NGS17. The sequence continues at coordinate 37,417 of NZ_JCALED010000003.1, read as the reverse complement.
GGGATGCTGCGGTCGATCGCCTCGGAGAGCCGCTGGATCGGCGTCGGTCCCGATCCGGCCGGCAGAGTGAGCGCCACATAGACTCCGCGGTCCACCGTGTACCAGGTGGAGCGGCCCGCATCACCGGCGGATTGCTGTTCGGAACGCACCTGGAACCACTGCACCCGATCGACGACCTGGATCGGTGATCCCAGCACGAACTCGGCGGGGCGATCGACGCCGCAACGCAGCACCACCGGGTCACCGTCCGGCCCGCTTCGCCAGGCGGCGACGCCGTGCGGGGCCGGCTGCTCGAGCGGCGCGTGCTGGTAATCCCCGAGCCGCTGCGGCAGCGCCCCCATCAATGCCCGGCATGCGGGCGCGTCGGCCTGCGGCGCGGGGGCCGCGGGAACCGCGACCGAACGCGGGGGCGCCTCCCGGGTCGCAGCGATGGCCAGGATCACGCCGATGGTCGCGACGGCCAGCGCGATCGCGACGATGATCAGCGCGCGCGGCGGCCCGGCATCGGCGTCCGATTCGGTTGCCACCGCCCGCGCACCTCCTGTTCTGCTAACCACTATCGCCCGCATTTACTTACGTGCCAATTTATTCTCGGGGGCGAATAAGGGCCGCGTAGCCCCGTCCGCCGCGGTCTGAGCGACGGCACGAGCCCTATCGTGGGTGGCGTGCAAGACGAAGCGGGCGAGTCGCCGTCGCTGCGGCAACTCGGCGAGTTCGCCGTGATCGATCGCCTGGTGCGGGGGCGCGAGCAGCCCGCAGCGGTCGTGCTCGGACCGGGTGACGACGCGGCGCTGGTGTCATCGGGTGATGGCCGCGCGCTGGTGTCGACCGACATGCTGGTGCAGGATCGGCACTTCCGGCTGGACTGGTCGACGCCGCACGACATCGGCCGCAAGGCCATTGCCCAGAACGCCGCGGACATCGAGGCGATGGGCGCGCGGCCGACGGCATTCGTGGTCGCCTTCGGCGCACCCGGTGACACACCGGCGGCGGAGGTGGATGCGCTGGTCGACGGAATGTGGGACGAGGCGCAACGGATCGGTGCCGGCATCGCCGGCGGCGACCTGGTCCACTGCCCGCAGTGGGTCATCTCGGTGACGGTGCTGGGCGACTCCGACGGGCGCGCACCGGTGCTTCGGTCGGGCGCGAAGCCCGGTGCACTGATCGCCGTCGCCGGTGACCTGGGCCGGTCGGCGGCGGGATTTGACCTGTGGCGCAACGATATTGATGGCTTCGATGAGCTGCGGCGCCGGCATCTGGTGCCGCAGCCCCCCTACGGACAGGGCGCGGTGGCCGCGGCCGGGGGCGCGCAGGCGATGATCGACATCTCCGACGGCCTGGTCGCCGACCTGCGTCATGTCGCCGAGGCGTCGGGGGTCGGCATGGATCTGTCCACGACGGCGCTGGCCGCGGACCGCGATGCGCTTGGGGCCGCCGCGGTCGCGGTGGGCGCCGATCCCTGGCACTGGGTGCTGGGCGGTGGCGAGGACCACGCCCTGGCGGCGTGTTTCGCCGGCCCCGCGCCGGCCGGATGGCGCGTCATCGGGCGGGTTCTCGACGGGCCGGCCCGGGTGCTCGTCGACGATCAGGAGTGGATCGGCTACGCCGGCTGGCAATCGTATTAGGGTGACGCGGTGACCGTTTACGCGATCGCGAAGAGCCGATGATGACCGCGCGTCCGCTGAGTGAACTGGTGGAGCCCGGTTGGGCGAGCGCGCTGCAGCCGGTGTCCGACCAGGTGGCCGAGATGGGGCAATTTTTGCGCGCCGAGATCGCGGCCGGGCGCAGGTATTTGCCCGCCGGACCGAATGTGTTGCGCGCCTTCACCTATCCCTTTGACGACGTCCGGGTGCTGATCGTCGGGCAAGACCCGTACCCGACCCCCGGACACGCTGTGGGCCTGAGCTTTTCGGTGGCGCCCGAGGTGCGGCCGTTGCCGCGCAGTCTGGCCAACATCTTTCAGGAGTACGGCGCGGACCTGGGCCATCCGCAACCCTCGTGCGGTGACCTGACGCCCTGGGCGCAACGCGGCGTGCTGCTGCTGAACAGGGTGCTCACCGTGCGCCCCAGCAATCCCGCTTCGCATCGTGGCAAGGGCTGGGAGGCGGTGACCGAGTGCGCTATCCGGGCGCTGACGCAGCGGTCGCGGCCCCTGGTGGCCATCCTGTGGGGCCGCGACGCTTCGACGCTCAAACCGATTCTCGCTCAAGGGAATTGCGTCGCCATCGAATCGCCGCATCCGTCCCCGCTGTCGGCCTCGCGCGGGTTCTTCGGTTCGCGCCCGTTCAGCCGCGCCAACGAACTGCTGGCCGAGATGGGCGCCGACGCGATCGATTGGCGCCTGCCATGACCGAGATGTCCGCGCTGCGGGCGCACCGCCGGGGCGGCCCGGAGGAGCTGGTGCTCGAACGTGTCCCGGTCCCGGTGCCGGCCGCGGGCGAAGCCTTGATCGCCGTGCACGCGGCGGGAATCACCTTCGACGAGCTGACGTGGGAGGAGACCTGGACCCGCGACGGGGCCAGCCGCCTGCCGGTGATCCCGTCCCACGAGGTGTCGGGCGTCGTCAAAGCGGTCGCCGCCGACGTCACGGATTTCGCGCCCGGCGACGAGGTGTACGGGTTGATCGCGTTCGACCGCGACGGTGCGGCGGCCGAATTCGTCGCCGTACCGGCGGCCGACCTGGCCAGCAAGCCGTCGACGGTGTCGCACGTCGTCGCCGCCGCGCTGCCGCTGGCCGGCCTGACCGCCCTGCAGGCTCTGGTCGACCACGCCGCCGTGCAACCGGGCGAGACCGTGCTGGTGCACGGGGGCGCCGGGGGAGTGGGACTGCTGACGGTTCAGCTGGCCGCGCTGCGGGGCGCCCGGGTGACCGCGACGGTGCGCAGCGGCGCCGCCAATCTTCTGCGCGGCTGCGGCGCGCACCGGGTGATCGACGTGCGCGCCGAGGCATTCGACGAGACCGATGCCCGCTACGACGTCGTCATCGACACGGTCGGCGGCCAGATGTTGGAGCGGTCGTTCGGCGTGGTGCGCCGCGGGGGCCGGCTGGTTACCCTGCCCGCACCGCCTCCGGACGGCCGGGCCGACGAGTTCGGCGTCACCGCAACCTTTTTCATCGTCACGCCGAATCGAGATCAGCTCGACGAGCTGGCCGCGCTGGTGGACGGCGACCGGTTGCACGTCGCGATCGCCCAGACGTTCGGCCTCGACGAGGGCCGCGAGGCGTATGAGAGTCGCGGCACCGACAGGCACGCCGGCAAGACGGTCCTCGTCGTGCGGGACTGAGCGCCGTCAATCCGCGAAATTGACGTCTTTCGTGACGGCCTTCCACTCCTCGATCGACGCCGACATCGCGGTGATCTTGTCCCGCATGGCCTTCAGCACGTCACGGCCCAGCAGCAGTCGCAGTGGCGGCTCGTCGAGTGTGGTCACCATCAGCACCGCGTCGGCCACCTTTTTCGGATCACCGGGTAGATGATCGGCGAACTGCTTGATCAGGTCCTTGCGCGCGGCCACGTCGGCGTAGTCGGAGATCGGGCTGCCCGACTCCTTCATCGACCGCGTCGCCCAATCGGTGCGGAACGCGCCCGGCTCGATGGCGGTCACCTTGATGCCCAGTGGGCGCACCTCGGCGGCCAGCGCCTCGGTCACCGCCTCCAGCGCGAACTTGGTCGACGAGTAATAGGCGTTGGGCGGGTTGGCCACCAGGCCCGTCATCGAGGAGATGTTGATGATGTGCCCCGACCCGCGGGCGCGCATGGCCGGCAGGACCGCCTTGATCATGTCGACCGCCCCGAAGTAGTTCACGTCGAACAGCTTTCGCACCTCGGCGTCCTCGCCCTCTTCCACCGAGGACAGGTAGCCGTGACCGGCGTTGTTGACCAGGACGTCGATCCCACCGAACGCCGCGTCGGCCGCCGACACCGCCGCCGCGATCTGGGCGGCGTCGGTCACGTCGAGCGCGAGGGGCAGGGCCCGGTCGCCGAATTCGTCGGCGATATCGGCCACCGCCTCGGGCCGCCGTGCGGTCACCGCCACGCTGTGGCCGGCTTGCAGTGCGGCGCGCGCGATTTCGCGACCGAAGCCGGTGGAGCACCCCGTGATCAGCCAGCGCGACATCGTCAGATCGTCCCTTCCGGCAGGCGCCGCAGGTAGGCCTTGCGGCGCTGCGCCAGCTCTGTTTCCCGCTGTTCCTCGCTGACCCTCGGCAGGTGCGGCACCTCGGCGTCGAGCCGGTCCAGCTTGACCACCCGCCCGCGCGCGCCGAGGTCTTCGGCCGGACCGCCCTCGCCGAACTCCGCCATGCGCAAAGTCAAAATGGCTTCTCGCAAGCCGTCGGAGTCGATCCAGTTGGCCACGCCGGGGTCGACGGGCGAGATCACGTAGGTGTACGAGCCGTCTTCGTTGGCGACCGACTGTGCTTTGTTGAGGCTGCCGGTGCGGTCGACGAGATCCAAAGTGGTGCCCCAGATGTTGCTCAGCGGCACGGTGAAGTACTCGGCGCCACCGTCATTCAGGTCGACGACGAACGCCTCGTCGGGGGCGAGGTCGAACCGGCCCATCACGTACACCTGGTTGCGCATCGCGCCGATCTTGTCGGCCGACCAGGCCAGGTTGAAGTGGTTGGCCGGCATCTTGTAGACCCCGTGGCTGAGCTTGCCGGTGAAGTCGGCGAAATAATCCATCATCGCCGCCGTGGCCTCGGCCTGCTCGTCGAGCGTGCGCGTCGGGGTTGCCGGGGGGCCGCCAAGCCGTTGCACCTCAATGTGATTGGGGTCGTCTCGGCCCCAGTCCAGCAGCACGTCGCGAATGTAGAACTCGTGGGCCTCCGGCGAGGTTTGCACATGGTTCGCCCGGCCGTTCGCGGGGTTGGAGTCGACGGTGATGGTGTAGCTGCCGTCGGGCTCGACGTGCATGGTGCGACCGTTGAGCACGGCGACGGTGCCCATGCGCGCATCCCACAGCGTGAAGTAGTTCTCGGTCATGCGGTGCTCGCCGACCCGGCCGTGAATCTCGTAGCGTTCGTCCCCGGAGATCGGGATCACCCGGTACACGCTGTCGGGATTGTCGATGCCCCAGCGCGATCCGGGAACGCTTCGGCCGTCCACCGGGTGTGCGAGCCGGGTGATGCAGCTGACCTTCGGCCGCAGCTTGTCCTGATTCGACGACCACACCGCCGCCGAGAACATCACCTCGGCGAACGCGTCGTCGAACCGTTCGCGCATCGCGTCGGTCGCCTTGGCGCGACCCAGCCAGGTCTCGGCGACCGTGCGGTAGGCGGCCTTGACGGTCGGGTGCTCGATCAGGTCGAGGGCCGCCAGCTCCTGTTCGTGCTGGGAAGCCGTCGCGACCGGATGATCAGGCATGTGTTGTCCCTCCGATGTGCTGTCCGAAACGCTTGTTGTACAACGTGAATCGCTCGTCGACCTGCTCGGGGCGCAGGCCGTAGTTCTCCAGCCCGTAGGGCGGGCGGGGTGCCTCCCGGGGGCGGCGGGCCAGCCAGCGCCGCATCGCTTCCTCGGCCTGCGCGGTGAGCGGCAGGCCGATGGCGTCGTAGACGCGGGCCACCTGGCCGATCGGATCGGCCACCGCGTCGTCGAACCCGATGTCGGTGACCACGGCGCCCTCGTCGGCCCATCCGTCGCGGACCGCCATCGCCCGATCGTTCGTCCAGCCCATCCGCTCCAGCCACTGCGCACCTACCCGGTGCACGTCGACGGTGTCGGCGTGCATCGCGTGCAGGGTCGCGTTCAGGCTGACCCCCGACGCTATCGTGGTGCGCGGGTCACGATGCATGTGCACGATGTGCAGGCCGGGAAACTGCGCGCGCAAGAGATTCAAATAGCCAAGGTGCGCAGGCGATTTGAGCACCCAGCGCCGGCCCCGCACGCCGCGCCGGCGCTTCTGCCACTGGAGGAACTGCAGCATCCGGTGCAGGTAGCCGTAGGCGGGGGAGAAGTCCTGGGCGTCGAGCCAGGTTCGGTACCGCGGCAGGTGCGCGCCCGACTCGGGCACGTGCGACAGGAACGCATCGGCCAGAAAGACGATCTCCTCCTCGGCCTCGCGCGCGTACATCGGGTGGATCGAAAACAATTCGGGCGCCAGGTCGCGCGACTTCGCTTCGCGCGCTTCGCTGATAGCGATGCGCGGATCGGGGGCGTCGGTGAACCGATAGTTCAGCCGCGGCGCGACCTCGACGACCTCCCAGCCGTACGCGCAGACGAAACGCGGGTCGGCGGCCAACAGCCGCTGCAGCAGCGTGGTGCCGCTGCGCATCATCCCGACGACGACGATCGGCGCGGCCACCGCCTCGTCGAGGATCTCCGGGTGGCGGCGGATCCACTCCTGCGCGCGCAGCCGCATCCGCAGGCTGTGCACGATGCCCGAGCGCAGGATGTGCACGCCGACGTTGTTCAGGTCGGCGTGCGCGTAATCGTCGAGCAACACCCGCAGCGGGCCCTCGAATTCGCCCGGGCCCCAATCCGTCAGCTCTTCCTTGCGTTGCGCGTCGGCCAGGACGGCGGCCGTGTCGAACGGGCCGTCGGACGCGCTGGCGGATGCCACGGGTCAGAACTTCAGATGCTGGCTGACGTCGCCGACCTGGTCGACGAACATGGTGCGGCTGTCGAAGCGCCAGGCCCCGTCCACCCGGTGAAACGTGTCCTTGTAGTGCCCGGTCACGATCACCTGCAGCGGCAGGTCATCGGTGGCCTGCGTGACGCAGTAGTAGGAGGTGCTGTGCGCGGTCCCGGCCGCCTCGTCGATGTAGAGCTGCACGTTGGTCGTGTTGTGTTTGGTCTTCGGGGTGCCGTCGTCATAAATCCGCGTGGCCATCTCGTACATCTCCCGCACCCGGGCCGAGCCGGCGAACACCGTCTCCGGCGGCCCGTCCTGGACGCCGCAGATCCGGCCGTACTCGAACAGCCGGGCCACCCCGTCCAGGTCGCCGTCGTCGAGCAGCTGCGCATAGGTGTAGATGAGGTTGCTGATCTCGGTGGCGCTGCCAGTCATGTCGAACCGCCTCGGGAGTCTGCCGCACTGTTCCGCGAACAATGTTGGCAGAACCGGTCCAATTTACATAGAACCGACCACTATTCTTGATCGCCGTGACCATACCGTGGACCCCGAACAGGCTCGGCAACCTGCGCGGCAAACGCGTGATCGTGACCGGAGCGACCAACGGCGTCGGGCTCGGCACGGCGCGCGCGCTCGCCAAGGCCGGCGCGCACGTGATCCTGGCGGTGCGCAACACCGAACTCGGCGAGCAACGCGCGACTGAAATGGGTGGTTCGACCGCCGTGGTCAAGCTCGACCTGGCCGACCTGTCGTCGGTGCGCGCCTTCGCGAACCTGATCGACGAGCCGGTGGACATCCTGATCAACAACGCCGGCGCGCTGACCGACCGGCGCACCGAGACGGTCGACGGCTTCGAGATGACACTGGGCACCAACCTGCTCGGGCCGTTCGCGCTGACCAATCTGCTCCTACCCAGGGTGCGTTCGCAGATCATCAACGTCGGATCCGACGCGCACCGCTCGGCGACGCTGCGGCTCGACGACCTGCACTCGCGCCGGCACAAGTGGACGAGGCTGGGCGCGTACGCGCAGTCGAAGCTCGCGGTCATGCTGTGGGGCCTGGAGCTGGACCGCAGGCTGCGCGAGGCCGGATCGCCGATCGTCACGCAGCTCACCCACCCGGGCTGGGTGGCCTCGAACCTGTCGAACCTCGGCGACTCGGCGCTGATGTCGCTGGCCCACAAGGGGGTCAAACTGGTGGCCGACCGGTTGGCCAACGACATCGACGAGGGCGCCGCGCCCACGCTGTACTGCATCAGCGAGCCGATTCCGCCGGGGAGCTACGTCGGGGTCACCGGCAGGTTCGGGCTGCGCGGCGGCCCGGTGCTGATCGGCCGCACGCCGCTGGCCTGCGATTACGACACCGCCGCGCGGCTGGTGGCCTTCGCCGAACGCGAGACCGGCACAACCCTGGAGGTGTAGGCATGGGTGAATTCGACAACACGGTCGCCGTCATCACCGGCGCCGCGCGCGGGCAGGGCCGCAGCCACGCCGTTGCGCTCGCCGAACAGGGCGCCGACGTCATCGCCGTCGACATCTGCGCCGATCTCGAGGCGATCCCCTACGCCCTGGGGACCGAATCCGAGCTCGCCGAAACCGTGCGGCTGGTCCAGGCGGCCGGCCGCAACGCGGTGCCCGTCGCCGCGGACGTCCGCGACCTCAAGGCGCTGCAGGCCGGAGTGCAGGCAGGCGTCGACGAGCTCGGCGACATCGACGTCGTCGTCGCCAACGCCGGGGTGGTGGCCATCGGGGTCACCGACCCCGAGTCCGAACCGGTGTTCAACACGATCGTCGACACCAATCTCAAGGGTGTGTGGCACACGCTGCTGGCGACGGTTCCCTCGATCGTGCGCAAGGGACGGGGCGGCTCGGTGGTGCTGGTCAGCTCATCGCAGGGCCTCACCGGCCGCGGCGGCGACGGCAGCGCGGCGATGTTCGCCTACGCCGCGTCCAAACACGGGGTGGTGGGGCTGATGCGCTCGGCGGCGAATGCCTATGCGCCACACAAGATTCGGGTCAATTCGATCCATCCGAGCGGGGTCGCGACGCCGATGATCCTGAACGATTTCGTGGTGAACCGGATGCTGGAGAACCCCAACCCGGCGCTGTCGCAGACGCTGCTGCCCGACGTGCCGTTGGTCGAGGCGCAAGACGTCACCGAAGCGGTGCTCTGGCTTGCCGGACCGCGCTCGCGCTACATCACCGGCGCCGCGATACCCGTGGACGCCGGGCACGTCGTCATGTGACGACGGCCGCTGTCAGCCCCGGACGACCTTACCGGCCTTGATGCAGGACGTGCAGACGTTCAAACGCTGCTTGTTGCCGCCCGGACGGGTGACGACGTGCACGGTCTGAACGTTCGGGTCCCACCGGCGGCTGGTGCGGCGGTGGGAGTGCGACACCGACTTACCGAAGCCGGGGCCTTTCCCGCAGATGTCGCACACAGCGGCCATTGTTCAAGCTCCTCAAATCTCGGGGGTCCGGCAATCCGGCCGGGACAGCCCAGGTTCACCCGGGCGCGTACCTGAGGATACCGACTGTGGTGGCAAGCACCAAAACGGTCTCCGCCACTGTCGCCCCCTCTGGCTAGGCTCGATGCGCTGAATCGGCCCGGGTGGTCACCGGCAGCCGTCGCGGGTGTCGCCGGGCTACGCTGGCGCCCATCGGGTGCTGGGCGTCGAGGTGCGGAGGAGGTGGGTAACCCTGGGCACTGCTGAGACATCGCAGGCTCGTGTCCTGGACGCGATCACGCTGCGCGACTGGGCGCACACCGCCGTCAGCGACCTGATCACGCACATCGACGAGATCAACCGGCTCAACGTCTTCCCAGTCGCCGACTCCGACACCGGCGCCAACATGCTGTTCACCATGCGTTCGGCGCTGGCCGAGGCGAAAGTGGGCGCCGGCGCGGAGGGTGGCTCGACCTGCGCCGCGCGGGCCGCCGCGGCGCTGTCCGCGGGCGCCCTGAACGGCGCCCGCGGCAATTCCGGGGTCATCCTGTCGCAGATCCTGCGCGGCGTCGCCGACGTCACCGCGACCGCGGCGGCCGAGGCCGGCGGTGAGCTGCCCCACATCGACGCCGTCGTCCTGGGTGCCGCGCTGCAGCGCGGCGTGGAGCTGGTGATCAGCTCGATGGGTGGCCACGAGGTCCCCGGGACCATCGTCTCGGTGCTGCGGGCGGCCGCGAACGCCGTCGCCCAGTGCGCCGGGGCCGGGGAGGGGCTGGTGGCGGCGGTCGTCGCGGCCGGCGACGCGGCGGTGGTCGCGCTGGAAAAGACCCCCGAACAACTCGACGTGCTGGCCGACGCCGGTGCCGTGGACGCGGGCGGCCGGGGTTTGCTGGTCCTGCTGGACGCATTGCGGTCCACGATCACCGGCCAGGCGCCGGCCCGCGCGGTGTACGAGCTGTCGCCGCGAGCGCAGCCGCCGGAGGCGCCCGCGCAGCGCCCGGCGCCCCAGTTCGAGGTCATGTATCGGCTGGACGGCTGCGAGCCCGCGGCGGCGGACGCGCTGCGCGACCGGCTGGGGGAGCTGGGTGATTCGGTCGGCATCGCGTCGGCGCCGTCGTCGGCGCAGCGCACCTACTCGGTCCACGTGCACACCGACGACGCCGGCGCCGCCGTGGAGGCCGGCCTGGCGGCCGGACGGCTCAGCCGCATCGTCATCTCCGCGCTGAGCTCCGGAACCCCCGGGCTGCCCGCAGGCGGATGGACGCGGGAGCGCGCGGTGCTGGCGGTGGTCGACGGCGACGGCGCCGCTGACCTGTTCGCCGGCGAGGGCGCCTGCGTGCTGCAGCGCGAACCGGCCGCGCACGATCCCGTCACCAACATCAGCGCGCACCAGCTGATGCGGGCCGTCGTCGACACCGGCGCCGCCCAGGTGATGGTGCTGCCCAACGGCTACGTGCCGGCCGAGGAACTGGTGGCCGGCTGCACCGCGGCCATCGGCTGGGGGATTGATGTGGTGCCGATCCCGACCGGGTCGATGGTGCAGGGTCTGGCCGCGCTGGCCGTGCACGAAACCGACCGGCAGGCGGTCGACGACGGCTACACGATGGCCCGCGCCGCCGGCGCGGCGCGCCACGGCTCGGTGCGCATCGCCACCGAGAGCGCGTTGACCTGGGCGGGTCGCTGCCGTCCGGGGGACGGCCTGGGCATCGCGGGCGACGAGGTGCTGATCGTGGCCGACGATGCGGTCGGGGCCGCGATCGGTCTGCTCGATCTCCTGCTGGCCTCCGGCGGCGACCTGGTGACGGTGCTGCTCGGCGCCGCCGTCGACTCCGACGGCGACGCGGGCGCGGTCACCGACATCCTGGAAGAGCACATGCACGACCACCACCCCGGGACCGAACTGGTCACCTACCGCACCGGCCACCACGGCGACGCGCTGCTGATCGGGGTCGAGTAGCGATGGTGTCGCTGAGCGACCGGCTGGATTTCGTCGTGGGTGGCAAGGTCGCGGAGCTCCTCGACGAGGTGTTCGGCATCCGCACCGTCGACGACCTGTTGCGCCACTATCCGCGCAGCTACACCGAGGGCGCGAGCCGTTGGAACTCCGACGACGAACGCCCGCCCGCCGGCGAACACGTCACCATCATCGACACGATCGCCGAAACCAAGACGTTCCCGATGAAGAAGACCCCGAAGAAACTGTGCCACCGCATCACCCTCGGCTCCGGGCGCAACAGGGTGACCGCGACGTTCTTCAACGCGAATTACCTGAAAAAGGACCTGACCACGGGCGCCAAGGTGATGCTTTCCGGAGAGGTCGGATTCTTCAACAACGTCATGCAGCTGACGCACCCGGCGTTCCTTTTGCTCGACCGCCAGGATGGGAAGAATCGCGGCACCGCCTCGCTCAAGAGCATCGCCAACGCGTCGGGCGCCACCACGGGTGAGGGTATCGCCGACGCCTACGAGCGCCACTTCTTCCCGATCTATCCCGCCAGCGCGAAGCTGCAGAGCTGGACCATCTTCGGTTCCGTGCGCCAGGTGCTCGACGTGCTCGACCCGGTTCCCGATCCGCTGCCCGAAGGCTTGCGCGCAAAATTCGGCCTGGTCTCCGAGGACGAGGCGTTGCGTGACATCCATCTGGCCGAGAGCGAGCCACGGCGCCGACGGGCCCGCGAGCGCCTGACCTTCGACGAAGCCGTCGGCCTGCAGTGGGCGCTGGTGGCCCGCCGTCACGGCGAGCTGTCGGAGTCGGGGCCGCCGGCGCCGCCGCGTCCGGACGGATTGGCCGCAGAACTGTTGAGCCGCTTGCCTTTTGAGCTGACCTTGGGGCAGCGCGAGGTGCTCGGGGTGCTGACCGACGGGCTCGCGGCGAGCCGCCCGCTGAATCGTCTGCTGCAGGGCGAGGTCGGCTCCGGCAAGACGATCGTCTCGGTGCTGGCGATGCTGCAGATGGTCGACGCCGGATATCAGTGCGCGCTGCTGGCGCCAACGGAAGTGCTTGCGGCCCAACATCTCCGGTCGATCCGCGACGTGCTCGGTCCGTTGGCGATGGCGGGCCAGCTGGGCGGCGCCGACAACGGCACCCGGCTGGCGCTGCTGACCGGCTCGATGACCGCGGCCCAGAAGAAGCAGATCCGCGCCGAGATCGCCGGCGGCGAGGTCGGCGTCGTCATCGGCACCCACGCGCTGCTGCAGGACGCGGTGGAGTTCGACAACCTGGGCATGGTGGTGGTCGACGAACAGCACCGCTTCGGCGTCGAGCAGCGAGATCAGTTGCGGGCCAAGGCCCGTCCCGGGGTGACACCCCACCTGCTGGTGATGACGGCGACGCCTATCCCTCGCACCGTCGCGCTGACCGTCTACGGGGACCTGGAAACCTCGACGCTGCGTGAACTTCCGCGCGGCCGCCAACCGATCACCAGCAACGTCATCTTCGTCAAGGACAAGCCCGCATGGCTGAGCAGGGCCTGGCAGCGCATCACCGAGGAGGTGGCCGCCGGCCGCCAGGCCTATGTGGTGGCGCCGCGCATCGACGAGAGCGACGACCCGGGAGACCAGGAGCCGAACGCCAAGGCGCCGGAGACCGCCGAGGGCCTGTACGCCCGGCTGCGCTCGGGCGAGCTGGCGAATGTGCGCCTGGGACTGATGCACGGGCGGCTGTCGGCCGAGGAGAAGGACGCCGCGATGGCGGCCTTCCGGGCCGGAGAGGTCGACGTGTTGGTGTGCACCACCGTCATCGAGGTGGGCGTCGACGTCCCCAACGCCACCGTCATGGTGGTGATGGACGCCGACCGGTTCGGGATCAGTCAGTTGCATCAGCTGCGCGGCCGGATCGGTCGGGGCCAGCATCCCAGTCTGTGCCTGTTCGCGAGCTGGTCCGCGCCGAATTCGCCGGCCGGCCGGCGGCTGCGCGCGGTGGCCGAGACACTGGACGGGTTCGCCCTGGCCGACCTCGACCTCAAGGAACGCCGCGAGGGAGATGTGTTGGGCCGCAACCAGTCCGGTAAGGCGATCACGTTGCGGCTGCTGTCCCTGGCCGACCACCAGGAGTTCATCGAGGCGGCCCGGGATTTCTGCGTGCAGGCCTACGCCGACGACCGTGCGAATCCCGGCTTGGTCGTGCTGGCCGCGCGATTCACCGACACCGAAAGCATCGAATACCTGGACAAGTCGTGAACCGCAAGGTGCTGCTGTGGCTGGCCGCGGCGGCGGCGCTCGCGTTGCTGGTGGCCTACCAGACGGTGGGATCCTCGACCGCACGACATTCCGCCGAATACGCCGCGCGCGCCGACGTTCCGACGGTCGCGCCGGGCACCGATGTGCTCGGGGGCATCGCCGTGGTGCCCCTGCGCCAGCACCGCTACGACTACCTGCGCTTGGCATTCGGCGACGCCTGGGACGACGACAACGACGCCCCGATGGGCCACAACGGATGCGATACCCGCGACGACATCCTCAACCGCGATCTCGTCGACAAGACCTATGTGTCTACCAAGCGATGTCCGGACGCCGTGGCCACCGGCACGCTGCACGACCCGTATACCAACAAGACCATCGCGTTCCAGCGCGGCCCCAAGGTCGGCGAATCCGTGCAGATCGACCACATCGTCCCGCTCGCCTACGCCTGGGATATGGGCGCCTACGGCTGGCCCGCCACCGAGCGGCTGCGCTTCGCCAACGACCCCGCCAACCTGCTGGCCGTCGACGGGCAGGCCAATCAGGACAAGGGCGATTCGACGCCGGCGCAGTGGATGCCGCCGAACGGGGCATTCGCGTGTCAGTACGCCATGCAGTTCATCGCGGTGCTGCGCGGTTACGCGTTGCCGGTGGATTTGGCGTCGACCGGCGTGCTGCGTCAGGCCGCGACGACCTGCCCGACGGGATAAAGGGTTACGAGCCTTCGTAGGTCTCCGGGTCCGGGCGCAGCCGGGTGCCGTCGTTGAGCCCGTTGATCACGTCCATGTGCTCGTCGGCCAGCTCGAAGTCGAACACATCCAAGTTCGACCCGATGTGCTCGGCATTGGCGGACCGGAAGACGACGGCGTTGCCCAGCTGCAGGTTCCACCGCAGCAGCACCTGCGAGGCGGTCTTGCCGTATTCGCTCGCGACCGAATTCACCGTCGGATTGTCGCTCAGCTTGCCCAGCGCCAACGGCGTGTAGGACTGCGTGAGCACGTTGTGCTCGGCGTTGGTCTTGCGCAGCGCTTCCTGGTTGAGCAGCGGGTGCAGCTCGATCTGGTTGACCGCCGGGGTGACGAAGGTCAGGTCGATGACCGTCGTCAGGAACTCCTCGGTGAAGTTGGAGACGCCGATCGAGCGGGCCTGACCCTCCGCACGGGACTGGATCATGCCGCCGAACGAGTTCACGTAGTTGCCCAGGGCGGGGGCGGGCCAGTGGATCAAATAAAGGTCGACGTAGTCCAGGCCGAGGCGCTCCAGGCTGGCGTTGCATGCGTCCATCGCCCCCTTGAAACCCTGGTCGGGGGTGGCCAGCTTGGTGGTGACGAACAGCTCGGCGCGGGGGATCCCGGAGGCGGCGATCGCGCGCCCGACGGCGGCTTCATTCCCGTAGACCGCGGCGGTGTCGATCAGCCGGCAGCCGACCTCCAGCGCGGCCGATACCGCGCGTTCGGTCTCGTCGTCCGACAACTCCGCGACACCCAGGCCTAGGGCCGGGATCGTGTTTTCGTCGTTGAGAGCAATTGAGGGTAAGGCGGAGCCCGACTCGCCGGCCAATTCATTCACCTGCCTGTGAAATTGAAGGTTCGAGACTGTGCGCCCAGCCGGGTTCCGTCATCGAGCGACCAGGTCGACGCCGTTCGGCGCCGAGTTCGAGGCGCTCGGTTCGATATCGAACACGTCGAAGTTGCTCGCAATCTGATGAAAGCTCACCGACTTGGGGATCACGATATTACCGATCTGTAAAGGCAACCTAATCAACACCTGGACGGGTGTCCATGCGCGCCGTCGGTGGCGGGCGGGCCACCCCGTACAGTTAGTCGCCGATAGGCCCCTGACCGACGGCACCGTTGACGGCCCGTTTGGTGGGCGCCGGGGCCGGCAAGCCTTGAGAGGCGATGGGTGGCGGGGAGCGATAACCGTTCGTCGTCGAGCGTTAGCACGTGTTGGTTGTAAGGGGGTTGTTCATGACCAGGCCTCTGTCAGGCGCGCCGACGGTTCAGTCCGGGGCCGAGCACGCATCGGTGCCGCTGGCCAGTCGCATCCAGGGCGCGCTCACTGGCGTCGGGACCAAGGTCCTGCCCTGGATCCCGACCGCGCTGCGCCGGGGGTTGGTCCGCAGCCGTTCGGTCATCATCGACGGCAACACGCTGGACCCCACCCTGCAGCTGATGTTGTCGGGCCTGCGCGCCGTCGGCATCGACGGGCTGGTTGTCGACGACGACCCCCAGGCGTCGCGCACCCAGCTGCGCGAGCGGATCGTGGGATTGCCCGGTCCGCAGATCCACGTCGACGTCGACGATCTCTCGCTGCCCGGACCGGCCGGCGGGATCGGGGCGCGCCACTACCGTCCGGCCGCTGGCGCGGCGGCGCCTCTGCTGGTCTTCTACCACGGTGGCGGTTGGTCGATCGGTGACCTGGACACCTATGACGCGCTGTGCCGGCTGATCTGTCGTGATGCCGGCATTCACGTGTTGTCGATCGACTACCGGCTAGCCCCCGAACATCCGGCCCCGGCCGCGATCGAGGACGCCTACGCGGCGTTCATTTGGGCATATGAGCACGCGGAGGAGCTCGGCGCGATTCCGGGACGGATCGCGGTAGGCGGGGACAGCGCCGGCGGAAACCTCGCCGCCGTCGTCAGCCAGATAGCGCGCGACGAGAATGGGCCGGCGCCGGCGTTGCAATGGCTGATCTATCCGCGGACCGACTTCACCGCGAAGAACCGGTCGCTGACCCTGTTCTCGCGAGGCTTCGTGCTCACCAAGCGGGACATCGACTGGTTTGAATCCCAGTACTTGCGGCGTTCGGGCCTGGACCGGACCGATCCGCGAGTGTCGCCGGCGCTGGCCGAATCGCTGACCGGACTGGCGCCCGCGCTGATCGCGGTCGCCGGCTTCGATCCGCTGCGCGACGAAGGCGAGAGCTACGCCGAGGCGCTGCGGGCCGCCGGGATCGCGGTGGACCTGCGGTACCTGGGTTCGCTGACGCATGGCTTCGTCAACCTGTTCCCGCTGGGCGGCGACAGCATGGTGGCCACCAGCGAGCTGATTTCGGCCCTGCGCGCACACCTGAGCCGGGTTTGATTCGTTGAACCGTCGGCGCCGGTAACCTAGAGGCGCTTTGTCCGATCGCTTTGTCCGCACACGGGCGAAGCGACAACTCGTAGCGAAAGATCAGGGAACCTGTGGCCGACAAACCCAAACGTCCCCCACGATTCGACATGAAGTCGGCCTCTGGCGGTAAGTCGAGCCGGCTCGTCCAAATCGGCGGCACCGCATTCGTGATCATCTTCGCGGTCGCCCTCGTCTTCTACATCGTCACGTCGCATCACAAGAAGGCCGGGCCCACCGGCGCCGGCGATACCGTGCGGGTGACGTCGAGCAAGCTGGTCACCCAGCCCGGCAGCAGCAACCCCAAGGCCGTGGTGACGTTCTACGAAGACTTCCTGTGCCCGGCCTGCGGCAACTTCGAGCGCACCTTCGGCCCGACGGTCTCCAGGCTCATCGACATCGGCGCCATCGCCGCCGACTACAACATGGTGTCGATCCTCGACAGCGCCCGGAACCAGAACTATTCGTCACGCGCGGGCGCCGCGGCGCTGTGCGTCGCCGACGAGAACCAGGACGCGTTCCGCCGGTTCCACTCCGCGCTGTTCAGCACCGACATCCAGCCGAGCGAAACCGGCAAGACCTTCCCGGACAACGCGAGGCTGATCGAGCTCGCCCGCGAGGCGGGAGCGGCGGGCAAGGTGCCAGACTGCATCAACAGCGGCAAGTACCTGTCCAAGGTCACCGGCGAAGCGGCGAACGCGCACATCAACGCCACGCCGACCATCAAGATCAACGGCGACGACTACGACCCCTCCACGCCGGACGCGCTGGTCAACAAGGTCAAGGAAATCGTGGGCAACATTCCGGGCATCGACGGCGCGGTCGCCCCGGCCGCCACGTGACCGGTGCGGTGTCGACTGAAACCGCCGATCCCACCGACCTGACACCGGATCGGTCCTCAGCGCCGCGGGTGCCGGCGCCCAGCGCCTGGTGGGTGCTGATCTCCGGCCTGATCGGCCTGGCCGCGTCGATGACGCTGACGGTCGAGAAGATCGACATCCTGCTCGACCCGTCGTACACGCCGTCCTGCAACATCAACCCGATCCTGTCCTGCGGCTCGGTGATGAGCACCCCCCAGGCGTCGCTGCTGGGCTTCCCCAACCCGCTGCTGGGGCTGGTGGCCTTCACCGTGGTGGTGGTCACGGGGCTGTTGGCGTTGACGAAAGTGGCGTTGCCGCAATGGTATTGGGTGGGGCTGACGATCGGCGTGGCGGTTGGCGCGGTGTTCGTGCACTGGCTGATCTTCCAGAGCCTGTATCGGATCAACGCGCTGTGCCCGTACTGCATGGTGGTGTGGGCGGTCACCATGTCGCTACTGGTGGTGGCCGCCTCGATCGCCTATCGCCCGGTCGCGCAGGACCGGCAGGCCGGTTTCGGCTGGCTGCTTTTCCAATGGCGCTGGTCGGTCGCCGCCCTCTGGTTCACCGCGGTGTTCCTACTGATCATGGCGCGGTTCTGGGACTACTGGTCGACGCTGTTGTAGGTATCAGCAGGTGACCCGGATCATTGGCGGCGCGGCCGGGGGCCGGCGCATCGCGGTCCCGCCGCGCGGTACCAGGCCCACCACCGACCGCGTCCGCGAGTCGCTCTTCAACATCCTGGCCGCCCGCCTCGAGCTGACCGGCCTCACGGTGCTAGACCTCTATGCCGGTTCGGGCGCACTGGGATTGGAGGCGTTATCCCGCGGCGCAGCCGCCGCACTGTTCGTGGAGTCGGACCCGCGCGCGGGATCGGTGATCGCGCGCAACATCGAAACCCTGGGTCTGCGCGGCGCGACGCTGCGCCGGGCAGCGGTGGCGACCGTGCTGGCGGCCGGGACCGCGCCCGCGTTCGATCTGGTGCTGGCCGACCCGCCCTACGACGTCGACGCCGCCGAGATCGAAGCCGTGCTGGCCTCGTTGGCCGCGCACGGCTGGGTCCACGGGGGCAGCGTTGCCGTAGTGGAGCGGGCGGCCGGTGGTGCGCCGCTGAAGTGGCCGGCCGGCTGGTCGGTGTGGCCGCAACGGGTTTACGGCGACACCCGTCTGGAGCTGGCCGAGCGTCATTGAGGTGGCGTGTACCGTCATTCGTCATGAGCGCCGCTCCTCCGCATCGCTTTGCTCTGCATCGTCGTCGGCGCGCGTCATGAGCGCCGCTCTCCCCCGCAAGCGGGAGGTGCCCCCACCTCATCGCTTCGCTCTGCATCGTCGTCGGCGCGCGTCATGAGCGGCGCGGTATGCCCGGGCTCGTTTGACCCGGTGACGTTGGGCCACATCGACGTTTTCGAGCGCGCGTCGGCTCAGTTCGACGAGGTGGTGGTGGCGATCCTGACCAACCCCGCCAAGAAGGGCATGTTCGACCTCGACGAGCGGATCGCGATGATCAACGAGTCGACGACGCACCTGCCCAACCTCCGGGCGGAAGCCGGGCAGGGGCTGGTCGTCGATTTCGTGCGGTCGCGCGGCATGACGGCCATCGTGAAGGGGCTGCGCACCGGCACCGACTTCGAATACGAGCTGCAGATGGCGCAGATGAACAAACACGTCGCGGGCGTGGACACCTTTTTCGTCGCGACCGCCCCGCGCTATTCGTTCGTGTCGTCGTCGCTGGCGAAAGAGGTCGCGATGCTCGGTGGTGACGTGTCGGAGCTGCTGCCCGAACCGGTCAATCGTCGCCTGCGGGAACGGCTTTCGGAACGGTCCTGATCCGGGGCCCGCGAGGTCCTAGGCCGGTCAGTGTTGATGCTCGGAAGCATCGGGGAGCCGCCCATCATGCGCACCATCGGCAGACCGCCGGTCGTGACGAACCGGGCGACCAGGACGACCGCGAGCACCAGGAACGCGATGTTGAGCCAGGTCGTGTAGTTCCATGAGATCGACGCTTCCAGCACCATGGCGTTGCGCTGCGCGGGAATGAGATGCGCTGTGCCGAAGATCAATTCGACCAGGTACCCGGCGGCGACCATCGCGGCGTAGAAGGTGCCCAGCAGCGTCAGCATCATCCGGGTGCCGTAGTACTTGCGGTAGATGTTGAGGATCGGAAGGATCAACAGGTCGGCGTAGATGAACGCGATGACGCCGCCGAAGCTGATGCCCCCGTTCCACAACACCGCGGCCAGCGGGACATTGCCGATCGAGCAGACGAACGACACGATCGCCACGACGGGCCCGACGATCGGTCCCCAGATCGCCGAGAGGGTCGGGTGATCGGCCAAAAAGAAGTTCTGCCAGAGTTTTTCGGGTACCCAGGCCGCGATGGCACCCGCGATCAGCAAGCCCAGGACGAGGTCGCGCAGGATGGCGAGCCACTCCATCACGAATACGTGCGAAACCGAAGTGAGGCCCGCCGGCGAGAACAGCCGTCGCCAGAACGAGCCGTCCCCCCGGATGGACATGTCCATGGCGGCGTGGCCTTCCATCGAGCCGGCGATTCCCCTTTCGGCCTGCTCGCGGGCGGCGTCGATGAGCCGCGATCGCACGAACAGGCGGAACAGAACGGCCAGCGCCACGATCATCAGTGGGCCGCCGAGGAATTCGGCCGCGGTGAATTGCCAGCCCATCAGCAGGGCCAAAATGATGCCGAGCTCCACCACCAAATTGGTGGAGCCGATTTCGAACGCCATCGCGGCCGTGAAGTCGGCGCCCTTGCGGAACAGCGATCGGGCCAGCGCCACCGCGGCATACGAGCACGACGACGAAGCCGCGCCCAGCCCCGCCGCGACCGCCAGCGTGCGCGGCCGGTCGTCACCCATCAGCGCCACGATCGTCGAGCGCCGCACGACGGCCTGCACCACCGCCGAGAGGGCGAAGCCGAGGATCAGCGCCCACAGGATTTCCCACGTCATCGACCCCGCGAGCGCCAAAGCGTGCCCGACCGCTGATAGCACCGTCACGTGGTTCCTCCTGCGGGAAGCTTCGAGGGCCGCTGCACCGTGCAGCATACCCCATAGGGGTATAGGAGCGGGCGAACGCGGTGCGCCGCGCAGCGACGGCACCCGGCAACTGCCGGCACTAATTGACGGCGCGGATAGTGCCGTGGGCGTCCGCGACCTAGAATCGCTGGCAAATGGCCCGGACGGGCGAATACCCGACACACCGGGCTTGCCACCGCTGTCACAGGGACAACACCAGGCACACTGGTAACAACAAGAGCTTTGCAGACGCCAGGAGGGTATGGCCGTGTATCGAGTCTTTGAGGCGCTGGACGAACTCAGCGCCATCGTGGAAGAAGCCCGTGGCGTTCCGATGACGGCAGGCTGCGTGGTGCCTCGCGGCGACGTGCTGGAACTGATCGACGACATCAAGGACGCGATCCCGGGCGAACTGGACGACGCCCAGGACGTCCTGGATGCGCGCGACTCGATGCTGCAGGACGCCAAGGCGCACTCCGAGTCGATGGTGTCCTCGGCGACCACCGAGTCGGAGTCGATGCTCAACCACGCCCGCTCGGAGGCGGACCGGCTGCTCTCGGACGCGAAATCGCAGGCCGACCGCATGGTGAGCGAGGCGCGGCAGCACAGCGAGCGGATGGTCGGCGAGGCCCGCGAAGAGGCGATGCGCATCGCCACGGCGGCCAAGCGAGAGTACGAGGCCAGCGTCAGCCGCGCCCAGGCCGAGGCCGACCGCCTGCTGGAAAACGGCAACATCTCCTACGAGAAGGCCGTGCAAGAGGGCATCAAGGAGCAGCAGCGCCTGGTCTCGCAGAACAGCGTGGTGGAGGCGGCCAACGCGGAGGCCACCCGGCTGATCGACTCGGCGCACGCCGAGGCCGACCGGTTGCGCGGCGAGTGCGACATCTACGTCGACAACAAGCTCGCCGAGTTCGAGGAGTTCCTCAACGGCACCCTGCGGTCGGTGGGGCGCGGTCGTCACCAACTGCGGACGGCGGCCGGAACCCACGACTACGCCGTGCGCTAGCCGTCTCGCGGCCGCTCGTGGGGCGGGCGCGCCCTGGAATTATGCGGTCGGCGCCGTAGGATTTCCTACTATGACGCGGCAGCACAACACACCATCGGCCCGCGGCGCGACGTCACGGCTGGCCGCGCCGATGGCGTTCGACATCACCCGGCTCGGGCGCCGCCCCGGGGCGATGGTGACGTGGCAGAAAACCGTGCCCAGCCCGTCGCGCATCGGGCTGGACATGATCGCGATCGAGGCGGACGCCCCACTCGAGCTGGACTTGCAGATTCAATCGGTGTCCGAGGGCGTTTTGGTGACCGGGACGGTCAGCGCGCCCACGGTCGGCGAATGCTCGCGTTGCCTGACCAAGCTCGACGGTCACGTGCAAGTGCAGCTCACGGAGCTGTTCGCCTACCCGGACAGCACGACCGAGGCGACCACCGAGGAAGACGAGGTGGGCCACATCGTCGACAACGTCATCGACCTCGAGCAGTCCATCGTCGACGCCGTGGGACTCGAGCTTCCGTTCTCGCCCGTGTGCACCCCGGGCTGCCCGGGGCTGTGCCCCGAATGCGGTGTTTCGCTGGCCGCCGAGCCGGCCCATCAGCACGATCGCATCGATCCACGGTGGGCCAAGTTGGCGGGGATGTTCAGCGCCGAGTCGGACGAGCCGCGGGGTAAGCGGTGAGTTCACGGCACGCGCTGCTCGACGCCCTCGGGGTTGAGCTGTCGGAGGAACTGCTGTCCCTGGCGCTGACGCATCGCAGCTACGCGTACGAACACGGGGGCCTGCCGACCAACGAACGCCTGGAATTCCTGGGCGACGCCGTGCTGGGCCTGACCATCACCGACGAGCTGTATCACCGCCATCCCGACCGCACCGAGGGTGACCTGGCCAAGCTGCGCGCCAGCGTGGTCAACACCCAGGCGCTGGCCGACGTCGCGCGCAAGCTGTGCGACGGGGGACTCGGCGTCCATCTGCTGCTGGGGCGTGGGGAAGCCAACACCGGCGGTGCCGACAAGTCGAGCATCCTGGCCGACGGCATGGAATCGCTGCTGGGCGCGATTTACCTCGATCACGGCATCGACGTTGCGCGCGACGTGATTCTGCGGTTGTTCGGCCCGCTACTGGATGCGGCTCCGACCCTCGGGGCGGGGCTGGACTGGAAGACCAGCCTGCAGGAACTGACCGCGGCGCGCGGCATGGGCGCGCCGTCCTACCTCGTCACCTCCACCGGGCCCGACCACGACAAGGAATTCACCGCGGTGGTCGTGGTGGCGGAAACCGAATACGGCACGGGTGTCGGCCGCTCCAAGAAGGAGGCCGAGCAGAAGGCCGCGGCCGCCACCTGGAAGACGCTCGACGTGCTGGACCCCGCGGGGACGACGTCCAACTAGATGGCGCCCGTCTAGATGCCCGAACTGCCCGAAGTCGAGGTGGTGCGCCGCGGCTTGCACGCCCACGTCGTCGGCAAGACGATCACCGCAGTGCGGGTGCATCATCCGCGCGCGGTGCGCCGGCACGAAGCGGGGCCCGCGGACCTCACCGCCCGGTTGCTGAACGCGCGGATCACCGGCACCGATCGCCGCGGCAAGTACCTGTGGCTGCTGCTCGACACGGAACCCGCTGGGCAGCAATCGGATACGGCGTTGGTGGTCCACCTCGGCATGAGCGGGCAGATGCTACTGGGTGAGGTCCCGCGCGCCGAGCACGTCCGGATCTCCGCGCTGCTCGACGACGGGACCGTGCTGAGTTTCGCCGACCAGCGCACCTTCGGTGGGTGGATGCTCGCCGATCTGGTCTTGGTGGACGGCAGCGTGGTGCCGGAGCCGGTCGCGCATCTGGCGCGTGACCCCCTGGACCCCCGATTCGACGCGGACGCGGTGGTAAAAGTGTTGCGGCGCAAGCATTCCGAGATCAAGCGCCAGCTTCTCGACCAGCAGGTGATATCTGGCATCGGCAACATCTACGCCGACGAGGCGCTGTGGCGGGCCAAACTCAACGGCGCGCGGATCGCCGACACGCTGAGCCGCAAGCAGTTGACCGCCGTGCTGGACGCGGCCGCCGACGTGATGCGCGATGCGCTGGCCAAGGGCGGGACGTCGTTTGATTCGCTCTACGTCAACGTCAACGGCGAATCGGGATACTTCGACCGGTCGCTGGACGCCTACGGCAGGGACGGTGAAGCCTGCCGCCGCTGCGGCGCGGTGATGCGCCGCGAGAAGTTCATGAACCGTTCCTCGTTCTACTGTCCCAAATGCCAACCGCGACCGCGTGGTTGAGCGATTTTCCGGCGCGGCGACTCACTCGAAGATGTCGCGGCGCAGCGTGCCGGCGGGCAAGGTCGGGTCCACGAACCACTCGTGGCGAAACAGCGCACCGAACACCTGGGGCGGCAACCGGAGCAGGAGCCCGAAGGCCCGCGCGGCCAGGCCGGAATCGCCGATCTGAGAGCGGTGGGCCGCCAGCGCATCTCGCTTCTGGCGCGCGAAGCGAAAGACGTTGACTCGATGGGTGATCGTCGCGCGCGGAGCGTATGCGCCGCGGACGACGTCCCGCTCGTACGGACCGGGAAGCCGCAACAGGTGCGCGATATCGCTGACGCGGACCAGCATTTCGCGCGGCATGGTCACCTCGAGCACCCGCGGGGTGGCGGCGAGTTCGGCGGCACGCTTGCCGACGTTGTGGACCTGAACATGGTCGCGGTGGCCGTAGCCGCCGTTCGGCTGGTAGCTGATCAGCAGGTCGGCGCGTTCGTCGCGCAGGATGCCGGCCAGCCGTCCGGCCGCCTCGTCGACATCCGCACGCCCGAACCGGACGCGCCCGGGCGGATCCGGGTAGAACAGGGGACCGTAGCCGCTGTCGGCATACCCGAGGCACTCCACCCGCTGTGCCCCGAGAATCCTTGCGCTCGAACGCAATTCGTCGATGCGATGGCTTTCGTCGTCGTTGTGGACGCGCCCGTCGGTCGCCGTGACCACGACCACCCGGTGCCCCGCGGCGGCCGCCCGCGCCAGCGTGCCGCCGGTGAGCACGACCTCGTCGTCGGGGTGGGCGTGGAATGCGACCAGGGTGGCCATGCAATGCAGTATGCCTGTGCGCCAAAGTCGCGGCGCCCGGTAGAAATGAGCCATGGCCGAACTGTGGGTGGAACGCACCGGAACTCGTCGCTACACCGGGTACAGCTCACGTGGTGCCCAGGTGCTGGTCGGCTCCGAGGACGTCGACGGCGTGTTCACCCCCGGTGAGCTGCTCAAGATCGCGCTCGCGGCGTGCAGCGGGATGTCCAGCGACCTGCCGCTGGCCCGCCGGCTGGGCGACGACTACAAGGCGGTCATCAGGGTCTCCGGCGCCGCCGACCGCGAGCAGGAGCGCTATCCGCTGCTCGAGGAGACCCTGGAGCTGGACCTGTCGGGCCTGGCCGACGATGAGAGGGAGCGCCTGCTGGTCGTGGTCAACCGGGCCATCGACCAGGTCTGCACCGTCGGGCGCACGCTCAAGTCCGGTACCACCGTCAACTTCGAGGTCAGCGATGCCGGAGCCTGACACCCGGCTCACCGCCTGGGTGCACGGCCGGGTCCAGGGCGTGGGTTTTCGGTGGTGGACGCGCTGCCGGGCGCTGGAGCTGGGCCTCACCGGTTACGCGGCCAACCAGGACGACGGCCGCGTCCTGGTGGTCGCCCAGGGGCCGCGGGCGGCCGGGGAGAAGCTACTGCACCTGCTGGAAGGTGGCACGGCGTGGCCGTCGCGGCCCGGGCACGTCGACAAGGTGGTGGCCGACTGGTCGCAGCCGCAGGAGCGGTTCGAGGGCTTCGTCGAGCGTTGAGGCGCGCCGCGGCCGCAGCGTCACATCGGTCACGCCAGCACCGGCGCAGGGTTCGACGGGCCGGCTTAACAACCCGTAAGCGCCATCGACCCGTGGCTCATGTGACCACTGTGACCAGTGCGTCGACCAGGCAAACCGCGGTCCTTTTTCGGGCGAGCCGACACCCCTCGGTGCAGCCGCCGGGGGCGATTCGAGCGGTAGTCTGGCTCGCCGTGTACCTCAAGAGTCTGACGCTGAAGGGCTTCAAGTCCTTCGCCTCGCCGACGACTCTGCGCTTCGAACCGGGCATCACCGCCGTCGTGGGGCCCAACGGGTCCGGAAAGTCCAACGTGGTCGACGCGCTGGCCTGGGTCATGGGGGAGCAGGGGGCCAAGACGCTGCGCGGCGGCAAGATGGAAGACGTCATCTTCGCCGGGACCTCGTCGCGGGCCCCGCTGGGCCGCGCCGAGGTCACCGTCACCATCGACAACTCCGACAACGCGCTGCCCATCGAGTACTCCGAGGTGTCCATCACCCGGCGGATGTTCCGCGACGGCGCCAGCGAATACGAAATCAACGGCAGCAGTTGCCGTTTGATGGATGTTCAAGAACTGCTGAGCGACTCCGGGATCGGCCGGGAGATGCACGTCATCGTCGGGCAGGGCAAGCTCGACGAGATCCTGCAATCGCGGCCCGAGGACCGTCGCGCCTTCATCGAAGAAGCGGCCGGGGTGCTCAAGCACCGCAAGCGCAAGGAGAAAGCCCTCCGCAAACTCGACGCGATGTCGGCGAACCTGGCCCGGCTGACCGACCTGACCACCGAGCTGCGCCGCCAGCTCAAACCGCTGGGCCGCCAGGCCGAGGTGGCCCGCCGAGCCCAGACGATCCAGGCCGACCTGCGCGACGCCCGGTTGCGGCTGGCCGCCGACGACCTGGTCAACCGGCAGGGCGAGCGCGAGGCCATCTTCGAGGCCGAGGCCGCCATGCGCCGCGAACACGACCAGGCCTCCGCGCGGCTGGCGGAGGCGTCCGCCGAGCTGACCACGCACGAAACGGCGGTCGGCGAACTCTCGAGCCGGGCCGAGTCGGTTCAGCAGACTTGGTTCGCGCTGTCCGCGCTGGCCGAACGGGTCGCCGCGACCGTGCGCATCGCCAGCGAGCGGGCGCAGCACCTGGATGTGGAGCCGCTTGCCACCGGCGACACCGACCCCGACGCGCTGGAAGCCGAGGCCGAGCGGGTCGCGGTCGCCGAGCGCCAGCTGCTCGCCGATCTGGCCGGCGCGCGCACCCGGCTGGATGGCGCCCGCGCCGAATTGGCCGAGCGGGAGCGCGAGGCCGCCGAGGCCGATCGGGCACACATGGCGGCGGTGCGCGCGGAGGCGGATCGGCGAGAAGGCTTGGCGCGCTTGGCCGGTCAGGTGGAGACGATGCGGGCGCGGGTCGAGTCGATCGACGACAGCGTGTCGCGCCTGTCCGAGCGCATCGAGCAGGCCGCCGCCCGCGCGCAGCAGGCCAAGGTGGAATTCGAGACCGTCCAGGGCCGCGTCGGTGAACTCGATCAGGGCGAGGTCGGCCTGGACGAACACCACGAGCGCACGGTCGCGGCGTTACGGCTCGCCGATGAGCGGGTGGCCGAGCTGCAGTCCGCCGAGCGAGACGCCGAACGCCAGGTGGCCTCGCTGCGGGCCCGCATCGACGCGCTCGCGATCGGGCTGGAGCGCAAGGACGGCGCGGCCTGGCTCACCCAAAACCACGGCGGCACAGGCCTTTTGGGGCCGATGGCCAAACTGGTCAAGGTTCGCCCCGGCTACGAGGCGGCGCTGGCCGCGGTGCTGGGATCGGCGGCCGACGCGCTGGCGGCCGAGAGCTTCGGCGCGGCGCGTTCGGCCGTCGCCGCGCTCAAGGCGGCCGACGGGGGCCGCGCCGCGCTGGTGTTGGGGGACTGGCCCGCCGATCAGCCTGCGCCGCAGGCCGCCCCGGCGGGCGCGCTGTGGGCGCTCGACCTGATCGACGCGCCGGCCCGGCTGCGCGGCGCGATCACGGCCATGCTCTCCGGTGTCGCGGTGGTCGACGATTTGGACCAGGCCCTGGCGCTGGTGGCGGCGCACCCGCACCTGCGTGCGGTCACGCTCGACGGTGACCTGGTTGGCGCCGGCCGGGTGAGCGGCGGGTCGGACCGCAAGCCCTCGACGCTCGAGGTGACCTCGGAGATCGACAAGGCCGGCGACGAGCTCACCGCCGCGGAAGCGCGGGTGGCCCAGCTGAGCGCGGCGCTGTCGGGCGCGCTGACCGAGCAGGCCGCCCGTCAGGACTCGGCCGAGCAGGCGCTGGCCGCGCTCAACGAGTCCGACAGCGAGATCTCGGGGATGTACGAGCAGCTGGGACGGCTCGGTCAGGAGGCCCGGACGTCCGAAGACGAGTGGAGCAGGCTGCTGCGGCAGCGCGAGGAGCTCGAGGCGGGCCGGACCCAGACCGTCGCCGAAGTCACCGAACTGGAAACCCGGCTGCGCAACGCCCAGGAGACCCAGCACGCGCCGACGGAAGATCCGGTGAACCGTCAGCAGATCGCCGCGGCCACCGAGGCCGCTCGCAGCGTCGAAGTCGAGGCCCGGCTGGCGGTGCGGACCGCCGAGGAGCGCGCGAATGCGGTTCGCGGACGGGCGGATTCGTTGCGCCGCGCGGCCGCGGCCGAACGCGAGGCCCGGCTGCGGGCCCAGCAGGCCCTGGAGGCGCGGCTGCGCGCCGCCACGGTGGCGGCGGCGGTGGCCGACGCCGGGCGCCTGCTGGCGCAGCGATTGACCGGCGTCGTCGACGCCGCGTCCAAAATCCGCGACGCGCTGGCCGCCGAACGCCAGGAGCGTGCGACCGCGATGGCGGCGGTGCGCGCCGAGGTGAACGCGTTGAGCGCGCGGGTGGCCGCCCTGACCGACTCGCTGCACCGCGACGAGGTGGCCAACGCCCAGGCGGCGATGCGCATCGAGCAGCTCGAGCAGATGGTGCTCGAGCAGTTCGGCATGGCGCCGGCCGACCTGATCGCCGAGTACGGCCCGGAGAATCAACTGCCGCCCTCCGAATTGGAGATGGCCGAATACGAGCAGGCCAAGGAGCGTGGCGAACAGGTTTTCGCGCCCGCGCCGATTCCCTACGACCGGCCCACCCAGGAGCGCCGCGCCAAACGGGCCGAGCGCGAGCTGGCCGAACTGGGCAGGGTCAACCCGTTGGCGCTAGAGGAGTTCGCCGCGCTCGAAGAGCGGTACAACTTCCTGTCCACCCAGCTCGAGGACGTCAAGGCCGCCCGCAAGGACCTGCTCGGGGTGGTCGACGAGGTCGACGCCCGCATCCTGCAGGTGTTCAGCGAGGCGTACACGGACGTCGAACGCGAATTCACCGAGGTCTTCACCGTGCTGTTCCCCGGCGGTGAGGGCCGGCTGCGGCTGACCAATCCCGACGACATGCTCACCACCGGCATCGAGGTCGAGGCCCGCCCGCCGGGCAAGAAGATCACCCGCCTGTCGCTGCTATCCGGCGGTGAAAAGGCGCTGACGGCGGTGGCGATGCTGGTGGCGATCTTCCGGGCCCGCCCGTCGCCGTTCTACATCATGGACGAGGTGGAGGCCGCCCTCGACGACACCAACCTGCGGCGGCTGATCTCGCTGTTCGAGCTGCTGCGGGCGCGCTCCCAGCTCATCATCATCACCCACCAGAAGCCGACGATGGAGGTCGCGGACGCGCTCTACGGCGTGACCATGCAGGGCGACGGCATCACCGCGGTGATCTCGCAGCGGATGCGGGGCCAGCAGGTGGAGCAGCTGGTCGGCGCTGTCGAGTAAGGCCCGGTGACCACCCGGCACCCGACCGCTTGAAACAATGTCAGCGTGTCCCAAGGTCTTTGGATCGCCATCGCGGTCGTCGCTGCCCTGGTCGTCATCACCGCGCTGGTCCTGGGCCTGCTGCGGTATCGGCGGCGGCGCATCAGCTTCTCGACCCGGCCCGAACCCGGGGCCATCGACCGTTCCGGCGGCTACACCGCGTCCTCGGGCATCACCTTCAGCCAGACCACGACCGCCGATCGGCTCGACACCACCGGGCTGCCCGGGGTAGGTGACGACGCCGCCATCCCACGCGACGCGCCGCGGCGCACCATTTCCGAGGTCGAGCTTCCCGAACCGGTACCCGAGGCCCCCGCCGCGCCGGCCCCGGCGCCGGCGCCGCAGGCCCCCGCGCCCGAGGCCCCGGCACCGGAGGTTCCGGCGGCCCCCGAGGTGCCCCCGGCCGCCCCCGAGATCGAGGAGATCGCGCCCACCGAGGGCCGACTGGAACGGCTGCGCGGCAGGCTGGCCAGATCGCAGAACGCGCTCGGTCGCAGCATGCTGGGCCTGATCGGCGGCGGCGACCTGGACGAGGACGCCTGGCAGGACGTCGAGGACACACTGCTGATCGCCGACCTGGGGCCGGTGGTCACCGAATCGGTGATCGCGCAGCTGCGCACCCGGCTGGCCGGCAGCGACGTGCGCACCGAGGCCGACGCCAAGGCCGTGCTGCGCGACGTGCTGATCAAGGAGTTGCAGCCCGGCATGGACCGGTCGATCCGGGCGCTGCCGCACGCCGACCACCCCTCGGTGCTGCTGATCGTCGGGGTCAACGGCACCGGAAAAACCACCACCGTCGGCAAGCTGGCCCGGGTCCTGGTCGCCGACGGGCGGCGCGTCGTCTTGGGCGCCGCCGACACGTTCCGCGCCGCGGCGGCCGATCAGCTGCAGACCTGGGCGTCGCGGGTGGGCGCGGAGGTGGTGCGCGGCGCCGAGGGCGCCGACCCGGCCTCGGTGGCGTACGACTCGGTCGACAAGGGCATCGCCGCGGGCGCCGACGTGGTGCTCATCGACACCGCGGGCCGGCTGCACACCAAGGTCGGGCTGATGGACGAGCTCGACAAAGTTAAGCGGGTCGTAACACGGCGCGCCGCGGTCGACGAGGTGCTGCTGGTCCTTGACGCCACCATCGGGCAGAACGGGCTGGCCCAGGCCCGGGTGTTCGCCGAGGTCGTCGAGATCACCGGCGCGGTGTTGACCAAGCTGGACGGGACGGCCAAGGGGGGCATCGTCTTTCGGGTTCAACAGGAACTCGGCGTGCCGGTCAAACTGGTGGGGCTCGGGGAAGGCCCGGACGATCTCGCGCCGTTCGAACCGGCCGCTTTCGTCGACGCGCTACTGGGCTGACACCCCTTACACGGCGAGCGGGACGTTAATCCCGCCGAAACATGGCGGCACCATCGCCGAAACAACAATCTCGCAATGTTCTGGGACAGGTCATCAGACGTGTTTCTGGCGGCCAGTTGTGGGCCGAGCGGAGGAGATTGCGAGTGACATACCCGATACTGGGCCAGCCCAATACCGGCGATACCGCCTGGATGCTGGCCAGTTCCGCGCTGGTGCTGTTGATGACGCCGGGTCTGGCGTTCTTCTACGGCGGCATGGTGCGCGCCCGAAGCGTGCTGAACATGCTCATGATGAGCATCAGCGCGATGGGCGTGGTCACCGTGCTCTGGGTGCTTTACGGCTATTCGCTCGCCTTCGGCGACGACGCCGGGGCCGGTGTCGTAGGGAAGCCGACGTCGTTCTGGGGCCTGAAGGGCCTCATCGGCGTCAACGCTACGGCCGCCGATCCAAGCAAAGGCGTTGCGGCAACGGACATTCCGCTGGCGGGTACCTTGCCCGCCACGGTGTTCGTGGCGTTTCAGCTGATGTTCGCGATCATCACCGTCGCCCTGATCTCGGGCGCGGTGTCCGACCGGCTGAAGTTCGGCGCCTGGCTGGTGTTCGCCGGCCTATGGGCGACGTTCGTCTATTTCCCGGTCGCCCACTGGGTTTTCGCGTTCGATGGCTTCGCCTCCGAGAAGGGCGGCTGGATCGCCAACAAGCTGCACGCGATCGACTTCGCGGGCGGGACCGCGGTCCACATCAATTCCGGTGTGGCGGGCCTGATGCTGGCGATCGTGCTGGGCAAGCGGCGCGGTTGGCCCACGACGTTGTTCCGGCCGCACAACCTGCCGTTCGTGATGCTCGGCGCCGGATTGCTGTGGTTCGGCTGGTACGGGTTCAACGCCGGATCGGCCACCAGCTCCAACGGTGTCGCCGGGTCGACCTTCATGACAACCACGGTCGCGACGGCGACCGCGATGCTGGGCTGGATGCTCACCGAGCGGATCCGCGACGGCAAGGCGACGACGCTGGGCGCGGCGTCCGGCATCGTCGCCGGGCTGGTGGCCATCACGCCGTCGTGCTCGTCGGTCAACGTGCTGGGCGCGCTGGTGGTGGGCCTGGTGGCCGGTGTCGTGTGCGCGCTGGCGGTCGGCCTGAAATTCAAGCTGGGCTTCGACGACTCCCTCGACGTGGTCGGGGTGCATCTGGTCGGCGGCTTGGCCGGCACCCTGTTGGTGGGGCTGCTCGCCGCGCCGGAGAGCCCGGCCATCAACGGCGTCACCGGGGTGTCCAAGGGCCTGTTCTACGGCGGCGGCTGGGCCCAGCTCGAGCGGCAGGCAGTCGGCGCGTTCAGTGTCCTCATCTACTCTGGGGTGGTTACGCTGATCCTGGCGTTGATCCTGAAGTACACCATCGGGCTTCGTCTCAACCCGGAGGCGGAAGCCTCGGGCATCGACGAGGCCGAGCATGCCGAGAGTGGTTACGATTTCGCCGTGGCTACCGGTTCGGTTCTGCCGCCCCGGGTCGCTGTGGCGGATACCCGCAATGGCCTGGAGGAGGAGCGAGTGGGCGACAAAGTGGAGGCAGAGCAGTCATGAAGCTGATCACCGCGATCGTAAAGCCGTTCACGCTCGATGACGTGAAGACCGCTCTGGAGGACGCGGGCGTCCTGGGGATGACGGTCAGCGAAATCCAGGGCTACGGACGGCAGAAGGGTCACACCGAGGTCTACCGGGGCGCCGAGTATTCGGTCGACTTCGTGCCCAAGGTGCGCATCGAGGTCGTCGTCGACGACTCCATCGTCGACAAGGTCGTGGACAGCATCGTCCGGGCCGCGCGCACCGGCAAGATCGGCGACGGCAAGGTGTGGGTGAGCCCCGTGGAAACCATTGTGCGGGTGCGCACCGGCGAGCGCGGAACCGATGCGCTATGACATCCGCTGTCAATTGCTGATTCGACCCGGGCGGGCCGGGAGGGCATGACCCCGAACGACCCCGATCCGTCCGGGCAGCTGGCTGGGACGGAAAGCGCCTGCGGGGCAGTCGATTTGGCCGCTTCGCGGCGCCAACTACTGTCCGAGGGCAGCAAGCTGCACGCCGCCGAACTGCGGCACGCCTGGCTGGACCTGCACGAATCCTGGTTGATGGCCAAGGCGGACGAGATCGGGATCACCGACGACAGCGGCTTTGCCATCGTCGGCATCGGTGGACTGGGCCGCCACGAGTTGTTGCCGCATTCCGACCTGGACCTGATGTTGTTGCACGACAACAAGTCCGACGACGTGCTGGGCACGGTAGCCGACAAGTTGTGGTATCCGTTGTGGGACGCCAACGTTCGGCTCGACCACAGCGTGCGGACCGTTTCCGGGGCCCTCGGTGTCGCCAACGCCGACATGATCGCGGCGCTGGGCATGCTGGACGCCCGCCACATCGCCGGCGACGCCCGGCTGTCCGACGAATTGATCGCCGGCGCTCGACGACAGTGGCGCAGCGCGATTCGCTCCCGCATGAACGAGCTCGTCGAAATGACGCAGACGCGCTGGGACCGCTGCGGACGGATAGCGCAGCGGGCCGAGCCGGACCTGAAGTCGGGTCGCGGCGGCCTGCGCGATGTGCAACTGCTCGACGCGCTGGGTGTCGCCCAGCTGATCGACCGCCACGGCATGGCGCGCCCGGAATCTCCCGGGGGTTCGCTCGACGACGCCCACCTGACGCTGCTCGACGTGCGCACCGAGCTGCACCGGGTGTCGGGCCGCGGACGCGATCAGCTGCAGGCCCAATACGCCGACGAGATCAGCGCCGCCCTGCACATTGGGGACCGATTTGACTTGGCGCGCAAGCTATCCGACGCCGGGCGCACCATCGCCTACCATGCCGAGACCGGCATCCGGACCGCCGAGAACGCCCTGCCGCGGCGCGGGGTGACGGCCCTGGTGCGCCGGCCCAAGCGGCGTCCGCTGGACGAGGGTGTCGTCGAATATGCCGGAGAGATCGTCCTTGCCCGTGACGCGCGCCCCGACACCGACGTCGGTTTGGTGTTGCGGGTGGCCGCCGCCTCGGCCGACTCGGGGTTGCCGATCGGCGCCGCCACGCTGAGCCGGCTGGCCGCCGGCGCACCGGAGATGCCGGTGCCATGGCCGCGAGAGTCGTTGGACGACTTACTGGTTGTGCTGTCCGCCGGGCCGACCACCGTGGCGACCATCGAAGCGCTCGACCGCACCGGGCTGTGGGGCCGGCTGCTGCCCGAATGGGACGCCATCCGCGACCTGCCGCCCCGCGACGTCGCGCACAAGTGGACGGTGGACCGCCACGTCATCGAGACGGCCGTCAACGCCGCACCGCTGTCGACCCGGGTGGCGCGGCCCGACCTGCTCGCGTTGGGCGCGCTGCTGCACGACATCGGCAAGGGCCGCGGCGTCGACCACAGCGTGCTGGGCGCGGGCCTGGCGCTCGAGATCGGGCCCAGGCTGGGCATTTCGTCGGCCGAGACCGAGCTGCTCGCGCAGCTGGTCCGCCACCACCTGCTGCTGCCGATGGTGGCCACCCGCAGCGACCTCAACGACCCCAACACCATTGAGCGCGTGGTGAAAGCGCTGAGCGGGGACGCGCTGCTGCTCGAAGTCCTGCACGCCCTGACCGAGGCGGATTCGAGGGCCACCGGCCCCGGGGTGTGGAGCGAGTGGAAGGCGTCGCTGATCGAGGATCTGGTCCGGCGCTGTCGGCTGGTGATGGCGGGGGAGCCGCTCCCCGAGGCGAAACCCGCTGCACCGCAGTATCTTTCGCTGGCTGCCGATCGCGGCGTCCACGTGGACATCAAGCCCAGCGGCGGCGAGCGTCTGGATGTGGTGATGGCCGCGCCGGATCAGCGGGGACTGGTGTCGAAGGCCGCCGCGGTGCTGGCGCTGAACTCGCTGCGCATCCATTCGGCCTCGGCCAGCACCCACGAGGGATTCGCGATCGTCGAATTCGTGGTGTCGCCGTTGTTCGGCTCACCGCCGGAAGCGGGCCTGCTGCGCCAGCAGTTCACCGGCGCGCTGGCCGGCGACGTCGACGTGTTGGGTGCGCTGGAAAAGCGCGACACCGACGCCGTCAGCGCGGCCACCGGCCGGGCGGGTGAGGTCCAGGTCGGGGTTCCCGTCACGCGGTCGAGCGCGCCGCCCCGCATCCTGTGGGTCGACTCGGCCTCACCCGACCAGTTGATCGTCGAGGTGCGCGCCATGGACCGACTCGGATTGCTCGCCCTGCTGACCCGCGCGCTGGAGGTGGCGGGCACCGACATCGTCTGGGCGAAGGTCAACACCTTCGGGTCGACCGCGGCGGACGTCTTCTGCGTGACGGTGCCTGCCGAAGTGGCCGATGCGGCCGCCGGCGCCGAGCACGGCGCGCGCGACGGGGTCGAGCAGAGCCTGCTGGCCGTCTTGGGCGGCCCGGCGGTCGAGGTGCTCGAGGAACCCGTCGGCGACTGAGTGTGATGGGGGCGACCCCCCTCGCCCGGCCGCACCCACTCATGAATGCTCGGCGTTGAGCTGGCGCACCACGTCGATGCGAGCGCGCAGCTGTTCGCGGCTCGCCGCGGCAATCGGCGGGCCACCGCAGCGGCGACGCAGCTCGTTGTGAATCCACCCGTGCGGCTTGCCCGTCCGGTGGTGGGCGATCGAGACGAGGGTGTTCAGCTCGCGGCGCAACTCCCGAAGCTGGCCGTGCACGGTGGCGGACGGGGCCTGCACGCCCGCCGGCGATCCGGCCTCCTTTTGCAATCGGGCCCGCCTCTGCAGCTGTTCGTCTTGACGCTGGTGCAGCAGCGTGCGCATCTGCTCGGCATCGAGCAGCCCCGGGATGCCGAGGTAGTCCGCCTCCTCCTCGCTGCCGGCGGGAGCGGCGGTGCCGAACGACGATCCGTCGAAGATGAGCTGATCGAGTTCCGCGTCGGCACCCAATGAGGTGAACCCCTTGTCGAGGTCACCCTTCTCGTCCTGCGTCTTGGTGGCCGGATCGCCCTCGAGCGGGTCGCCCTCGGAGACGCGGTGCGGCTCGCCGAGCACGTGGTTGCGCTGAGCCTCCAGCTCGCTGGCCAGCTGGAGCAGGTTCGGCACCGACGGCACGAAGATGCTCGCGATTTCCCCCGGGCGGCGCGACCGCACGAACCGGCCGACGGCCTGGGCGAAGAACAGCGGCGTCGAGGCGCTGGTGGCGTAGATCCCGACCGACAGCCGCGGCACGTCGACGCCCTCGGAGACCATCCGCACCGCGACCAGCCAGCGGCTGGTGCTCGCGGCGAATTCGCTGATGCGCGCCGACGATCCGGGATCGTCGGAGAGCACGAGCGTCGGCGCCTCGCCGGTCAGCTTCGTCAGCAGGGCGGCGTAGGCGCGCGCGGCGGTCTGATCCGAGGCGATGATCATTCCACCGGCATCCGGTATGTGCGTGCGCAATTGGCGCAGCCGCAGATCCGCGGCGGTGATCACCGCGGGCATCCATTCGCCGGCGGGGTCCAGCGCCGTGCGCCACGCGCGCGCGGTCTGCTCGGCCGACAGGGGCTCGCCGAGGCGGGCCGCGTGCTCCTCGCCGGCGCTGTCGCGCCACCGCGCCTCCCCGGAGTAGGCGAGAAACACCACCGGCCGGACCACGCCGTCGGCAAGCGCATCGGTGTAGCCGTAGGTGTGGTCGGCCCGCGAACGCCGTATCCCGTCGGGGCCCGCCTCATAGGTCACGAACGGGATGGGGCTGTCGTCGCTGCGGAAGGGCGTGCCCGTCAGCGCGAGCCGGCGGGTGGCGTCGCCGAAGGCTTCGCGGATGGCGTCGCCCCACGTCTTGGCGTCACCGCCGTGGTGTATCTCGTCGAAGATGACCAGGGTCCTGCGCTGCTCGGTGCGCACCCGGTGCAGCGTCGGATGCGCGGCGACCTGCGCGTAGGTGACCATCACGCCGTGATACTCCGGCGCGATCCGCGGGTTGCTGTTGGTAAACCTCGGGTCCAGGGCCAGGCCGTAGCGCTGCGCGGCCTGCGCCCACTGCACCTTCAGGTGCTCGGTGGGCACCACGACGGTGACGTGCTCGACGGCGCGTTGGCCGAGCAGTTCGGCCGCCACCCGTAGGGCGAACGTCGTTTTCCCCGCGCCCGGGGTGGCCACCGCCAGGAAATCGCGCGGCCGGCCGGCGAGGTACTTGACCAGCGCCCTGCGCTGCCAGCCGCGCAGCACGCCTGCGTCGTCGGCCCGCGCCTGGATGTCGCCGAGCGGCATCGACACAGGCCCCCCGTTCATTGCTCGCCGACGCGGCTGACTCGATTGAGTCGCGGCTGTGAAATCTAGCACGCGAACGCTTTTCGGCGCAGTAACGACTCGACCGGCTACTGTGTCGGGCTCACCGTTTTGCGGGTCTGCAGCCATTGGTGGATGCGTCCGGCAACGTCGGCCCAGCCCGGTTCGAGCATCATGTTGTGGCCCATGGAGAAGAATTCCGGCTCGGTGCGGTAGGCGCGCGCCGTGTTGCGCACCTCGCGGACGCTGACGAAGCCGTCGTGCTCGGCGCCCAGCACCAAGATCGGCGTGGTCACCCGCTTGGTTCTGACGCGGCGGACGATCGGGTCGGTCATGGCCGCGCGAACGCTCTCGGCCCCCGCGCGTTGCCGGCACGATTCGACGACGGCCTCGGGCGTGTCGGCGCAGAACAGGTACTCACGGGCCAGCGCCGGGGTGGCGAGGAACTTCAGCAGCGTGGGATCGCTCCACGATTCCATCGTCATCGAGGGTCGCCGCCGCCACACCCGCAACGCCAGGGTGAGCACGCCCTGCGGGGGCACCGAGCCCACCAGCACCGCGGCCGGCGCGCTGCGATCTTCGAGGTAGCGCTGGATCACGAAACCGCCCAGGGAATGACCCACCAGGACCGGCGCGCCGCCCAGGTCGTCGGCCACCGTGCGGACGTCATCGATGTAGTCGCGGATCGACACCTTCGGCAGCGGCTTGGCCGTGGGGCTGGCGCCGTGTCCGCGCAGGCTCATCGCGACCGCGCGGTAGCCGGCCTCGGCGAAGAAGTCCAAGAAGTGTTCCCAGCACCACGCGCCATGCCAGCCGCCGTGCACGAAGAGCAGCGGCACCGGATGCGCTTCGGTGCACGACCCCTTGCCGATCACCTCGAGCATGAGCCGACCTTTGCTGGCGGCGGACCGGCCGTCAAGCTCCCGCCGAGCGTCACGCCAGCGTGGCGCCCGACGC
>NZ_JCALED010000029.1:0-810 GCF_059813205.1 Mycobacterium sp. NGS17 | reverse complement strand
TCTCGCTTGCCAGATCGAACGGGCGACGTAACTCGGCGCCGACGGCCTCAGCAAGCCGGGCCGCCCGCCAGCTCGTGGCATCAATGATCTGCCAACCAAAGTCGGCCCGCTCGACGGGTACCACCACCTGCTGGGGTGTCCCCTCGAACGCGGGGAACAGCGTGCGAAGGCTTTCGTGGCGGTCCACCACATCGGCCAGCGCCGCACCCAGCGCGTCGGCATTCAGGGGACCGCTCAACCGCAACCCCGTTGGCATGTTGTAGACCGCGGACGGCCCCTGCAACTGGTCAAGGAACCACAACCGGCTCTGCGCAAACGACAACGGCACCACCGCCGGCCGCTGCACCGCCACCAACGGCTCCAGCCCACCCCCATCAACACCGATGCGAGGCGCCAATTGCGCAACCGAAGGCGCCTCAAACAGATCGCGCACCGAAACACCGGCACCCAAACCCGAATTGACCGCCGCGACCAAACGCATCGCCGAAATGCTGTCGCCGCCCAAATCGAAGAACGAGTCATCCACACCGACCCGCTCCACACCCAAAATCCGCGCGTAAATACCCGCCAAAATCTCCTCGGAAGGAGCAACCGGACCCCGAGAATCACCCACACCGTAATCCGGCGTAGGCAGGGCCCGGGAGTCGAGTTTGCCGTTTACCGTCAACGGCAAATGGTCGAGCGCTACCACCGCGGCCGGCACCATATATGGCGGCAACCGGTCCGCCAGTTGGCTTCGCACCCCGGCCGCGTCGGCTGTCCCGGTGATGTAGGCGACCAAGCGCTTGTCACCGGGGCGGTCCTCGCGGG
>NZ_JCALED010000028.1:0-840 GCF_059813205.1 Mycobacterium sp. NGS17 | reverse complement strand
CTGGCCGATCGTGGGTGCCTCGAACACCGCCCGCACGGAAAGACCAGTGTCCAGACCCTTGTTGATCGCGGCGATGACTCGCATCGCCGAAATGCTGTCGCCGCCGAGTTCGAAGAATGAGTCATCGACCCCGACTCGTTCGAGGCCGAGGATGTCGGCGTAGATGCCGGCCAGGATTT
This sequence comes from Mycobacterium sp. NGS17, assembly GCF_059813205.1. Taxonomy (NCBI): domain Bacteria; kingdom Bacillati; phylum Actinomycetota; class Actinomycetes; order Mycobacteriales; family Mycobacteriaceae; genus Mycobacterium; species Mycobacterium sp. NGS17. Next base: position 661 of record NZ_JCALED010000028.1, on the reverse strand, counting down.
CCTCGGTGGGCGTGGAGGGGGCGCGGTAGTGCTCGGTGGTGGTGTAGTCGGGGGCGGGCAGGGCGCGGGTGTCGAGTTTGCCGTTGGGGGTCAGCGGCAGTGCGTCTACGGCGATGATGGCGGCGGGGATCATGTAGGCGGGCAGGTGTTCGGCCAGCGCGCTGCGCAGGGTTGCGGGGTCGGCGTGCCCGGTGATGTAGCCGATCAGGCGTTTGGCCCCGGGTTGGTCTTCGCGGGCGAGCACCACCGCCTGCTCCACCCCATCCAATGCGGTCAGGGCGGCCTGGATTTCGCCGAGTTCGATGCGGTAGCCGCGGATCTTGACCTGCTCATCGGCGCGGCCCAAGTAGTCCAGCTGCCCATCAGCGCGCCAACACACCAGGTCCCCGGTGCGATACATGCGTTGTCCGGGGGCCTCGGGCCCGGCGAAGGGGCACGCCACAAACCGCGACCCGGTCAACCCCGCGCGGCCCACATAACCCACGCCCACCCCGGCGCCGGCCACATACAACTCACCGATCACCCCCACCGGCACCGGACGCAACCACCCATCAAGGACGAACAACGCCGCCTGACCCACCGGTGAGCCGATCGGCGGGGCCCCCGACCCCGCCACCAGCGGGGCGCTCAGCGTGGCATAGATCGTGGTCTCGGTCGGCCC
>NZ_JCALED010000027.1:0-961 GCF_059813205.1 Mycobacterium sp. NGS17 | reverse complement strand
CCACCCACCACGACGTCATCACCGTGATCCAGGCCCTGCTCGACCGCCACGCCATGCTGCGCGCCCACCTAAACATCGACGACGCCGGGCAGTGGTCACTACAGGTCCCCGAGACCGGTGTCATCGATGCCCGCCACCGGGTGCACACCAGCGAGGTGATCACCGATGAGGCGTTGATCGAGGCGCGGTCGGGGTTGGATCCAGCTGCTGGGGTGATGCTGGTCGCGGTGTGGGCCGGCGCGACCGGGCAGTTGGCGTTGATCATTCACCACCTGGTCATCGACGCGGTGTCCTGGCGGGTGCTGCTGGGTGATCTGAACACCGCCTGGACCCAACACCGCGCCGGCCACCCCGTCACGCTGGCCATCGAGGGCACCTCGTTTCACCGGTGGGCCCAGCTGCTGGGCGACTACGCCGCACGCCCAGAGGTGCTCGAGTGCGCTGATGCCTGGAAACAAGTGGCCAGCGCCGCGGCCCCGTTGCCCGCCCCCCAACCAGCACTGGATACCTACGCCAGCGCCGGGCACCTGTCGGTGACCCTGGATACCGACACCACCGCGGCGCTGCTCGGTGAGGTCCCCGCGGCGTTTCACACCGGCATCCAAGACATCTTGCTGATCGCCTACGCCATGGCGGTAGCCCAGTTCGTGGGCAACGGCGCCGCCCCGATCGGCATCGACGTCGAAGGCCACGGCCGCCACGAAGACCTCCACCCCCACCTAGACCTGTCCCAAACGGTGGGCTGGTTCACCACCAAATACCCGGTCGCACTGACCATCGGCGCCGCCCACCACCAGTGGGCCCAGATCAGCGCCGGTGACCCCGGGCTGGGGACCCTGCTCAAACACGCCAAAGAACAACTCCGCGCCCTGCCCCACCCGCTGAGCTACGGCGCGCTGCGCTACCTCAACCCCGAGGTCGACCTCAACCAACCCGACCCCACCCTGGGCTTTAACTACCT
>NZ_JCALED010000026.1:0-962 GCF_059813205.1 Mycobacterium sp. NGS17 | reverse complement strand
GGTCAACTCGGTCTTGGGCGTGAACCCTCCGCGGAACTGGATGTAAACCAGGGTGAAGATGACGGCGAGAACGACCGCCACGACAAAGGTGATCAACCGGTAGGGCGGCTCTCGCGAGTCGTTGATCTGAACGGGTGAACCTTCCATGGCCTACACCGTGAGCCCGAAAGTTGTGGGCCCGGCGATGGACCGCCACCCGCGCGGTTGGTTATCCGGATAACCCACCGTCGCCACCGCTGCCCCTCGCCTCGGGGCCGTCGCCACCCGGCGCTGGCCTGTACACCTATGGAATAAGACCAGTGAAATGTACCGCGATGCAGTGGCACAAACAAAGCAACGGCGCCAACCTGCGGGTGCACAGCCTCGTCGCTCGGGTGACCACCTTCACCGATTCCGGCGAGCCGATCGTCTCGGAAGCGAATTATCCTGTCCCGCAGAGGCTTCGGCCACTGGCTACGTGTTACGGGTTGATGGTGTTATCTCCCACCTGGCGGCCCCAGACGTACTCGATCGCATACGGCGATCCGGTGTCGAGATGGTTGTACGGCGCGAGGCTGTTGCCGGTGTCCATCACCAGCTCCGGTGCCGGCCACAGATCGCGGGTGATCTTCTGCCAGCACCCCGGCGCCCCGCCCGGACCGCCGCGCGCGTTCACCCGGGGCAGGTTCTCCGGGTAGACGTAGGGATTGGGCGCACCACCGATCAGGCCGACCGCGCCGCCGAGCCCCAGCGTGAGCGCGGAGATGGCAACCAGCGACAGGGGATTCGCGACCAGCCCCAATCCGGACAGCGCCTCGGTGTTCATGTTCAACGAGTAGCCGTTGAAACCGCCCTCGGAGGCACCGGTGATGGGCACGATGTCGTGGTAGTTGCGCAGCGTGCAATAGATTTCGGGGCTGTAAGTGTCCAGTAGCTGCGCCGAAGGGACCAGGTCGGCGGCGCCGCGCGCCAGATACGGCCCG
>NZ_JCALED010000025.1:0-1439 GCF_059813205.1 Mycobacterium sp. NGS17 | reverse complement strand
GGCGGGCTCAAGCGGTCGCTGCAACACCTGATTGGTTGGGGGTGTTGTTTCGATGGCGTTTAAGGGGCGGGGCAGCAAAGAAGTTCCGGAGTCTGCGCATGCGGCTTTCCTTGAGGCGGTGAGGTCGGGGGTTTCGTTTTCAGTCGCGGCCACGATGGTCGGGGTTGCTGCTACGACGGGCAACAAGTGGGCCAAAGCTGCAGGCATCGCCGTGACCACGAGCCACTACGGCCATCGGTATTCAGCCGAGGTTCGTGAGGCGTTCTGGACGGCAGTGCGGACAGGAGCGGCCCCCGAACAGGCCGCTATGTCCGTCGGTGTGTCACGCAACCGCGCCCGAGCCTGGGTGACTCAGGCTGGCTTTGTGCCCAGAACACCAGCGCCGGCCGATCCGCCGGTCACGTCAGTCGATGCGGCTCGGCCAACACGAGCGCTGTTGAGCTTCATCGAGCGCTATCGATTGGAGCAATTACTCGAAGACGGCTGCTCACCGCAGAAAGCTGCGACGGTCTTGGGCAGACATTGCGACACGATTAATCGGGAGATCAGCCGTGGGCAGACCCCGTCGGGGTATCGGGCCCGAGTCGGTCAAGACGTAACCGAAGCCAACCGCGCACGGCCCAAATTGCGTCACCTCCAGGCCAGGCCCGCATTGTTGGCCGAGGTGGTGGCACGCTTGAAGAAGCGGCATAGTCCCGAGCAAATTGCGGGTCGGCTGCGTGAGGATTTCCCCAATGATCCGGAGATGTGGGTGTCGCACGAGACGATCTACCAAGCCATCTATGTCCAACCTCGCGGGGAGTTGGCCAAGCTGGTCAAGACCGCGCTGCGCACCGGCCGCACACAACGAAAACCGCAGGGCCGCACCGAGGCCCGCGGCAAGTTCAAAGACATGATCAACATCAGTGAGCGACCCGCTGAAGCTGAGGACCGCGCGATTCCCGGGCACTGGGAAGGCGATCTGATCTTGGGCAGCACCGCTTCAGGCTCGGCGATCGGCACCCTCGTGGAGCGCACCACCGGGTTCGTGGTGTTGCTGCATCTGCCCGGCGACCGCACCGCGGCCACCCTCGCAGCTGCGATATCGGCCAAGATCCCCGAGATCCCCGAGATCCTGTGTCGCTCACTGACCTGGGACCAAGGCAGCGAGATGGCGCTGCACACCAAAATCACCGAGGCCACCGGACTGCCGATTTACTTCTGCGATCCGCACAGCCCCTGGCAGCGTGGCACCAACGAAAACACCAACGGCCTGCTGCGCCAATACTTCCCCAAAGGCACCGACCTGTGGTTCTACGGCCCAGGATGGCTCGACCAGGTCGCCGCCGAACTCAACGCCCGGCCCCGCAAACGCCTGGGTTGGCGCACCCCCGCCGAAGAACTCGACCGATTACTCTCAAATCCGTCCACATTCACTGCAGCCACCGCTTGAATCCAAG
>NZ_JCALED010000024.1:0-1445 GCF_059813205.1 Mycobacterium sp. NGS17 | reverse complement strand
GCTGGATCGATCGGCACGTACGTGGCGCCGGTCTTGAGCACCGCCAGGATGGCCACGATCGCCTCAGCGGAGCGGGGCAACAGCAACCCCACCCGCTGCCCCGGACCCGCACCGTGGCCAATCAACAAGTGCGCCAACCGATTCGAGGCCTCATCAAGCTCGCCATAGGTCATCGACCGGCCGGCGAAACTGAGTGCCACCGCCTCAGGCGCGCGGGCCACCTGCGCGGCGAACACCGCCGGAATCGAGACCCCCACCCCCGCCGGCCGAGCCAGCACCGCCCGATTACCCCAACCCTCCAACTGGGCCAACTCACCCGCACCCAACACCTCGACCGAGGACAACCGCCGCGCCGGATCGGCCGTCATCGCCAGCACCACCCGCTGCAACCGCTCGATCAACACCTCAATGCTGGCCGCATCGAACACATCGGTGCGAAACTCCACCTCCCCACCAATGCCAGCAGGCTCACCAGCATCGGTGAAACGCTCCGCCAACGACCACGTCAAATCCATCCGCGCCGTATGGGTATCCGCCCGCAACGGCCGAACCTGCAAATCCCCCAACATCGCCCCGGCCGCAGCACCGTCTTGCCAGTTCTGCCACGCCAACATCACCTGAACCAACGGATGATGAGTCAACGACCGCGCCGGATTGAGCCGCTCCACCAACACCTCAAACGGCACATCCTGATGCTCATAGGCCGCCAAACTGCGCGCCCGCACCTGCGCCAACAACTCCCCCACCGTGGGATCAGCACCCAAATCCACCCGCAACACCAACGTGTTGACGAAAAAACCCACCAACTCATCAAGCGCAGGATCACGCCGCCCCGCGATCGGGAAACCCACCGCCACATCCACACTGGCGCTGACCTTGGACAACAACACCGCTAACGCAGCCTGCACCACCATGAAACTGGTCGCATTATGCTCACCGGCCAACTGACGCACCCGCGCCTGCAACTCAGCCGACCACTCCACACCCACCGTGGCCCCGCGATAATCCGCCACCGCCGGATACGGCCGATCCGTGGGCAACTGCACCCGCTCGGGCATCCCGGCCAACACATCTTCCCAATACGCCAACTGCCCAGCGATCCGACTACCACTGTCCTCGAGCTCACCAAACTGCGCCCGCTGCCACAACGTGTAATCGACATACTGCACCGCCAACGGCGCCCACCCCGGCACCTGCCCCACCGACCGGCTGGCATACGCCACACCCAAATCCCGCACCAACGGCCCCACCGAAGCCCCATCAGCAGCGATATGATGCACCACCGCCACCAACACATGCTCATCCTCAGCAACCCGGAAAAGCTGCGCCCGCAACGGAATCTCACCCGCCAAATCAAACGCATACCGCGCCGCAGCCCCGACCGCCTCCTCCAACCGGCCCACCGACCAACCCACCGCATCCACAACCCGCCAACCGAAATCGGC
>NZ_JCALED010000023.1:0-1488 GCF_059813205.1 Mycobacterium sp. NGS17 | reverse complement strand
GGTGCGATACATCCGCGCCCCCGACCCACCAAATGGACACGCCACAAACCGCGACCCGGTCAAGCCGGCCCGGCCCAGATAGCCGACACCCACCCCGCGCCCGGCCACATACAACTCGCCGGCCACCCCGACCGGCACCGGGCGCAACCACTCATCGAGAACAAACAACGCCGCCGTCGATACCGGCGCACCAATGGGCACCACCGCATCCCCGACTGACAACGGCGCGCTCATCGACGCATACACCGTGGCCTCGGTGGGACCATACGCATTGATCAGCACCCGCCCGGGCGCCCACCGATCCACCACCTCGACCGGACACGCCTCACCACCGAGCAACACCGCCACCGACTCCAAACCCTCAGACGGTAAAACGCCTACCGCAGAAGGGGTTTGGGTCAACACATTGACCCGCTCACTGATCAGCAGATCGTGGAAATCCTGTGGTGAGCCCACCACCTGCTCGGGCACCACCACCAACCGGCCCCCACCGAGCAGCGCCGCCCAGATCTCCCACACCGAAAAGTCAAACGCATACGAATGACACTGCGTCCAAACCTGCTCGGCCGGCAGACCGCTCGGCAACGAGGCCGCCAAATGCGTCACGTTCTGATGAGTGACCGCCACCCCCTTAGGCACACCGGTAGTACCCGAGGTGTAAATCAGATACGCGACATCATCGCCGGCCGGCGCCGGCAGGGCGGTGCCGGGCTGGTCATGCACCGCAGGATCATCGACCTCGATGACCCGAACCCCAAAACCAGCCAACCGATCAACCAAACCCGCAGTCGTGAGCACCGCCATTGGCCTGGCATCGGCAAGCATGAATTCGATCCGCGCATCAGGCTGCCCGGCATCGATCGGCAGATACGACGCCCCCGCCTTGAGCACCGACAACATCGCCACGACCGCCCCCGCCGAGCGCTCCAACAACAACGCCACACACTGCCCCGGCCCCACACCCCGACCAACCAACAAATGCGCCAACCGATTCGACGCCTCATCAAGATCCCGATAACTCATCGAGCGACCCTCGAAGCTGATCGCCACCGCCTCCGGGGCGCGCGCCACATGCTCGCCGAACACCACCGGAACCGACACCGACGCGCTCACCGGCCGAGACAACACCGCACGATTACCGAGCTCATCTAGACGCACACGCTCACCGGCATCGAGCACATCGATCGACGACAACCGCCGCCCCGGATCGGTCGCCATCACCTCCAACACCCGCTCCAACCGCCCGACCAACACCTCGACACTCTGCGCATCGAACACGTCGGTACGGAACTCCACCGACCCACCAATCCCCGCCGGCTCACCGGCGTGGGTCCAACGCTCGGCCAACGACAACGACAAATCCGTACGCGCAGTACGGGTGTGCACCGGCAATTCAGAGACCTCTAGATCACCCAACGCCAACCCAGCCGCATCACCCATGCCCACCCCGGGAAGGTTTTGCCAGGCCAACATCACCTGCACCAACGG
>NZ_JCALED010000022.1:0-1571 GCF_059813205.1 Mycobacterium sp. NGS17 | reverse complement strand
AGTTGCCCTGTGTCAAGTGGCGGCTCGCTGTTGTTGTGTGAGCAGGGTTTGGAGGGCGCGGTGGTGACTGGGGTCGTAGGGGGTGTTGGTCTGCCAGCAATGCCAGATGACGTGGAGCCAGGCGCGGGCCAGGATGCGGGTGGCGTGGGGGTGGTCGTGGCCGCGGGCGCGGGCGCGGTTGTAGAGGTCCGCGGCCCAGGGATTGGCGTGGCGGGAGTCGTTGGCGAAGTCGCAGACGGCGTCGCGTAGCTGTTTGTCGCAAGCCCAGCGGAACCCAACGGACCGCATTTTTCCGGATTGGCGGGTCGAAGGTGCCACGCCGGCCAAACAGGCCAACGCATTTGGGGTGGGAAACCGGCCACGACAATCACCGATTTCGGCGAGCAGCCGTGCGGCCCGAACGGTGCCGCTACGGGGCAGGCTGGTGAAAATAGGGCCATCAGCGTGAGCGGCGAGCTGTTGGCGTATCTGGGCCGACAACTCAGCGATCTGAGCCACCAGGTTGTTTAGGGTGGCCACCAGGGCGGTGGTAATCGCGACGTAGGCCCCGGCGTGGGGCCCGGTGAATCCGCGCGGGCCGGCGTTGAGTCGGGCGTGCAGTACCGCGGGGTCGGTACGGCCTTTGTAGCCCACTGAGGCCAGCCAGGCACCCAAGCGTTTGGGGGTCAGCCAGTCCGCACGGTCCTGGCAATCAAAGCGGCTCAGGAACGCCAAACTGATCGGCGAGTCCAAGGCATCGAACAATCCGACCGGCGCGGGATAGACACGGTTGAGGTGCGCACGCAGCTGGTTTGCCACCCGCACGCGATGGATCACGAGGTCTTTGCGGGCTCGACACAACGCGCGCAGCGCGGTAGTCGCAGCGCTATCGGGGGTCAAGGGATGTAGCCGGGCCCGGTCAGTGCGCAACGTGTCGGCCAACACGAACGCATCGAAGCGGTCGTCCTTATTGCCGGCCGACCCATAGCGGCTGCGCAGATTCTTCACCTGGTTGGGATTGACTACAACCACCGTCAGTCCAGCCTCGAGCAGGGCTTCGACCACTGGCCCGTCGGGACGTTCGATGGCCACTTCCCCGACACCGTGGCGGGTCACCACGGCGATCAGGTTCTTGAGGCCTCTGGCGCTATGTTCGATGACGCCGCGGTAGATAACATGGGCATTCGTGTCGATGATTGCGACTGCGTGATCGTCACGGGCCCAATCGATTCCACACGTCAAACCATTGAACGGTTGGTCGGCCAATCTCGCTGGGGCATACTGCATGACAGCCTCCTCGCTGCTGATCCCAGTGGGGAGGCACCCTCATCGGCGCGGGGTGTGATACCTGTGATGCTCACTGCTCGGCGTTCAGATCTCCTGACGCATCGCCCTGTCGACGGTCACCACACCCCGGGAACCGCCGAGCCCCGCAACACTAAGAGTGGACATCGGCGTGTCAAGCGACAAAGGCAGTGACTCGACGGCACCTCGGGTGCATCGACAGCCCATCCGGAGCCACCGACACCTCATCGTCTAAGTAGCCCCATCAGAAACCATCGACCGACACACTGTCCACCAGTGAGCGACAA
>NZ_JCALED010000021.1:0-1849 GCF_059813205.1 Mycobacterium sp. NGS17 | reverse complement strand
CGTCTTCGATGCAGCCACCATCGAGGTTTTGGTAGCGCGGTTGCAACGGCTTCTCACAACCATGACCACCCAACCCGACCAACCCCTCGCCGACATCGACCTACTCGACGAATCCGAACACACCCACCTCGACACCCTGAGCAACCGCGCCACCTTGATAACGACCACTGGTCCAGCGGACTCGATTCCGGCGCTGTTCACCGCCCAGGTCGCGCGCACTGCCGACGCGGTGGCGATCCGCGACGCAAACCTGTCACTGACCTACCGCGAGCTCGAGGACACCGCGAACCAACTGGCCCACCTCCTGGCCGCCCACGGCGCAGCCCCCGGACACTGCATCGCACTGCTACTGCCCCGCAGCGCCGAAGCGATCACCGCCATCCTGGCCGTCCTCAAAACCGGCGCCGCCTACCTGCCCATCGACCCGGCGTTGCCAGAAGCACGTGTCGGGTTCATGCTCGACGACGCCGCACCCATCGCCGCGGTCAGCACCGCGCAACTGCGTGCCCGGCTCGAGGGCTTCGGCGGGGCGGTCATCGAGGTCGAGGACCCCCACATCCACACCTATCCCCACACCGGTTTGCCGGCGCCGGCCGCCGATGACATCGCCCACATCATCTACACATCGGGCACTACCGGGGTGCCCAAGGGTGTAGCGGTCACCCACCACAACGTCACTCAGCTGATGCGGGCGCTGGATGCAGGCATGTCGGCGCCGGGGCCGGCAAAGGTGTCGACGCAGTGGCATTCGTATGCCTTCGACGCGTCCGTCCGGGAGATCTGGGGGGCGCTGCTGCACGGCGGACGCCTGGTGGTGGTGCCCGACGAGGTCACCCGCTCCCCGCAAGACTTCCACGCCCTCCTCGTTGCCGAACACGTCAACGTCTTAAGCCAAACCCCCTCAGCGATGGATGTGTTGTCCCCGCAAGGGTTGGAGTCGGCGGCGTTGGTGGTTGGCGGCGAGCCGTGCCCTGCCTCGCTGGTGGATCGGTGGGCGCCGGGCCGGGTGATGGTCAACGCCTATGGGCCGACAGAGACCACGGTGGACGTGTCAATCAGTGCGCCGCTGGTGGCGGGGTCGGGGGCGCCGCCGATCGGTTCGCCGGTGGCTGGGGCGGCGTTGTTCGTCCTCGATGGGTGGTTGCGCCCGGTGCCGGTGGGGGTGATCGGTGAGTTGTATGTGGCCGGCGCCGGGGTGGGGGTCGGTTATGTGGGCCGGGCGGGGTTGACCGGGTCGCGGTTTGTGGCGTGTCCCTTCGGAGCGCCGGGGCAGCGGATGTATCGGACCGGGGATCTGGTGTGTTGGCGCGCTGATGGGCAGCTGGACTACCTGGGCCGCGCGGATGAGCAGGTCAAGATCCGCGGCTACCGCATCGAACTCGGCGAAATCCAGGCCGCCCTGACCACCCTGGCCGGGGTGGAGCAGGCGGTGGTGATCGCCCGCGAAGACCAACCCGGGATCAAACGCCTGATCGGCTACATCACCGGCACCGCCGACCCCGCGACCCTGCGTAGCGCACTGGCCGAGCGGTTGCCGGATTACATGATCCCCGCCGCGGTGGTGGGGCTCGAAGCGTTGCCGTTGACCGCTAACGGCAAGCTCGACATCCGCGCGTTGCCCGCCCCGGATTACACCGGGCACTATCGCGCTCCGGCCACGGCCACCGAGGAGATCTTGGCCGGGATTTACGCCGAAGTGCTCGGTGTGGAGCGGGTCGGGGTGGATGACTCGTTCTTCGAGCTGGGCGGGGATTCGCTGTCGGCGATGCGTTTGATCGCCGCGATCAACAAAGGCCTGGACACCGGTCTTTCCGTGCGGGCGGTGTTCGAGGCGCCCGCCGTTGCCCAA
>NZ_JCALED010000020.1:0-2539 GCF_059813205.1 Mycobacterium sp. NGS17 | reverse complement strand
AGTGCGATACATCCGCGCCCCCGACCCACCAAAAGGACACGCCACAAACCGTGAGGCCGTAAGGCCCGTGCGGCGCCAATAGCCCACGCCCACACCCCGGCCGGCCACATACAACTCGCCGGCCACCCCGACCGGCACCGGGCGCAACCACCCGTCCAGCACGAAGAACGCTGCCCCCGCTACCGGCACACCGATCGGTGGCGCACCTGAGCCCGCCTTCAAGGGCGCACTCTTGGACGCCCACATCGTCGTCTCAGTGGGCCCGTAGACGTTGACCATCACCCGGCCGGGCGCCCACCGATCCACCACCTCGACCGGACAGGGCTCGGCGCCGATCACCAGTGCCGCCGACTCCAAACCCTCATGCGGCAAAGCTTTAACCGCAGAAGGGGTTTGGGTCAGCACGGTCACCCGCTCAGCGACCAGCAGGGCGTGGAAGTCGTCGGGTGAGCGAGTTACCGAGTCCGGGATCACTACCAGCCGGCCACCATGCAACAGGGCGCCCCAGATCTCCCAGACCGAGAAGTCGAAAGCGTATGAGTGAAATTGCGTCCACACCTGGGGCGAAGCCAGGTCCAGCCCGGCGTCGAGCGACTCGAACAGCTGCACCACGTTGTACTGCGTTACCGCAACACCTTTGGGCACACCGGTGGTGCCCGAGGTGTAGATGACGTGGGCGATATCGTCCGGGGCCGGCACTGGCAAATCGGTGCTGGGTTGGGTGTCAAGGCGGGGGTCGTCGATATCGACGATTAGCAGCGCATGCCCGTCCAGCCGGGCGGCCAGATCGGAAGTGGTGACCGCGGCGATCGGCCCGGAGTCTTCGATCATGAATGCGATCCGGGCAGCCGGATGCGCGGGATCGATCGGTAGGTAAGCCGCCCCGGTCTTCAACGCCGCCAAGATGGCCACGACGGCCTCAGCCGACCGGGTAAACAGCAGCGCCACACACTCACCCGGACCCGCACCCGCGCCGATTAACAAGTGCGCCAATCGGTTAGCTGCTTCGTCCAGCTCCCGGTACGTCATGGAAACACCGCTGCAGGTCAGCGCGACCGCCTCGGGTGTGCGTACGACCTGGGCGCCGAACGCCGCCGCAATCGACACCGGCGCCCCGGGCTGGCTCAGCACCGCGCGGTTGCCAATCTGATCCAGACGAGCGTGCTCACCGCCGTCCAGCACATCTATCGACGACAACCGTCGGGCCGGATCGGTGGCCATTGCTTCCAGGGCGCGGCGGAATCGCTTGACGATGGTTTCGATGTCTGCGGCGTCGAACACATCCGTGTCGAATTCGACACGCAGCCCGAGTTCGTTACCGGCGACGGCCTGGACCGTCAGCGGATAGTCGGTGGATTCGCGGCTGGTGAAGCCGGTGATGGTCAAACCGTCGGCCCCCGCCAACGCCCCGGTGTCGACCGGATAGTTCTCCAGCACGAAAAGGGTGTCGAACAGATTGTCGTGGCCGGTGATGCGGTGGATCTCGCTAAGCGCAAGGTGTTGGTGCTCAACGGTTTTGGTGTGTGCATGCTGCAGTTGGTCGAGCAGGTCGGTAGTGGTGGTTGTCGGCGTGAGGTTGGCCCGCACCGGCACGGTGTTAATCAGCAGGCCCACCATCGCGTCGGCGCCCGGCACCTCGGCCGGCCGGCCCGAGACCACCGCACCGAAGGCGACGTCGTGCTGGCCGGTGAGCCCTACTAGCAGCTGCGCCCAGGCCGCCTGCAGCACGGTGTTGACGGTGGTGTGCTGCGCGCGGGCCAGCTCGTTGAGCGCCCGCGTGGTCTGCTCCGACAACCGGTACGAGGTAACGCCTCGTTGCCCGAGCTGTGCGCGCCCCGGCGGGCCGATCAGCGTGGGGGTGTCAAAGTCGGCCAGCACCGCGCGCCAGGCGGCGCGGGCGGCATCGAGGTCCCTCTCGGCGAGCCAGCTGACAAAGCGGCGATACGGAACCGGCGCGGGCAGCCGCTGCCCCTGATAGCCGGCGAAGATTTCGGCCAGCAATAGCGGCAGCGACCAGCCGTCCACGACGATGTGGTGAGAGGTCACCACGATCCGGTGCTGCTCGGGAGCGGTGCGGATCAACGTCACCCGAAACGCTGGCGGGTCGCTGAGGTCGCAGACCGCCGCGCGTTCGGCCGCACACGCCGACTGAATCGGCTCGTCGGCCTCGATGCCGTCCAGGTCGACATACTGCCAGGGCACCTCGGGATCAGCGGGGATGACCTGCACCGGCTCGTGGAACTGTTGGCAGAACCGGGCCGCGAGGTTGGGATGGCGGTCGACGACCGCGCACACAGCCTCCCGCAGCCGGTGGCGGTGGAGGGGCCCGCTCAACGCGATGTCCAGCTGCACCACGTAAGCGTCGTCGCCGCCGTGTGCGGTGCTGGCGTGAAAAAGCAGCCCGTGCTGCATCGGGGTCAGCGGCAACACGTCGGCGATCCGGCTCTTCTGCTCCAGGTCGTCCAGCTGGTGTTGGTGAAGCCGGGCGGGTGCGATATCTGAGGGTGTCAGCCCGCCGCCGCCGTGTTGGACGTGTGCA